>NZ_JAALDM010000043.1 GCF_014144865.1 Dietzia aerolata | reverse complement strand
CCTCGGCCTGGTGGCGGTACTCGGGCGCCCGACCGGCTCCGCGCCGGGAAGCCCGCCCCGAGACCGGGTCACGCCGCTTCTCGAGGCGGTTGCCGTCGTCACCGAACGTCCGGCCGTGCCCGGATACGAGCGGGACTGCTCCGGCGACGCCGCCTGCGTGTTCGGACCGGCGTGGAGCGACGCCACCACGGCACCGGGCAGTCAGAACGGTTGCTCGACCAGGATCGACGTCCTCGTCCGGGACCTGAACGCCAGCACGCCGACCCGGTCCGGGGCCTGCACGATCGACGGGGGGCGCCTCATCGACCCGTACACCGGACGCGTGGTGGACACCGGGGACTCGGGAGTGCGCGGCATCCACATCGATCATATTTTTCCGTTGTCGGCCGCATGGGATTTCGGCGCCTGGGCGTGGACACCCCAGCGGCGCGCGGCGTTCGCCAACGACGTCGACCACAACCTCGTGGCCGTCACCGGCGGCGTGAACAGTCGCAAGAGCGACTCCACCCCCGCCGACTGGCTCCCGCCGGACCCGGCGCGGCACTGCTTTTACGCCGCCCGCTACCTCACCGCCGCGACCGCCTATGGACTCCCCGTGACCGAGGCCGACCACGACGCGCTCTCCGCGGCGGTCCGGCGATGCCCCGGATAGACGACGACGCCACGCCCTGAAGTGGGCGTGGCGTCGTTGAGTGCGTCAGTGATCAGTCGTGATGGCGACCGCCGCCGGACCGGCCACGGAAACCGCCGCCGCCCCGTCGATCGTCGTCGCGACGGGGGCCGCCACCGCGGCGGTCGTCCCCACCCCGGTAGCCGCCGCGGTCATCGCGACGATCGTCGCGGCGATCATTACGTCGATCGTTGCGACGGTCGTCGAACCGTCCGCCACGGCGGTCGTTGCCGCGATCATCCCGGTCGACCCGGTTGCCGCGGTAACCGCCGCGTGGCTTGCCGCCGCGATCGTCCCGGAACGAGCCCGGGCGGCCCGCAGGAGGACCGGAGTCCGGACGGATGTCGATCTCCTCGCCGCCGACGATGATCCCCTTCATCGAGTCGAGCTGATCGGCCGGCAGGTCCGCCGGGAGCTCTACGACCGAGTGGTCGAAACGAATCGAGATGCGGCCGATGTCGCCACCACGGAGACCGGCCTCGTTGGCGAGCGCACCCATGATCGAACCGGGCTTGACGTTGTTCCGCTTACCCACGGCGATGCGGTACTGCGCCATGTCCTTGCCCGAGCGCGACGGGCGGGGGCCATCGAAGTCGCGTGCCGGGCGCTCCCGACGATCGTCACGGCGGTTGTCCCGACGATCGTCGTGCCGGTCACGACGCTGCGGACGCTCCGGCTCGCGCATGAGGAAATCGTCCGAGTTCCGGGACTGGGTGGCCAGCGCCGCCGCGATGTCCGCCATCGACACCGAGTGTTCGGACGCGTAGTCCTCGACCAGTCGACGGAAGAGCGCGATGTTCGAGTCCTCGAGGCTCTCGGTGATCGACTGCGCGAACTTGGCCATCCGCATCTCGTTGACGTCGTCCACGCTCGGCAGCTGGATCTCGGTCAGCGGCTGGCGGGTGGCGCGCTCGATCTGCGACAGCAGGCGTCGCTCGCGCGGGGTGACGAACAGCAGGGCGTGCCCACTGCGGCCGGCGCGGCCCGTTCGACCGATCCGGTGGACATACGACTCCGTGTCGTGCGGGATGTCGTAGTTGACGACGTGGCTGATGCGCGGCACGTCCAGTCCGCGGGCCGCGACGTCGGTGGCCACGAGGATGTCCGTGCGACCGTCCTTGAGGGCTTCGATGGTGCGCTCACGCAGGTTCTGTGGGATGTCGCCGTTGATCGGAGCGGCGGAGAATCCCCGCGCCCGGAGTCGCTCAGCGAGCTCCTCGGTGGCCGACTTGGTGCGCACGAACATGATCATCGCGTCGAAGTCCTCGACCTCGAGGATTCGGGTCAGTGCATCGAGCTTGTCGCGATGGTGGACCAGCACGTACCGCTGCTGGATGCTCGGCGCGGTCGACGTCTTGGACGCCACCTTCACCTCGGTCGGATCGGTGAGGTAGCGCTGCGAGATCCGACGGATCGCGGAGGGCATGGTGGCGGAGAACAGTGCCACCTGGGTCGACTCGGGGGTGTCGGCGAGAATCCGCTCGACATCTTCCTGGAATCCCATCGCCAGCATCTCGTCCGCCTCGTCCAGGACGAGGTGCCGCAGACCCGACAGGTCCAGCGTCCCCTTCTTGAGGTGATCGATGACACGACCGGGGGTACCGACGATGATCTGCGCGCCGCGACGCAGACCCGAGAGCTGGATTCCATACGCCTGGCCGCCGTAGATCGGCAGGACGTTCACCTGCGGCATCCCCGACGAATAGGTGACGCACGCCTCGGCGACCTGGAGCGCGAGCTCGCGCGTCGGCGCCAGGATGAGTGCCTGCGGGCTCTTCACCGACGGATCGATGAGCGAGAGGATCGGCAGCGCGAACGCCGCCGTCTTACCGGTACCGGTCTGGGCCAGGCCCACGACGTCCCGGCCCTCGAGGACCAGCGGAATCGTTGCTTCCTGGATGGCGGACGGGACCTCGTACCCGACCTCCTGCACGGCCTTGGCCACAGCGGGCGCCAGGCCCATGTCCGCGAAGGTGACCGTCGGGGCGTCGTCGCCGTTCTCCGACGAGGTGCTGCTCTCGGGCGAGGCCGGGGCGGGCTCGGCAGTGAGGGACTCGGAAGATTCGGGGGCGCTGGCGTCGGTATTGACCTCGTCGCCGGCAGCGGCGGTACGGTCCTCGTCATTGTTGTTCATGAGGCCTACCATGTTACGGCGTCACGGGGCCGATTAGCGAGACGATGGAGCAGGTCACTCCCCCGACGTGACCGCGCTCGCCGCCTGTCGGGGCTCCTTCGCGAACAGCCACGGGATCACCGCGGCCAACAGAAGCGCGCCGGACACAGCGAAACCGACCTTGTAGCCCATGGCGTCGACCACCAGGCCCACCACGACCGGACCGAGGATCGCACCGGTGTCGCTGGCCATCTGGAACGTCGCCAGGACCTTGCCGCCAGCGCGGTCCGAGCCGATGACGTCGGCGACCGTCGCCTGCTGAGACGGGTTGAGGATTCCCGCTCCGACCCCGGCCACCACAGAGGCGGCGACGAGAAGCGGGACGGTGTCACACCAGCCCATGACGACGGTGGACACACCCGAGATCACGAGTCCCCAGATGACCAGGGGTTTGCGTCCGTATCGATCGGAGAGCCATCCGGCAACGGACACCACCGATGCCGTCCCCACCGCGAACGACGCCAGCGCCGTTCCTGCGATGCCCGGGCCGGCATCGAAATTGGCCGCGGCGAACAGTGGGACGATCGCGACCCGAACGCCGAACGATGCCCAGCCGTTGACGAAGCTCGAGGCCAGGGCGGCGAGGTAGCGAAGGTCCTTCAGAGCCTCCCGTACCGGCAGCGGTGGCAGTTCCGGGGTCTGGTCGTCTGACGATCGACGGCGCCCGCCCCGCAGGAAGATCGCGACCACGGCCGTGGCCACCAGCAGCGAGGCGGAGTAGACGAAGAACGGGATCCGCATCCCGAACTCGGCCAGCACCCCGCCGAGGACGGGCCCGCCGATGTTTCCGATGAGGAAGGCCGTGGCGTAGATGCCCATGATCCGGCCGCGTGCGCCGGGCGGGGAGATCCTGGTGAGCAGGGCCATGGCCGAGATCGTGAACATCGTCGAGCCCAGCCCGCCGAGTCCACGGAAGATCAACAACTGCACATATGACTGTGCCAAGCCGGTGGCCAGGGTGGAGACCGCCACGATGAGCAGTCCCGTCATGTACACGCTGCGTTCGCCCAACCGGTCCACCAGGAATCCGCCGGTCGGGGCGAACACCAGTCGGAAGAACGCGAAGGCGCTCACCACCACCGACGCGGCGGTGACCGAGACATCGAAGCTCTGCGCGAACTGCGGCAGGACAGGAGCCACCAGTCCGTAGCCGATCGCCACCGCGAACGCAGCGGCGACGAGTACCCAGATGTCCGCGGGAAGTCTGTTCCGGGAGCCCTTGCCCTGGTTGGTGGCGTTGATTCCCGTCACGCCGATCGGAGGACTGTGGCCAGGACGTCCGCCCCGAAGTGCAGCGCATCAACTGGAACGCGCTCGTCCACGGCGTGGAAGTGGCCGAACACGTCGAAGTCGTCCGGAACCCGCAACGGTACGAAGCCGTACCCGGAGATCCCGAGTCTGGCGAGGTGCTTGTTGTCCGTGCTCGCGGGTAGGAGATACGGAACGACGAGTGCGTCGGGATCGGACTCCCGCACCGCTTCCCGGATCACCTCGACCAGTTCGGCATCGGCGGGGGCGGCGATCGGCGGCTCCCAGATCCACTCGACGTCAACGTCAGGGCCGAGCTCGTCCTCGATCTCCGCGCGGAACGTCTCCTCGCCCCCGGGCAGGACGCGGCAGTCGATCTCGGCGTGGGCCTCGGTGGGGATGACATTGGTCTTGTACCCGGCGGACAGGATCGTCGGCGACGCGGTGTGGGACAGGGATGCGGCGACCAGCGGTCCGAAGTGTCCGAGAACCTCCAGTCGAGCCGGCAGCTCGGCCACATCGCCACTGCAGCCCGCCAACTGGCCGACGGCCGCGGCCAGCGCGGTGTTCGCCTCGGTCGGCTCCACCGGGAATTCCCGGGACGCGACCCGGTGAACCGCCCCCGCGACCGCGGCGACGGCGTTGTCGGTGGTCGGACGGGAGGCGTGGGCAGCGGTGCCGTGCGCGGTCACCGACGCCCAGGCAACGCCCTTCTCCGCGACGGCGATTGGATACAGCCGACGTCCGCCTACGGGAACCGACCAGCCTCCGACCTCGCTCAGGGCCTCGGTCATCCCGTCGAAGATCTCCGGGCGTTCCCGCACGACCCACTTGGCGCCCATGATCCCGGCCGCTTCCTCATCGGCGAAGAAGGCCAGCAGCAGTGTCCGCCTGGGGACCACCCCTTCGCGGCGGTAGTGCCGGATCACGGCGAGGGTCATCCCGAGCATGTTCTTCATGTCGACGGTTCCACGGCCGTAGAGCCAGCCGTCACGGATCTCTCCGGCAAACGGTGGGACCGTCCAGTCCTCGGCGACTGCGGGCACCACGTCGACGTGTCCGTGGACGACCAGCCCGCCCGCGTCCGGGTCGGAGCCCTCGACCCTCGCGAACAGGCTTCCTCTACCGGGGATGGATTCCACCAGTTCGCTGGCGATACCGACCTCGTCGAGGTATTCGGCGATCCGCCGGCACACCCGGGTTTCGCCGTCACCGATCGTGGCCGGATCCCCGGTGTTGGTGGAGTCGATGGAGACCAGATCGGCGGTGATCGCCACGGCCTCCGAGTGCAGCCGCCGGAGGGCCTCCTCGGACATCGTCCGGTCCACACTCATCCGAAACACTTCCCTTCACCGCGGTAGGTGGGCCACTGCTCGACGATGGCGGGCCCCTCCGCAGTCTCGTCCACCACGTGCAGTGTGTCGAACCGCTCGCACACTTCACCCGCTTTCGCGTGCCGCCACCACGAACGCTGTCCGATCGGCACGGACCCCTTCACCGGTGTCTGGACCTCGCCGGCCCCCTCCCGACCGAGGTAGCGCAATCCGGACGGCATCGCGGGCACCGGGAGGCGGTCCACACCGGGTACGCCCGATGCCACGTAACCGCCGTACAGAAAGGTGGTGAATCCCGGCGCCGGGGTCCGCACCGCCGGGAGGGCGAAGAACAGGGACGGCCGCGGGGTGAACGTGCTGTAGTGGTCGAACAGTCCGGGAACATAGAGGCCCGACCCTGCGGTGACCTCGGTTACCGCGGGTGCGGAGGCACTCTCCGCGACGGAGCCGGAACCACCGGAGTTGATAATCTCCGGAGCAGTCCCGGTGATCTGTTCGATGGTTTCGGCCACGGCCTGGCGGATGGCGACCAGTCGCCTCATCGACAGGCGCTTGACCACCCCGATCCCCCGCACGTTGTCCGGGACCCCGGCGACCTGAGCCTCGTAGAACATCGCACCGACGACCCGGAAGCCCATGTCGCGGGCCGCCCTGACCAACGGCTCTACGTCCGTTGCATCCCTGAGCGGCGAGCGGCGGACACCCAGGTGCACGGGTCCCAGCCGTAGCGAGCCGTCCACGTCGATGCACACCCGTGCGCCCACGACTCCCGCATCCCGCGCGATCTCGAGCTGGCGGACGTTGTCCACCATCAGGGTTACCGCCGCCAGCGCGGCGTCATCGGCGGCCAACGCACGCAGCGCCGAGCGATCGACGGTGGGATAGCCGAGCAGGACGTCGTCACAACCCAACTCGACCAGCCAGAGCGCCTCGGACAACGAATAGGCCATGATGCCGCGCACTGCGTCGTCGCCACGTAGATCCGGTCCGAGCACCTCCCGGAGCACCCCGAGCGATCGCACCGACTTGCTCGCGATCCGGATGCGCGTTCCCGCCGCACGGCGCCGGAGGTCCGCGAGGTTTGCCCGCAGGCTCGGCAGATGTAGTGCCGCCAGCGGTGGGTCGAGCTCGGCCGTCGCGGCGTCAACTGCGGCGGTCGCCTCCGTTACCGATGCCACCGGGCGATCACTCCCCGTCTACCAGCTGCGCGTCCCGTACCACCAGATCAACGGCCTGATGCAGGAGTTCGGCGGCCTCGTCGTCGTCCCTGTAGATCTGCCACCTCTGCCCGATACCCACGACGATCGCCAGCACGACCCGCGTGATCGCCTCCAGCCCCATCCCCCACCGGACACCGGAGGCGGCGGCGGTGCGCTCGAGCACCGACTGCACAATCGCCTCGTTGGACTCCTGCTGGTTGCGGGCGAGCCCCACCTCGGGCAGGCCGTACGTTCGCAGCGAATACGACACGATCTCGTAGGTGAGCAGCTGCTTGTCCGGGGAGGCGGTGATGACCGCCCACACCAGATCTATCGCCTCCCGCAGGCGGCTGCGAAGACCCTCCAGTCCGTGCGCGCCCGAATCGAAGTCGACACTGACGAACGCACTCGCCGCCTGGTGGACCTCGAAGTTGACCGCGCCGATCAACTCGCGGAGAAGTTCTTCCTTGTCGGTGTAGCAATAGTGAACAACGCCCAATGAGACGCCCGCGCGCTCGGCGACTCCGCGGACGGTCACGGCACTGAGCCCGTCATGCTCGGCAATGTCCAAAGCGGCCCGGAGGAGTTGCGCTCGGCGCTGATCGGCAGGAAGTCTAGTGGTCACCCGCCCATCGTACGACGACGACAACAACGCTGACAGTGTTCACCGCAAGCAGTCTTCTTACGCGGTGAGCGGATCGCGCTCCTTGTCTGGAAGTTCGTCCAGTTTCACCGTCGGCACGTCGTCCAGAGTTCCCCTGTGAGCGCCCGATCCCTGGGTAGTCTGTGCACCCATGACGACCTCGGCACCCACGTGGACGAACTGGACCGGCAACGTAACCGCACATCCGACCTCGCGGTCCGCCCCCACGACCGTCGCCGAGGTCACCAACACCGTGTTGAGCGCGGCGGAGTCCGGAACTCGCGTCAAGTGTGTGGGTGCCGGACATTCGTTCACTCCAGCCGCCGCGACCGATGGGGTCCTCATGACCCTCGACGACCTCACCGGAATCGAGTCCATCGTCCCCACCCGCGGCGCCGACGGCCAGGTTGACGGCGCCGACGTGACCGTCTGGGCCGGAACGCGGTTGCACCGCCTCGGACCACTGCTGTGGGATCTCGGGCTCGCCCAACCGAACCTGGGTGATTTCGCCGAACAGTCGCTCGCGGGCGCCGCCGCCACCGGCACCCACGGGACCGGATTGCGGGAGCCCGGCATCCCGGCGACGATCGTGGGGCTCCAGCTCGTCACGGCGGACGGCTCGGTCCTCTCGTGCTCCCGCGACTCACATCCCGAGGTGTTCGAGGCCGCACGACTCGGGATCGGCGCGCTGGGGATCATCACCAAGATCACCATCCGGTGCGTACCGGCATTCGTACTGCAGGCTGAGGAGCGCCCCTGGAGCCTCTCAGCCGCCCTGAAGGACATGGAGGGCTTCGCCCGGTCCGCCGACCACGCCGAGTTCTACTGGTTTCCGCACACCGATGCCATCAACCTCAAGCGAAACACCCGCCTGCCTGGCGACTCCGACCTCGCACCGGTGGGACGTCTACAGAACCTCGTCAGCGACGAGTTCCTGTCCAACGAGGTGTTCGACGCCGTCTGTCGCGCGGCGACACGTCGCCCCTCACTGACCCCACGGCTGAACCGCATCACCTCGCGCGCACTGTCCGCCCGCACGTTCACCGACCGCAGCTACAACGTATTCGCCTCACCCCGCCGCGTCCGTTTCCGGGAGATGGAGTACGCCGTGCCGCTCGCGGCCGCCGGCGCGGTGCTCGGTGACATCCGCGACATGATCGACCGCGCGGGGCTGAACGTGTCCTTCCCGATGGAGGTCCGTTTCGCCGCCGCGGACGACGTGTGGATGTCCACGGCCAACGGGCGCGAGGTCTGTTATATCGCCGTGCACCAGTACCACCGGATGGACCACACCGAACTGTTCCGCCTGGCCGAGGAGATCTTCCTCGCCGCGGACGGTCGCCCCCACTGGGGCAAGATGCACACCCGGACCGCTGAGGACTTCGCCACGATGGTCGACCGCTTCGATGACTTCGTCGCGGTCCGCGACCGGCTCGACCCGGCCCGGGTGTTCGGCAACACCTACACCGAACGAGTCCTGCCCTGACGAGCACTCGGCTGTTCCGCCGAACCCACCGGACGATCCCCCGGATCCGTACTCTAGGCCTCACTGTCGGTTTCCATCCCGATCGAAGAAGGTGACCTCGTGTCCGATGACGACGCTTCCCAGCCAGATGTTTCCGGACCCGCTGCGGGGGTGATCACCGCAGCACTGCGACGGGCGATCCGCCTCCAATCCGGGACCGCACGTCGCTACGTCCACTCCCTCCGCGAGAAGCATCCGGAGGAGAGCCCCGCCGAGATCCGCTCACGACTGGATTCGCTGTTCCTGGGCACTGTCACCGCTTCCGGCGCCGCCGTGGGTGGCACTGCGGCCGTCCCGGGCATCGGCACCCTCGTCGCCTTCGGCGCGATCGGCGCGGAGTCGCTGGTCTTCCTCGAGGCCGCAGCGTTCTACACCCTCGCGGTAGCCGAGGTGCACGGGGTCGATGTGCGCCAGGGCGAGCACGAGGAATTGCTGGTCATGACCGTCATGCTCGGCGCGTCCGGAACCGCGCTCCTCGCAAACGCCGTCAGTTCCGGGGGTGGCTCCGCCGCCGGTGGATCGCTGGCAGCGAGGGCCCTGCGTGTCCCCGGCCTCAAGGAGATCAACTCCCGGATGATGCACCGGTTCATCCGCAAGTTCGCGGTCAAGCGGGCGGGACTCGCCATGGGCAAACTCGCACCCGCCGGGCTCGGTGCGGCCATCGGCGGGTGGGGCAACCGTAGACTCGGCCGGACCGTGGTGGACACCGCCGACGCCACATTCGGCGCTCCCCCACAACATTGGTCGGCCGGGTGAACCCCGAATGACCTCAAGGTGGCATCCCCCTGTCAGGTGAGATCGCGAGTCCCCCCGGGGACAGAACGTCTAGCCTGGTTGTCATCGACGTGTGAAACCCACCACAGAACCAGAGAGGCACCACATCATCGTGAGCAACACCGTCTCACAATTCGGACAGAATCAGTGGCTCGTGGACGAGATGTACGAGCGCTTTTCCAAGGACCCCTCCTCTGTGGATGAGTCCTGGCACGAGTTCTTCAAGGCCAACCCGGAGGCCGCCTCCGCCTCCGGCCGGAGCTCGTCCAATGGCGCCGCCACGACATCCTCGGGCACAGACGAGAAGAAGTCGTCCGCACCGGCCGACCAGGCCCCTGCGAAGAAGTCGGCCAAGGCGGCCTCGGAGGTCACCATGGATGACATGACCCCGTCAGCCTCCGCAAAGGACGTGGCCGCCAAGCCGGACTCGGGTGCCGCCCCGTCCCGCAAGGCCCGCGGCCAGGGAGTCCCGGCACCGGTGCGCACCCCGGAAACCCGAAACAAGCCGGATGTGCCGGCTCCCTCGAAGCCGGAGCGCCCCGAGTACACGCCGCCGGAGGAGCCGGAGAAGAAGGTCCTGCGCGGACCGGCGGGCGCGATCGTCAAGAACATGAACGCGTCGCTCACGCTCCCCACGGCGACCTCTGTCCGCGCCGTGCCGGCCAAGCTGATGATCGACAACCGCGTCGTCATCAACAATCACCTCAAGCGCACGCGTGGCGGCAAGATCTCCTTCACCCACCTCATCGGGTACGCGATGGTCCAGGCCATCAAGGCCTACCCGAACATGAACAACCATTACGAGGAGATCGACGGTAAGCCGAACACCGTCACCCCGACCGGCATCAATCTTGGTCTCGCTATCGACATGAAGACCAAGAACGGTCGCAGCCTCGTGGTGGCCGCGATCAAGAACTGTGAGACGCTCGACTTCCGTGAGTTCCTGGACGCGTACGAGGACATCGTGTCCCGTGCCCGCGTCGGCAAGCTCACGATGGACGACTTCTCCGGTGTCACGGTCTCGCTGACCAACCCGGGCGGAATCGGCACCGTGCACTCGGTTCCTCGCCTGACGGTCGGTCAGGGTGCCATCCTCGGCGTCGGCGCGATGGAGTACCCCGCCGAGTTCCAGGGCGCCAGCGACGAGCAGCTCGCCAACAACGCGATCGGTAAGATCACCACCCTCACCTCGACGTACGACCACCGGGTTATCCAGGGTGCGGAGTCGGGCGAGTTCCTGCGCGAGATCCATCGACTCCTGGTCGCCGACGATTTCTACGACGAGATCTTCGGCTCCCTGCGGATCCCCTACGAGCCCGTCCGCTGGCGCCAGGACATCACCGATCCGCGCGTCGACAAGGACGCCCGGGTCCTCGAGCTCATCGCCGCCTACCGCAACCGCGGCCACCTCATGGCCGACATCGACCCGCTGGACGGCATGCACGCCCAGCGCCGGCGCACCTTCCATCCCGACCTGGACGTGAACTCCCACGAGCTCACGCTCTGGGACCTCGACCGGAAGTTCTCCGTCGGTGGGTTCGTCGGCAAGGACCGCATGCGACTGCGCGACGTACTGTCCGAGCTCCGCGCGGCGTACTGCCGCAAGATCGGCATCGAGTACACCCACATCCTGGAGAACGAGCAGCGTGGCTGGCTCCAGGAGCGCGTCGAGGGTGTCGATGACAAGCCGACGGTCGCGGAACAGAAGTACATCCTGTCCAAGGTCAACGCCGCCGAGGCGTTCGAGACCTTCCTGCAGACGAAGTACGTCGGTCAGAAGCGCTTCTCGCTCGAGGGTGCCGAGTCCGTCATCCCGATGATGGACGCGGTCATCGACGAGGCCGCCGAGTTCGGTCTCGACGAGGTCGTCATCGGCATGCCGCACCGTGGCCGACTGAACGTGTTGGCCAACATCGTAGGCAAGCCGTACCGGCAGATCTTCACGGAGTTCGAGGGCAACATGGATCCCTCGGCCGCACACGGTTCGGGTGACGTGAAGTACCACCTCGGTGCCGAGGGAATCCAGTACCAGATGTTCGGTGACAACGAGATCAAGGTCTCGTTGACCGCCAACCCGTCCCACCTCGAGGCCGTCGACCCGGTCCTCGAGGGCATCGTCCGCGCCAAGCAGGACCTGATCGAAGACCCCGAATGGCGTGCGCAGTACCCCGTCGTGCCGCTGATGCTGCACGGTGACGCCGCGTTCGCCGGTCAGGGCGTGGTTGCGGAGACGCTGAACCTCTCGCTCATCAACGGTTACCGCACCGGCGGCACGGTCCACATCGTGGTCAACAACCAGATCGGGTTCACGACCGCGCCCGCGGCGGGACGGTCCAGCCAGTACTGCACCGATGTCGCGAAGATGGTCGGCGCGCCGATCTTCCACGTCAACGGCGACGACCCGGAGGCCTGTGTCCGCGTGGCTCGCCTCGCGATGGACTTCCGTCAGCAGTTCAAGAAGGACGTCGTGATTGACCTCGTCTGCTACCGCCGCCGCGGGCACAACGAGGCCGACGATCCGTCGATGACGCAGCCACGGATGTACGAGGTCATCGACGAGAAGAAGAGTGTCCGGCAGTCCTACACAGAGGATCTCGTCGGTCGTGGCGATATCTCCGAGAAGGAAGCGGAGAACGCTCTTCGCGACTTCCAGGGACAGCTCGAGCGGGTCTTCAACGAGGTTCGTGAACTCGAGAAGCACCCGGTCACGGCATCGCAGTCGATCGAGCCGGATCAGCCGCTTCCCAAGATCATCACGGCGATCGACGAGTCCGTCGTCCACGCCATCGGTGACGCGTTCGGCAATCTGCCCGAGGACTTCCATATCCACCCGCGTGTCAAGCCCGTCTATGAGGCGCGCCAGAAGATGGCCTACAACGGCAACATCGACTGGGCCTTCGCGGAACTCCTGGCCATCGGCTCGCTGACGCTGGAGGGCCGCACGGTCCGCCTCGCCGGCCAGGATTCCCAGCGAGGCACGTTCACCCAGCGACACGCCATGATCGTCGACAAGACGACGGCCGAGACCTACTCCCCACTCCAGCACCTGGACGGGGCCGAGGGTCGCTTCGAGGTGTGGAACTCCGCCCTGACCGAGTACGCCGGTCTCGGTTTCGAGTACGGCTACTCCGTGGGTGATCCGGAGGCTCTCGTCATGTGGGAGGCCCAGTTCGGCGACTTCGTCAACGGCGCCCAGACGATCATCGATGAGTACATCTCGTCGGGCGAGGCCAAGTGGGGCCAGAAGTCTTCTGTCACCCTGCTTCTCCCGCACGGTCACGAGGGCATGGGCCCGGACCACACGTCGGGACGTATCGAGCGGTTCCTCCAGCTGTGTGCAGAGGGCTCGATGACGGTCGCTCAGCCGTCGACGCCGGCGAACTACTTCCACCTCATGCGTCGGCACGCGACCGGTATCAAGCGCCCGCAGGTGGTGTTCACTCCCAAGTCGATGCTGCGGAACAAGAAGGCCGTCAGCGCCGTCGAGGACTTCACGTCGGGCAAGTTCCGCTCCGTGATCGACGACCAGGTGTTCGTGGACGGGAACTCGGACCCGAGCAAGGTCACCACGATGCTGTTGGTGTCCGGAAAGCTCTACTACGAGCTCGCAGCGCGTCGGGACAAGGACGAGCGCGATGACGTCGCGATCGTCCGGCTCGAGCAGCTTCATCCGATCCCGCATCGTCGCATGCGGGAGGCCCTGGACCGCTACCCGAACCTCTCCGAGGTTCGGTGGGTCCAGGAGGAGCCGGCGAACCAGGGTGCCTGGAGCTTCCTCGCCCTCGAACTGCCGGAGCGGATCGAGAACTTCCCCCGCCTGAAGCGCGTCTCACGTCGCCCGATGGCCGCCACCTCGACGGGCCTGAGCAAGGTCCACGCCGTCGAGCAGAAGGCGCTGGTCGACGAGGCCTTCGAGTAGCCTCCCACCAGACACCGTAAAGGGCCCGTCCGCAACGGACGGGCCCTTTACGCGCTCCGGGCAGCCAGATCGAGAGCCGAGCTACCCGGCAGTGGCAATACTCACGAACCCGCCTGCGCGACAGATCAGTAGTCGTGCTCGTCCAACCAGAAGTTGGCCATCGCCACGGGTGAATCCGTGCCGAACTCGATGCCCAGCAAAAGCTCGCGAATGTCATCGGTCGTCAGCTCACCACTGATCCTGTTGACCAGGGTCAGCTGATCCTCCGTGAGGGAGCCCTTGCGGAACACCGGCACCAGATGTTGCGCGGTGATCGCGTTGTCGTCGTCGTCCAACATGACCATGTCCCGCTCGTACAGGACCGGATCCGCCGACCGCATCCCACCGACAGACACCTGACCGGCGCGCAGTGCGTCAAGCACTGCGCGCGGGTTCGGGCCGAGTGCTGTGCGGTTGGCGAACTCGCAGTCGTAAGACGTGGCCAGGATCGAAGTCAGCTCACGATCGTCGAGCATCTCTGCCGAGGCACCCAGGGTGAACTCACCGCACCGACCGGCTAGATCCGACATGGAGCTCAATCCGTACGACTCTGACGTGTTGCGCGAGACCACGAAGGCGGGCGCGTCCTCCGCCGGCGCCGGATCTCCCGCAGTGACACCCTCTGGAAGAGCCGCCATCATCTCGGGGTACACATCCTCCGGCGCAACCGCAGTCGACCCCGAGTCGAACATTCTCAAAAGGTCACCGGTGAACCCCACGGTGAAGGTCGCGTCTCCCGTGGTCACTGATTCAAGTACCTCGGCCTCGGTGCCCGACTGCGGACGTGGCTCCACCCTCCAGCCCTGGCGCATGAGCGCATTTCCGTAGATGTAACCGACGATTTCCGCTTCCGCATAGGAAGCCGTTTCGATCACCACCAGTGGTGCATCCTCGTGCGCGGGCACGATTGAAGACTGTGCCTGACAGCCCGACAGCGCGACCGTCGCGGCGACCGCTGATGCCACCACCGGCAAGCCGGCTCGTCCCCACGCCCGTCGCATGCGACCACGCCCTTCCTCGCCCCGTCCCCGCGGAGGTGCGGGGCTCTCCTTCTCCGTAGAGTCAGTCTCTCAGTTGTGCCGCGACGAACTCACGGCGCGTCCCCACCGACGACGGAGGCGAGATCGACCTCCGGCGTGTCGCGGCTGCCACTACCGTGCGCCCGGATTGACTGCCGACCGTGCCGGATCAGTCACGTCGATTCTCGCCTCTGCCCAGGCCTCTTCAAGCTCGGCCGCGCCCTTCATCCGGACCCACGCCGCCTCGGTGTGGGTGACCGGTACCGCACGGAACACCGTGACCGGTGCGGAATCCCCGGGAAGTTCGACGTCAGGGATCTCCGGTGCACGCAGGATCACCGCCGTGAATGCCGCTCCCGGCCAGAGTGGCTCCCCCAGATCGATGAGTGCGCCTTCCGACAGCACCAGTCCCTCCACTGCCGGGGTCGCCGCGAGTACCGACAGTGCCCGCACAACACCATCGACTCCGCCCTGCAGGGAAAGGCTGAGCTCCGCCCGCGGCGCCGTCGGGTCGGGCACTACAGCCGACGGGTCCCCCATCGGCTCGGCAGAACAACCCAGGGTTGTGTACCGAACCATCCCTGATTCGATATCGACGAACCGCAGAATCCTGATCGGCGGCGCGCCCAGGAAGGTCACCGACGCCTCCTGTGGGTCCGGCCCATAGTGCGACTCGAGGTGAGCACGCACCTTGTCCAGGACCCCCTCGGCCCCTGATGCGAATCCGCCCAGCATCACTTCATCCCGAATCGGGCGAGCTCGTCGCGGACCCGTTCTGCGTTCGCCGGCTCACACAGGACGTCATAACGTCCTGCGACCAGCTGTGAGGTCGAGGCAAAGTCCCGCTTGCCCCGGGTGGCGGCGTACGACAGCGCGGCCGAGACGACGCCGAACACGGAGCCGCCGACAAGGCCGGTGAGGATGACGCCCCACATCGGCGAGGTGAAGATTCCGAGCACCAGACCGATGAACAGCCCGAGCCAGGCGCCCGTCGCCAGACCACCGAGCAGCACCTTCGGCCACGTGAGACGGCCTGTGACACGCTCCACCTGCATCAGATCGACGCCGACGATGGTCACCTCATGGACCGGGAATTCCTTGTCCGCCAAGTGATCGACGGCGGCCTGCGCTTGCTCGTAGGTCGAGTACGAGCCCACCACCCACCCCGTGGGCGGCGTGGGCAAACCGGGGGTTCGCCCGCTTCGCGAGCTTCCGGCGCCCATGTTCACGCGAGAACTCATGGTTTCTGTCCTTCCGGGGCTCACCCGTTAGCTGGTGTCTTTTCTGAGACGGTCATCCCGGCTGCGCGACCGCGCGCGGACACCACCAGCGCCATCTTACGGCTGGCCTCGTCGAGCATCTCGTCGCCGAACATGACCGCACCCCTGGCACCGCCCTCCACGGAAGTGGAGTGCGTGTATGCCTCCAGGATTCCCTCGGCCTTATCGAACTCCTCCTGCCGCGGACTGAACACCTCGTTACCCGCGTCCACCTGTGCAGGGTGCAGAACCCACTTGCCGTCAAAACCGAGGGCGGCGGTTCGTGCAGCTGCCCGGCGGAAGCCCTCCTCGTCACGCACCTTGAGGAACGGGCCGTCGATGGCTTGCAGCCCGTGTGCCCGGGCGGCAACCAAGATCGACATCAATACGTGGTGGTAGGCATCTCCGGGCGCATACCCCTCCGGCTGCTCCCCCACCGTCAATGTCCGCATGCCGATTGAGGCCATGAAATCCGCCGGCCCGAACACCAGCGTGAGGACCCGAGGGCTGGCCGTGGCGATCTCGTTGATGTTCGTCAGTCCGAGGGCGTCTTCGATCTGGGGCTCTATACCAATATGACCGGCCGGCAGTCCCGCGGCTTTTTCCACCTGTGTCAGCACCAGATCCAATGCGACGACCTCCGCTGCCGTTCGCACCTTGGGCAGCAATAGGGCATCGATCCCGTTTCCGGCTCGTCCCACCACCTCCGAGACATCCGCGACGGTGTATTCGGTGTCCCAGGCATTCACCCGGACGACCACCGTCTGCGCCACGAACCCGCCGGAACGCAGGGCATCCACAACGTTTTCACGGGCCTCCGCCTTGGCGGGTCCGGCTACAGCGTCCTCCAGGTCCAGGAACACCTCATCGACCGGCAGCCCCTTCGCCTTGTCGATCATCTTGACGCTGCTTCCGGGCACGGCGAGGACCGTCCGCCTGGGCCGTGAGCGTAGTTCGGCGATTCTCTCCGCCGGCTGTTCGATAGGCGCGGTATGCGAATGCGGGGCGTCACTCATCGTGTGTGGCTCTCCCTCAGGTCCGGTTCGGCGCGCGGATGCCGCCGTTCGATGACTAGCCTGGTCCGCATGGCGAACCTCAACAAGGCCTTCGTCGCCAGGCTAGCCGGGCTACCGGTGATCGGACCTGACGGGGACGACATCGGACGCATCCGCGACGTCGTGGTGACGATGCGATCACAACACAAACCTCCCCGAGTCATCGGTCTCGTTGTGGAACTGCCGACCAGGCGACGGATCTTCGTGCCGATGCTGCGCGTCGCATCGATCGATCCGCGTTCGGTCTCCCTGGTCTCGGGCACCATCAACCTGCACCGATTCCAATCTCGCCCGGGGGAGAATGTGGTCCTGGGGTCCCTGGTCGACTCGATCATCAGCGTGGAGACCGAACAGGCCGGATCTGACTCGCAGAACTCCGGCGACCGCCTGGTGCGGCAACAGGTCGTCGACGTCGAGATCGAGCGTCAACGGTCTCGGGATTGGTTCGTCTCCCGGGTGGCGGCCAGAGTGCGGCGGGGCCGCACTGCTCTTGGACGGCGCGGTCCGGTCTCGATCTATTCGTGGAATCGGATCAGTGGCTTGGACGACACAGCGATCGGTACTCCCGAGCACGGTGCCGAGAGCCTGGTTGAGCAGTTCGCGGATATGCGGCCGGCGGACGTCGCAAACGCTTTGCGCGAACTGCCTGAGGTCCGTCGTCTCGAAGTCGCCCGAACCCTTGACGATGAACGTCTGGCAGACATCCTCCAGGAGCTTCCCCACGACGAGCAGACCGAGATCGTCACCCGCCTGGAACTCGAGCGGGCCGCAGATGTTCTCGAGGCGATGGATCCGGAAGACGCCGCGGACCTCCTCGGTGAGCTCCCCGAGAAGGATGCCGAGTCCTTCCTCGAGAGGATGAATCCCGAGGACTCTGCGCCGGTCCGCATGCTGCTGACCTACGACGCGGACACCGCAGGTGGTCTGATGACGCCAGAACCGATCATCCTGTCACCGCAGACCACTGTGGCCGAAGCACTCGCACATTGCCGGAACCCGGACCTCAGCCCGGCGGTGGCGAGCCTGGTTTTCGTCGTTCGTCCGCCCACCGCGACCCCGACCGGCAAGTACCTGGGCTGCGTACACATCCAGGCCCTGTTGCGTGAGCTGCCGTCCACGATGGTCGCCGAGACTCTGGACACGAGCCTGTCGTCACTTCGCCCCACCGATTCAGTGGATGCCGTGACCCGATTTTTCGCTACCTACAATCTCGTCTGCGGGCCGGTGGTGGACGACGACGGGCATCTCCTCGGAGCGGTCGCCGTGGACGACCTCCTCGACCATCTGCTGCCGGAGGACTGGCGAGACATGGACCTGCATGACGAGTGGGACAAGGAGCAGAAATGACCGATCCGACTCCGCGCTCGCCCCTATCCGTTCCCCTCACTTCGCGCAGGCCCCGGCTGAGTATCGATTCGGACGCGGTCGGCCGCTACAGCGAGGCCGTGGCCCGGTTCTTCGGTACCGGCACGTACCTACTCATCCAGACGGTCGTGGTGATCGTCTGGATCATCCTCAACGTCGCGGTGGTGGCGCTTCGATTCGACCCCTATCCGTTCATCCTGCTCAACCTGGCGTTCTCGACACAGGCCGCCTACGCCGCCCCACTGATCCTGCTGGCTCAGAACCGGCAGGAGGACCGCGACAAGTCAGCGCTGCATGAGGACCGTCTCCGCGCGACGCAGACGAAGGCGGACACTGAGTTTCTCGCGCGCGAGCTCGCATCAGTCAGGTTGTCGGTCGGAGAGAACGTCACCCGCGATTATCTCCGTCGTGAACTGGACGACCTCCGCGACTCGGTTGAGCGAATCGAGACACTTCTCGCCGGACTTACCAGTGGCGCAGGTAACACTCCGGAGGGTAGAAACGATGCAGACAACAGTGGCCGGGGATAACATCACCCGGACCGTATGCGCCGAGGGGTGCGCATATCGGGGTCGTACCGCGAGTACGGCCGCACTTGCTCAAGCACGAGGGGGAGATTTTGCGCAAAGTCGCGCCGAGCGCTGATCGCAAAGTACTGACCAGTGCCGCAGTTACCGCGAGCGCCATCGCGATTCTGGCAACTGTCGGCCTGAACATCGACAACAGCCCTCCCGAGACCCCGGATATCACCCCACTCGCTGAGTCGGCACCCCAGACGTCTCCTTCACAGACCTCGGAGAGCACCACTACCAGTGAGACGGAGACGTCGACTTCCACGGGCGCACCGAATCCCGATGAGGATCCGGGCGCAGCACATATCGAGCCCGCAACGATTCCACCGGGCCCTCTGGGCATTCCGGGTATTGCCCTTGACGCATACCATCGCGCCTCCGATCGACTGAACGCGGAACAGCCTGCGTGTGAGATGGATTGGACCGTTCTCGCGGGTATCGGACAGGTCGAATCCAACCAGGGCCGCGGAAAGTTCGCCGCCAATGGGGACACCATCGGCCGCATTCTCGGCCCGCGTCTGGACGGGTCGCTCGAGGGCACCGCCGTCATCAAGGACACCGACGGTGGACGCTTCGACGGTGACGCCGACTTCGACCGTGCGGTCGGCCCTGTGCAGTTCATCCCGTCGACCTGGGCCCTTCTCGGCCGCGACGGGAATGACGACGGGGTTGCCGACCCGAACAACATCTACGACGGGGCCCTGGCCGCCGCCACGCTGCTGTGCAACCAGGGCGGGTCCATGGCTGACCCCGCCGCCCGGACCCGGGCGATTCTGTCCTACAACAACTCCCTGGCATACGTCGCGAACGTCAACGCCTGGGCTCACGGCTACTCGGTCAATGCGTTCCCGCTGCCCTCCGACCTGCCTCCGATCCACCAGCCCAAGCCCACGGTCGAGCCTCCCGAGAAGTGCCCCGAGGGCTGGGAAGGCAAGCCGACAGCGGCTCCCGATCCCGCCGAACCGGGCCAGCCGGCACCCCCGGTACCGGGCTGCACCGAGGTCCCGAAGCCGGAGGCTCCGCCCGCCCCGGAGCCTGCGCCCGAGCCATCGGCGCCGCCTGTCCAGGAGAGCCCTGAAGTGCCTGCACCACCAGCACCGCCGGCGGCCCCCGCACCCCACGTTCCGTTCGAGGTCCCGGAGATCGAACTGCCCTGTATCGCACCGTTCTGCCCTCCTCCCCCTGCCTGAATCGTCCTAGGGCGTTTATGACGCCTAGACTCGGGGCATCATGAGTGCACCCAGCGAAGAATCGATCCGCGCCGCACTGGCCAAGGTCGATGATCCGGAGATCCGCAAGCCGCTCACCGAGCTCGGCATGGTCAAGGGAGTGGAGGTGGATCCCGCCACCGGCAAGGTGGACGTCGGGATCTATCTGACCGTCGCGACCTGTCCGATGCGGGACACCATCACCGACCGTGTCCGTGCCGCGGTATCCGACGTGCCCGGCGTCGGTGAGGTTGGCGTCGAGCTCGACGTGATGAATGACGAGCAGCGTACGGAACTGCGCAAGCATCTCCGTGGAGATGCCGCGGAGCCGGTCATCCCGTTCGCCCAGCCCGGGAACCTCACCCGCGTCTATGCCGTCGCCTCGGGCAAGGGCGGGGTCGGCAAATCCACGGCTACCGTCAACCTCGCCACCGCCCTCGCGGAGCGTGGCTTGTCAGTGGGTGTGCTCGATGCCGACATCTACGGCCATTCCATCCCGCGGATGCTCGGTACTGACGCGCGGCCCACCCAGGTCGAGCAGATGATCCTCCCGCCGGTCGCGCACGAGGTGAAGGTCATTTCGATTGCGCAGTTCACCAAGGGCAACACGCCTGTGGTCTGGCGTGGACCAATGCTCCACCGGGCTCTCCAGCAGTTCCTCGCCGACGTCTATTGGGGCGACCTTGACGTCCTGCTGATGGATCTGCCGCCCGGTACCGGCGATGTGGCGATCTCGATCGCGCAGTTGATCCCGTCCGCGGAGATCCTCGTGGTGACCACCCCGCAGCAGGCCGCTGCGGAGGTCGCCGAGCGCGCGGGCTCGATCGCCCTGCAGACCCGTCAACGCATCGCCGGCGTGATCGAGAACATGTCGTGGCTGGAGCTTCCGGACGGCACCCGTATGGACGTGTTCGGCAGCGGTGGCGGCGCGGACGTCGCCGCAAACCTGTCGCGCTCCGTGGGCGCCCCGGTCAAGCTCCTCGGGCAGGTCCCCCTGGAGCAGGCGGTGCGCGAGCACGGCGACGAGGGCACACCGATCGTGCTGGCCGAGCCGGACTCCGCGGCGGGCAAGGCCTACCGCGAGATCGCTGACGGTCTGGCCGTGCGGCCGAGAGGACTCGCCGGAATGAATCTCGGGATCGACACCACACGTCACCTCTGACCGGTACCGGAGGCGGTCGGTCATCCGACCGCACCCCCGTAACCGGGGACGTTCAGGGCGCCGACTGGATCAGGTAGCGTCGTCCCAGTTCGCGCCGCTACTCGGTGAGGCCGGAGCCGGCGTCGACGGACGTGGTGCCGCGCTGTTCCCGTTCTGCGGGCGCGCCGGGGGCCGCGGGTCGGTCCCGGCCTGGGCACCCCCGGCACCTGTGGAGTTTCCGGAGGAACCTGCGCCGCCCGCGGGTGCGGCGGCATCAAAGGCTCCACTGAACAGGGAGTCGTCTCCATCCAGAAGGTGCTTGGTGACCATCGCCCGCGGGCTCAGACCGCGCAGCTCGTTGAGCTGTTGGAGGGGTTCACGGAAATCGTCGAATTCCGTCCCGTAGTCGTCCTTGAGCTGCTGTTGGGCGTTGCTCGCGAACTCCTTGACCTTGCGGATCGCGGACGCCAGCCAGCGAGCCGCCTCGGGAAGCCTCTCGGGTCCCAGTACGACCAGCGCCACAACGCCGAGCACCAGAAGCTCGGACCACCCCACGTTCGTGAACATATCGCTGTCGAGGATACGTCGTCAGGCGCACCGGCGGGAGTGAGACCTTGCCCACCGACGTCACCGCTGGCCGCCGCATGGCATCCGGCACTGCCGGCCGGGCGCCGCGTCAGCCGAGTGCGGGCCGCACTGTCAGCTCGACGCGAGTGCCGTTGCGGACCACTTCGACGGGAACATCGTTGTCGGCGCCGGCACGCCGGACCGCGATCACGAGTTCGTCGGAGGAGCGCACCAGGCGGTCCCCGACCTTAGTCACCACGTCCCCCTCCTGGAGGCCTCCCTCCTGTGCGGGCGAGCCGTCGCGGACATTGACGATCTCCGCGCCCTCCACCGATCCGTTGTCGGCCTTGCGCGCGTTGACGCCAATGGTGGCGTGCTGGATCGATCCCTCGGTCATCAGCTCGGTCGCAATGTTCCGCACGTCGTTGACGGGGATCGCGAATCCGAGGCCGATCGACCCGCCGGTCTGGGAGAAGATCGAGGTGTTGATGCCGATGACCGCGCCCGTGCCGTCGATGAGCGGGCCACCGGAGTTGCCCGGGTTGATGGCGGCGTCGGTCTGAATGGCGTCGATCACCACGTCGCCGTCGGAGGTGGATTCCCCGAGCGCGATGGGCCGCTGGGTGGCGGAGACGATCCCCTCGGTGACCGTGCGGACGAGCCCGAGCGGGGAGCCGATCGCGATGACCTGCTCCCCCACCTCGACGCTGTCGGAGTCGCCCAGTGCGGCGACGGTGAGGTTCTGGACGTTCTCCACCTTGATCACCGCGAGGTCGGTGGCGGGATCTCGGCCCACGATCTCGGCCGGGGCGCGGGAGCCGTCGGAGAAGACCACGTCGATGTCGGCGCGGTCGGCCGCGCCGTCCATGGTGACGACGTGGTTGTTGGTGACGATGTAGCCGTCCGGGTCGATGACGATGCCGGATCCCTCACCGCGGGCGGACGGGCTGGAGACCTGGATGTTGACCACCGCGGGCTGCACCCGCTGGGCGACGTCGCCGACGGTGTTGTCGGGGCGTACCACGTTGTCCGGAGCATCGGCGATCCTCACCGTGGAGGTGGTGAGGACGCGGGCGGAATCGGCGACGACGGCGCCGATGGCACCGCCTACCAGGGCGACGACGGCGACGGCGGCCACTGCCGCGCCGAGGGCTCGCCTGCTCAGTCGACGTTCAAAAAGCGCTTCGGACAGGGACAGCCGTGTTGCCGGGGTGTCGTCTGTCCGGGACAGGTCGACGGGTTCGGGATGCGGTTGCTCTTCGAGGGCTGGGGTTCCGATCCCCACCGGGGCCTGCGGGTCGCGCCAGGGATCCGGCTGCGGAGGCTGCGGTGCGGAGACCTCGTCCTGCCAGGACGGGTGTCGTTGGATGCCGTTCTCGGTGCCGTCTTCCGGCCCGAAGGCCTGCGCCAGGGCCGGGTCCGCGGGTTGTGGCCCACTCGGCCGCCCGGGAACGCCGTTCTCGTTCGGGGCGCCGCTCGGTCCGGGGCCCGGTGTCCCCCGTCGACTGGGGTCGAATCCGCCGGGAACTCCCTTGGGGCGAGAGAAACTCGCGGCGACGGCGTCGTCGATCCTGGGGCGATCAATGGGGGCGGGCTCACGCAGTGGGCGGTCCGGTTCGTCGCCTCGGCCCGCGCGTCCGGGCACGCCAGTCTTGTCCTCCACCCGGCCCACCCTAATGGCCCGGGCGCCGGAGTCGGCGCAGCAGCCTTGACCACGGACTGTCCGGCCCGCTGTCGTCCGGCCTAGATCCCGCCGGGCGGCCGGATCCACTCGCAGGCTCCTGCACACCTGATGGGCGATTCTCGTCGTCTGGTGCGCCTACCTCGAGGAGGCGCAGGCGGTCGCGCAGCTCGTTGGGCATGCGGATCGGCCCGGATCCGCGCAGGGCCCTCCTGGCCTCCCGCTGATCGTCGATCTCGCGTCGGCACTGCTCGCACAGTTGCAGGTGCGCATCGGCGCGGTTCAGGCCCGCCGTCGGCAGCCGACCGTCGACATAGGCCGCGGCGGCCTCGGTGGACAGGTGATCGGTGGACAGGAAGGTGCGGCGCGGGCGCGGCGCCGGTGTGCTGTCGGCGATTCGTCGAGCCGACTCCCGTGACAGCCGGAACTCGGGCGTGGATTCGTGTCCGGGTTGATGTCGGTCCACCACTCCCCCTCCTTCCTTCTGGGGCGGTCCCGGTCGTCGGGCCGGCCCCGGGATCTGCGTGACCCCGTCAGAAAGCTCAACGTCCGGGGTCCCCGTGGGGTTCCCCGGACGTTGTCGGTCCGCACTACGTCCGTCGAGGTCTCAGTCGGTGCGACTGTGCACGCCGGTGACCCCGGCGGCCTCCAGTTCCGCCCTGAGCGCGGCACGACCGCGGTGGATCCGGCTTCGCACGGTCCCCATCTTGACCCCGAGAATCCTGCCGACCTCCTCGTAGCTGAGGTCCTCGATGTCACTGAGCACCACGGCGGCGCGGAACTCCGGCGACAGGTTGGCCAGCGCGGTCTGCAGCACCGGGTCGAAGGACTCCTCCGACAGCACCTGTTCGGGGCTGCGTTCGCGGCCGGGCACCCGCTCCGCGTCCTCGGGCAGCGCCTCGAAACGGATCCGCGCACGCCGCCGGGCGAGGTCGAGGAACAGGTTGGTGACGATCCGGTGCATCCAGCCCTCGAACGTGCCGGGCTTGTACTTGTCCAGCGATCGGAAGACGCGGATGAACGCCTCCTGGGTGATGTCCTCGGCATCGTGCGCATTACCGCTCAGGCGGAACGCGAGGCGGTACACACGGTCGCCGTGCTGGGCGACGAGGTCCGACCACGAGGGCATATCGGAGACGTCGCCTGTCGCATCGAACCGAGCCGTGCCCACGACCGCTTCGTGAGTCGCCTCGTCGGCGCTCATCGTTACGTGCACGGTCTGTGAGTACATTCGGCCACCTTCCGGCGCGAACCCTTCTCGGATCCGCGCGGTGTTCGACGCACCTGGTGGTGCGATGTGTACACCCTCCCTGATGTTTCTGTCCTCACGGTATACCCGTACTGAGATGTGCCTGAGAGTCTGATACCGATCCGATCACCGCGCGTTGCACACCGTGGTCCGCCCGCGGCCGGATACGCTCTGTGGGTGTCCGATTCACCTGATGTCCCCGCGTCCGACCTTTCCGGAGTTGCCGGGATGGCGCGCAGGAGCGCCGATCTCGTCGACGATTCCCTCTACGCGTCCGCCCGTACCGAGGCGGAGGAGTTGGGAGCCGGATCACCGGATTCGTTGACGGCGGAAACGATCCGCCTCGTCGCCCGACTCACCGGGGCGCGCAACGCCGTGTGCATCTCCCCTGCTCCGGGGGTGCCCGCGCTGGCGATCCTGGCCGCCGCCGGCCCGTCGGGTGGTGCGGTAGTCACCTGCATCACCGACGATCCGCACCACCTGGACGCGGCCCGTGCCTCGGTTCGTGCGGCGGGGCATCCGTCCTCGGCCGCGCGCTACATCGCGGCCAGGCCGTTGGAGGTCGCCGACAAGCTGGCCGACGGCGCCTACGACCTTGTGGTCGCCGACGTCCCGTCGCATTCCGTCGCCCGCGTGGTCTCCCGTGCGCATCAGTTGTTGCGTACCGGTGGTGCGTTGGTACTGATCGGCGAGCACGCCCCACTGCCGGAAGACGCCGAGTTGCCGGAGCAGGCGCACGTCACCGTTCTGCCGGTCGGGACGGGGCTGACGGTCGTCACCCTCTGACCCGCACTGCGGGCGTCGGTGCCGTCGTCGAGGGTCCACGGCGGGACGCTCCGACGGTCCGGAAAAATATGACGACGACGACAACATCTACCCGCCGTCCGTACACGGATAGCCGGCGGCACTCTCGGCGTGCACTCGAGCCTCCGACCCGCGCGTAGACCGCCGGGCTAGTCGTGCAATGACGTGGTGGTGTTCTTGGCGACGCTCACCACGCCGCCGGCACTGACCGGGAACCGGCGGCGATCACGCTCGTGATCCACCCCGATCAGGTCACCGTCACCGATGTGGCAGTTCTTGTCCACGATCGCCTTGCGCACGACCGCGCCCCGCCCGATCCGAGCTCCGGGCAGCAGGACACTGCCCTCGACCACGGCGCCGTCCTCGACGATGACGTTGTTGGCCACCACCGAGTTCCGCACCGTCGCGGCCGAGATGATGGTCCCGGCGCCCACCATGGACTCCTGCGACATGCCGCCGTTGACGAACTTCGCCGGCGGGAGGTTGTCCTGCTGGGTCCGTATCGGCCACAGGTAGTTGTAGAGGTTGAAGACCGGGTGGACCGAGACGAGGTCCATGTGCGCGTCGTAGAACGCGTCGATCGTGCCCACATCGCGCCAGTAACCGCGGTCCCGATCGGTCTCGCCGGGAACCTTGTTGCGGGCGAAGTCGTACACATACGCCCGCTCCTGCTCTACAAGTGCAGGGATGATGTCGCCACCCATGTCGTGCGAGGAATCCGGCTTCTCGGCGTCGGCCTTGAGGGCCTCGATGAGTGCTTCCGTGGTGAAGATGTAGTTGCCCATCGAGGCGAATGTCGCCTCCGGGTCGTCCGGAGTTCCGGGTGGATCGGCGGGCTTTTCCACCCACCCCCGGATGAGGTCGTCGTCGCCGGCGTCGATGCAGCCGAACGCGAACGCCTCACTCCGCGGAACCCGGATGCCGGCGACGGTCACCGCGGCACCGGTGGAGATGTGGTGATCGAGCATCTGCCGCGGGTCCATCCGGTACACGTGGTCGGCGCCGAAGACCATGATGTGCTCCGGCCGCTCGTCGTAGACCAGGTTGAGCGACTGCAGGATCGCGTCGGCGGAACCGGTGTACCACCGCGGCCCCAGACGCTGCTGCGCGGGAACAGGGGTGATGTACTCGCCGCCCATGCCACTCATGTGCCAGACCTGCGAGATGTGGCGGTCGAGCGAGTGAGACTTGTACTGGGTCAGCACGCAGATCTTCATGAATCCGGCGTTGACGAGGTTGCTCAGTACGAAGTCGATCAGTCGATACGAGCCACCGAACGGCACTGCTGGCTTCGCCCGGTCCGCGGTGAGCGGAAAGAGACGTTTGCCCTCGCCGCCGGCGAGGACGATTGCTAGGACGTGCGGCTGGTTCCTCACAACCCCACCGTAACGATTCGGCAGGGTCGAAGAGCGGCATCGCGAGCAATCGCCCCTGTTCAATCCTGCTCGTCACCGGGTAGTCGGATCGCGTTCACCGGGGCCGGTCCGGGAACGGCCCCGAGCGGCTAGGTTGACGGGTGTGCGAGTAGCGATGATGACGAGGGAGTACCCGCCGGAGGTCTACGGCGGTGCGGGCGTCCACGTGACCGAACTGGTAGCCACTCTGCGCCCGCTCTGCGAGGTGGATGTCCTGTGCATGGGTGCGGACCGCGACACCGCCCGCGCGTTCAGGCCGGACCCCGAACTCGGACCGGATGCGAACCCCGCGATCCAGACCCTGTCAGCGGGACTGCGGATGTGTGTCGGCGCCGAAGGCGCGGACATCGTGCACTCCCACACCTGGTACACGGGCCTCGCCGGCCACCTCGCCGGTGAGCTGTACGGGATCCCGCATGTTGTGTCGGCGCACTCGCTCGAACCCAGTCGCCCCTGGAAGGCCGAGCAGCTCGGTGGCGGCTACCGGGTCTCCTCGTGGTCCGAGCGCAATGCGTTCGCGAACGCGGACGCGGTGGTGGCGGTCAGTGCTCGGATGAAGGACGAGATTCTCCGCGTCTACCCGGAGATCGACCCCGATCGTGTCCACGTGATCCTCAACGGGATCGACACCTCCGTGTGGTCGCCGGTCGAGCCGTTCACGGGGCCGGGTTCGGTGCTGCGTCGCCACGGCGTGGACCCGGATCGGCCCATCGTGGCGTTCGTCGGCCGCATCACCCGCCAGAAGGGGGTCCCGCACCTCGTGAGGGCCGCCCGCGAGTTCCATCCGGATGCCCAGCTCGTCCTGTGCGCCGGTGCCCCGGACACCCCGGAGATCGCCGCGGAGATGGAAGGCCTGGTCGCCGAGCTCCAGTCCGGTCGGGACGGGGTCTTCTGGCTGCGCGACATGCTCCCCCGGGACGAGGTCATCGAGATCCTCTCGGCCGCGACGGTCTTCGCCTGCCCGTCCGTCTACGAGCCGTTGGGGATCGTCAACCTGGAGGCCATGGCCTGCCAGGCCGCGGTGGTCGCCTCTGATGTCGGCGGAATCCCGGAGGTCGTGGTCGATGGCCAGACCGGAACCCTCGTCCACTACGACGAGTCGGCGCCCGAGGACTTCGAGGCCGGGATCGCCGCGGCGGTCAACGATCTGATCGCTGACCGTGCCAAGGCGGAACGTTTCGGACTGGCGGGTCAGGAACGCGCCCGCACCGAATTCTCCTGGCATGCCATCGCGGAGCAAACCCACCAGCTGTACGCCTCGCTCCTGCGCTGACCACCAGACACCGGCCTCACCTCGGCGCGGACTACCCGTCGCGGGCGTCGTCTCGCGAGTGGAACGTTCGGAGTTCGACGTGCACCCGCACGTCGCGGTCGGCGTCGCCCAATCGTTTCTCGACCTCGGCCCGCTCGAGGTGCACCCCGCTGGGCCCCATCAGGGCGAGGTCGACGGCGATCTGGTCCGGCACGCGCACGATCGTGTCCACCACGCGGACCGAACCCGGGATGAAATGGTCGGCCAGTGCCGCCTCCAGCCGGTCCGGCCTGTCCGCATCGGGGGTGAGCATTCCGGCGTCGGTCCGGAGCGGTTCGAGATGCCCCGGCCCGGGGCCGGCCACGACCAGCGAGCCGCCGGGGGCCAGAACCCGCGCGAACTCCGCGGCGTTGCGTGGCGCGAAGACGACCTGCACCACGTCCACGCTGTCGTCGGCGAACGGGAGCTGATCCCAGGTGTCGGCCACAATGGCCGCGATATCGGTGTCGGCCCGGGCCAGCCTCCGGGCGGCGGCGACCGAGATCTCGGTGCCGATCCCCAGCGGTGGTGCCGGGTCCTCGGTTCCGCGATCGGTCCCGCGATCGGTGCCGATCGCGTGAAGGACGCTGGCGAGGTAGAAGCCCGTTCCCGCCCCGGCCTCGAGAACCACCGGCCCGGTGCCGGCACGGGTGGGATCGTGGTTGTCGGAGTTGGTGTCCTCACCCCGCGACAGGGCCTCGCGGACGCAGACCCCGAGCAGATCGGCGACCGGATCCAGCACGCCCGATGCGAGTACTTTCTCGCGCGCGAGAACCTGGTCGGTCGAGTCGCCGGCAAAGCGGCGGCCGCGGGGGCCGAACAGCGTCAGGTGCCCTTGCCGGGCGCGATCGAAGGAATGCCCGGACCGGCAGCGGACCCCGCTGATCTCGGCAGGTTGCTCGCCAGTGCCGGATCGCCCCGCGGCTGGAGGGTGATCGGGCTCCGTGCTGGCCTGTGCGCTGTCTTGTGCGCTGTACTGCGTTCTGGTCTGTGTGCTGGCCGGCCCGGACCAGACGGGCTCGACCGGGTCGCCGCACAGCGGGCACCGCAGCAGATCAAGCGCCCGCCAGAGCGCCGACGAGCCCGGGGTCACGCGCGGGGCCGGTCCGCGAGGCCGCGCAGGAACCCGATCAGTGTGCGGGTGGCGAAGCCGGTCGCGACGGGGCCGACCTCGTCGATCTCCTCCGGTGACCGGGCGGGGCCGGCGATATCCAGGTGCGCCCAGGGCCGGCCGTCCACGAAGCCCTCGAGGAACAGCGCGGCGGTGATCGCGCCGGGCCCCTTGGGCGCCTGACGGCGGTCAGCGATGTCCGAGCGGACGGCCGAACGCAGGTCCTCGGGCAACGGCAGTCGCCACCACCGCTCCCCCGCGGCGGCACCGGCATGGGAGATGCGGTCGGCGAGATCATCGTCGGTCGCCATGACCGCTCCGGTCCGCATCCCCAGCGCGACCTTCATGGCGCCGGTGAGGGTGGCGACGTCCACCACCACGTCCGGGTCCGCCTCGGCGATCCCGTGCGCGAGACCGTCCGCCAGGACCATGCGGCCCTCGGCATCGGTATTGGTCACCTCGGACGTGGTCCCGCCGACGTGGGTGACAACGTCGCCGGGCCGATACGCCGAGCCCGAGAGCATGTTCTCCGCCGAGGGCACCACGACGGTGAGATCAAGCTCCGATCGCACGCCCTCGGCATCGGCAGCGCAGAACTCGGCCGCCGCGGCGACGACCGCCGCCGAGCCCGCCATGTCGGTGCGCATCAGATGCATCCCGTCGGCGGGCTTGACCGAGATGCCGCCGGTGTCGAAGGTGATTCCCTTACCCACGAGCAACACCTTCGGGCCGGTGCCGGGCCGGCGGGCCACGAGCACCCGGGGT
>NZ_JAALDM010000339.1 GCF_014144865.1 Dietzia aerolata | reverse complement strand
GTGGGTGCCCTGTGGCCTGGGCGTTCGCACAGGATATCTTCAGCAATCCTGGAGCGTTGGGGTCCGTTCCCCCGAAATGCCCCAGAGCAGGCCCCCGCAAGTGCGGGAACCTGCTCTGGGAGAAGCGATCGAAGGTGAGATCAGCGCTTCGAGTACTGCGGGGCCTTACGGGCCTTCTTGAGGCCGGCCTTCTTGCGCTCGACGGCGCGGGCGTCGCGGGTGAGGAAGCCGGCCTTCTTCAGGGCCGGGCGGTCCTCGCCCGAGTACTGGGTCAGCGCGCGGGCGATGGCCAGGCGCAGTGCACCTGCCTGCCCCGACGGGCCGCCACCGTGGAGCAGGCCCACGATGTCGAACTGCTCTTCACGCTCGACCAGGACCAGCGGCGACTTGACGAGCTGCTGGTGCACCTTGTTCGGGAAGTAGTCCTCGAGGGTGCGGCCGTTGAGGGTGAACTGGCCGGAGCCGGGAACCAGTCGCACGCGGGCGACGGCTTCCTTGCGGCGGCCAACAGCCTGGGCGGGGCCATCGGTGACGATGGGCGCCTCGACGTCGGCGGCGAACTCGCCGGTGGCGAGCTCGTCCTCGGAGTAGTCGTCGGCGACCTCAGCGGCGAGATCCGCCACCAGCTCGTCGGAGACCTCCTCGGCGATGGGGGCCTCGGCCTCGGGGGTGATGTTCTCTTCGGTCACTGGGCCACCTGCTTGATCTCGTAGGGCACGGGCTGCTGGGCGGCGTGCGGGTGCTCGGCACCGGCGTACACCTTGAGCTTGGACGCCACGGAGCGGCCGAGCTTGTTGTGCGGGAGCATGCCCTTGATGGCCTTCTCCACGACGCGGTCCGGACGCGAGTCCATGGCCTCGCCGAGGGTGCGCGACTTCAGACCGCCCGGGAAGCCCGAGTGACGGTACTGCTTGACGCGGTCACGCTTGGTCGACGAGATCGCGACCTTGTCGGCGTTGATGATGATGACGAAGTCGCCGGTGTCGGCGTTCGGGGCGTACTGCGGCTTGTGCTTGCCACGGAGGATGTTCGCGGCCTGCACGGCGAGTCGACCGAGCACCACATCAGTGGCGTCGATGACGTACCAGGCGCGCGTCACGTCCCCGGGCTTGGGGGTGTACGTGGACACAGGCGATACCTCTGTCTATCTAGTGGGATGCCGGCCAACCGGGCGCTCTCCCCTCGTGCGGCGGCCGGTGGTGACCCGCGCGAGGCGATCGACGGCCCCGCAAAGCGAAGCCGACGTGAACGCCGAGGGTCTACATTACCGACCCGGAGCCTGCTCCTCCAACTCGTCTTGTCGATCGGCTAGACTCTCCCCGGTTCCCGCCCTCGTAGCTCAGGGGATAGAGCACGTCTCTCCTAAAGACGGTGTCGCAGGTTCGAATCCTGCCGAGGGCACCACGTCGCAGTAGTGCGATCTGCCCTGCCTATCCCCCACTACTGGTCCGTGCCCAGCGCGCCGGCGGTCGGCGGTCGGCGGGCGACAACGACGACGACGACATCACCCCCAACAGACTGCCGGTCCGGCCTGATCCCGCCATCCGCAGCGGTGTCTCAGAGGTTGAGCGGCGAGCTGCCAGGCAGTGGGTTGGCGGCGGGCGAGTGTTTCTGGATGCCGGCGGCGTTGGCGTGGTCGGTGGCGGTGTACGTCTCGGCAGTCTCGTGCAGCAGTGCTGCAGTCGAGTGCAGGGCGGCGATCAGGGCGCGGTCGTACTCCTTCCAGGCGGAGGACAGTGCCGCGTGGGCGGCGCTCGAGGTGCCAGGGAAGCCACGCCCGCAGTCCTGGCCGGTGGTCGCCGCCAGTGCGGGGCCGCAGTCGCCAGCGGCGGTCGCGAGTGTGCCGCCGGACAGGTGCAGCTCGACGGGGTCGACTTCCAGTCCCGACATCGGTTCTCACCTCTCCGAGACGTGTGGTGTGTGAGGGCTGTTCGCCTGGGATGTTAACGCACCCACCTGCTGTCGAGGTCGGTTAGCATTCGGCCACAGCGGCGTCGAGGAAGCGGGAGGGGCGAGGTGGCACTGAGCCTGGGGGAGATCGATTCCTGGGATACCGGTGCGCTGGAGGAGTTCTCCCATCAGCTCGGCCGCCGCACACGTGAGCTTCTCGCGGCTGTCGTCTGAGATCTCCGACCGGGCCGCGACCGTCGGCGCGATCAAAGAACTCGTCACCAGCCTGATCGACCAGGTCAAGACCCTGAAGAACGCCCTCGACGACGCCCGGGACCACGCCGCCGAGTTCGGACTGGTGATCACCGGCGACGGCGCGGTGATCGACGGACCTGGAACCAGCGATGTCGGGGCGGTCGCCGGGACACTCGGAGGGCCGGCCGCCACGGCCGCGGCGTCCGCCGCCAAGGCCGCGAAGGAAGCCGCCCGTACCGAGATCACCGCCCGGGTCCACGCGATCCTGGCCACGGCTGCGGACGTCGAAGCAGACACAACCGCGATCCTCACTAAGGCCGCCGAGGGCGGCTTCACCGGCGACGGGATGTCCGTCGAGGACGCGAGCAGGAAGGGGCGGGCGGGAGCTGATCGCATGTTCGAAGCGCCCGTTCCGCCTCGTGACATCGAGCAGCAGAAGCACTACCTCGACACGTTGAGTCCAGAGCAGCGGCAGGAGCTGATCACCGAGCGGCCGTACCTGCTCGCGGAAGCGTACGGAATCGACCCGAAGGTGCGCGATGAGGCGATCCGGAACTGGATTCCCCAGTTGCGCGAGGACTTGCTTGACGACAGGGCGGACCTGCGCAGACTCGGGCACGCAAGCAATGATGATCTCGTCGTGGCGATCGACAACAAGCTCGCGGACCTGGACACGCTGGTCGACCAGGCACACAACCCGCCGGGGACTCCTGATGAGCTGAAGCGCTACCTGCTCGGACTCAAGCCGTATGAGGACGGGATCGGTGCCATCGTCGCCCAGAACGACATCACCACTGCCGATCACGTTGCCGTTCACGTCCCTGGGATGACCACGACGACACGCGACAATCCGGAGGCGGGCACAGATCTGATCGGCGAGCTCGACAAACTGTCCAAGCTGGACCGGCAGATGGAGGACCACCTGACCAGCACAGGCCGCAGACACGAGACAGTTGCCACGGTGACGTACATGAATATGAAGTTCCCGGGCCAAGACATGCCCGTTCTGAACGCGTTAGCAGAGGCCGGACAGCCCACCTTTGCGGACGAGGCCGCTCCAGACCTGGCCAGGGCACTGGAGGGGATGAAGGCGACCAGCACGGAGGGAAACCACCTCACGGTGCTCGGCCATTCCTATGGTTCCTTGACTACCAGCGAGGGGCTTCAGGCAGGCGGGCCGGCAGATGCTGTGGTGTTCTACGGTTCGCCGGGCCTGGAGTCGTCGGGTGAGCCGTTTGACGCCGACTCACTCGGAGTAGGACCTGATAACCGGTACGTGATGCTCGCGGCCAAGGAGCCGATCCAGGCCGCCGTGGCATTCGACCCGTTCGGTGGGCGGCCCCAGGACAATCCTGACCTGACCCGACTGGATGCGGGCGTGAATGTGGAGCGGGACCTGGTCGGCTCGACCGGGCACAGCCAGTACGAAGTGGAGGAATCGACGAGCTTGTGGAACCTCGGCGCCGTCGCCACAGGAAGTCCGGACCTGATAATAGGGTTCGACAGGCAACAATTCGATCAACAGAACTACCACCAGACACCGTTCGGAAGATTCCCGGATTATGATTTTTAGCCGATCCGCCAGTGGTGCAACGGGTGCATGGGCACGAATGCGTGTGCTTCTGAGCGCCGGACTACTCGCGGCGTGTGCACTCTCGTCGTGTGGGTTTGGCGACGACCACGAACCGATGGACGAGAGAGGTCTTCACGTGGAATCGATACAAGACCGACCAACCCTCGACGTGATCACCGTGGAGTATCGCGAGTTGGCGGGCCAGATCAAGGACGTGATCTCCGAGATCGTTCCCGGCGGCCAGTGGGGTCAATACAGTGCCGACAAGAAGCCGTCGTGTCGGGAGAACAAGGGGGACGACGACCCCCGGGCACTGAGACTCATCTCGGCCTCCTGGGGGCTGGATGCCCGGCCCACCTCCGAGCAGTGGGACCTGATTCGAGAGCGGGTGACTCCGTTGCTCAGGGAGCATGGATTCACCACCGTGGCCATGGACACGAAGGTTCACGAAGGCGCCGTATTCAAGGTTGCAGGACCGTACGAAGGATCTGACTTCTCGATCAGCTACCAAACGGATATTGCTCTGAGCTTCGCCACCGGGTGCCACCTGCCCTGAGGGCCAATGCGCAGCCCTCCGGTCGGAGTGAGGGTGGCGTTAGCGTGGGACACGAAGTCCTCCGTTGTGCGTGTGTTTGCTTGGTCGCTTCCACACCTCACACGGAGGTCTTCTTCAGGTCATCCCGCCATGCCGACCGACGACACAACGTCCGTGGTCATTACAGCTAGGCGAGCTGCGAATTCGAGCGGAGGGCGCCCACCAAGCCCGGCGCGCTCCTGGCCGGCGCGGCAGGTGCGGGCACCGTCGACTGGGCCGTGCGCTCCCAGACGGGGGCGGGCGAACCTCCCCGCCCGGAGCACCGACCTCGCGCGTGCACACAAAACTCGGCCCAGCGTGGTTCGCGGCCATCGAGCACCAGCCGCGCAGGCACTCGAACGAGAGACCGTCGGGCTCGTCGTCGTCATAAAACCGGCAGGAACACCACCGACGCCTGACCGGCCGCACTACCGGCAACGGTCAGACAGCACCATCCTCGAGGCCACCCGGAAGCCGCGAGCTACCGCCTGATGGTGTTGGAGAACGCGCTCGTCAGCGCAAGGATCGGCAAGCCGATGAAGAGGTTGACGATCGCCGCCGCCACCCCGTCGATGAACGGCACCGTGACCAGGAGCGGCAGCGCGACCGCCGCCACGATGAGCAAGCCCACTGCCCACGAGAAAAACTGCCGCGGGTTGGCCGTGCCGATGAGCAGCAGGTACCAGAGCACGCCGGCCAGGATCGCCGCCACAGCGCCGTAGATCGCGTACATCGTGGGCGTATTGCCGCCATTGGCCCACACGTGGCCAAAGCGCTGGAACACCGCCTCCACCACCCACGCGATCAGCCACCCGGCGATAGCCGCCACGAGAGCGGTCGCCAGCACACTGCCCACGAACTTGCCCACGTCCACCCGAGGACCGCTCCTGGGTGCGGGAGCCGAGCCGTACGCATTCTCGGGCGGGTAGCTGGTGGCCGCGTAGTCGTCGTCGTAGCCCTGTCCCCCGCCATACTGCGAATACGCACGCGAATCGGGCTGCTGCCCCATGTGCCGGGTCTGATCATCCTGTCCGGGATACATCTGCTCTACCGCCTCCAAAATGGTGTGGTGCCCACCGAGGGTAGTCGCTCAATCCCCGAACGCCGACCGCCCGGCCGTCTCACGACGACCGGGCGGACCGGAAGGTGCCCGCGTGGGAAGCACTGAGCGCGCTCCCGCGGGGGTGCTGCGGCTAGTGCGAGATGGTCTTCTCCACGCCCACGCCCGTGAGGGACCTGACCTCCATCTCCACGCGCTTCTCCGGGAACTCGTCCTTCTTCCCCAGGAACGTGCCGATGATGCCCAGCAGGAACGCCAGCGGGATGGAGATGATGCCCGGGTTGGACAGCGGGAAGATCGAGAAGTCCACACTCGAGATCATGGACGTCTCGCTGCCCGACACCGCCGGCGACAGCGCGATCAACACCAGCGTGCTGATCAGACCGCCGTACATCGAGAACAGCGCGCCCGTGGTGTTGAAGCGCTTCCAGAACAGCGAGTACAGGATCGTGGGCAGGTTCGCCGACGCCGCCACCGCAAAGGCGAGGGCCACCAGGAACGCGATGTTCTGCCCCATGGCGCCGATGCCCATGACTATCGACAGGATGCCGATCACCACCACCGTGATCCGCGAGACCCGCAGCTGCGACTGCTCGGACGCCTTCCCGTGTTTGATCACGCCGTTGTAGATGTCGTGCGCAAACGAGGCCGAGGCGGTGATCGCCAGGCCTGCCACCACAGCGAGGATCGTCGCGAACGCTACCGCGGAGATGATGCCCAGGAAGATCTCACCGCCGAGCGCAAAGGCGAGTAGCGGGGCGGCCGAGTTCACGCCGCCGGGCGCGGCGTTGATGACGTCCGGGCCCACCATGGCGGCGGCACCGAAGCCCAGGACGAGGGTGAAGAGGTAGAAGGCGCCGATGAGCGCGATCGCCCAGGTCACGGACCGGCGAGCCTCCTTGGCCGTGGGCACGGTGTAGAAGCGCATCAGAACGTGCGGCAGGCCGGCGGTGCCGAAGACCAGCGCGATGGACAGGGAGATGAAGTCCAGCTTGGAGGTCTCGGTGGCACCGTACTGCTGACCCGGCTGGAGCAGGTCCTTGCCAGAGTTCGCCACGGCCTCCCCGAGCAGGGCTGAGAAGTTGCCACGGACCGCGACCAGCACGAGCAGGCACATGATCAGCACGCCGCCGACGAGCAGGACGGCCTTGACCATCTGCACGTAGGTGGTGCCCTTCATTCCGCCCACCAGGACGTACACGATCATCAGCACGCCCACCGCAGCAACGACGAGCGCCTGACCTGTGGAGTCGTTGATGTTCAGCAGCAGGGCGACGAGCCCGCCAGCGCCGGCCATCTGGGCAATCAGATAGAAGAGGCACACCGCGAGGGTGGCCAGGGCCGCCGCCATGCGGACGGGCCGCTGCTGGAGACGGAAGCTCAGGACGTCGGCCATGGTGAAGCGGCCGGTGTTGCGCATGAGCTCGGCCACCAGCATGAGGGCCACGAGCCAGGCCACCAGGAAGCCGATTGAGTAGAGGAAGCCGTCGTAGCCGTTGATGGCGATGGCTCCGGCGATGCCGAGGAACGAGGCGGCCGACAGGTAGTCGCCGGCGATGGCGAAGCCGTTCTGTGGGCCGGTGAAGCTTGAGCCACCGGTGTAGAAGTCCTTGGCGGACTTGGTGGACTTGGAGGCCCGCAGCACCAGGGCCATGGTCACCACGATGAAGATGCCGAAGACGACCATGTTGAGCAGCGTGCTGCCCACCTCTTCACCGGGCGCCAGCTCACGAATGTTGATCAACCAGTCCATCAGGCTGCCTCACCTTCCAGCTCGAGGCGGATGGCTTCCGCGCGGGGGTCGATCTGCCGATTGGCGAACCGGATGTACAGGAAGGTGATGAGGAAGGTCGTGACGAACTGTCCCAGGCCGATGATCAGGCCCCAGGTGATGTTGCCGAACGCCTTGGTGCCCATGAAGCCCGTCGCGTAGATCGACAGCAGCACGTAGAGGAAGTACCAGACGAGGAACGCGATGGTCATAGGGAACACGAATGACCGGAACCGGCTGCGCAGTTCCTGGAACTCGGGGCTGGCCTGCATGGCCGCAAACTCCGCCGCGCTCGGGGTGCGCCGTGACGCACCTCCGGCCGACGGGTCAGGTGGTTGGGACACGGAGATCCTCCGTTTCGGTTCTCAAGCCACACCCGGGTAGTGATGCAGCCCACTGACATTGACCCCGGAAGTGTGACACGGAGCACATGTTGACGTACCCGCGAAACGCCCGATTTCCGCGCTCGACCGCAAAATGCCCGGTGGCCGCACCCCCATCGTGGGGATGCGGCCACCTCATCCGGGGCTAGTGCCGCCCTGAGGCGGGCCTGAGGGCCGCCGGTCCGGAGTCAGGCGCCGCCGCGCTGGCCGATCGCCTGGGCGAACACCTGCACCACTTCGTCTGGGGTCCTGGCGATGTGACTGCTGCCGCCGGTGGCCTGGCTGATCTCCGCCAGGGTCGCGGGGTCGGCGTCCTCGAGGAGTCCGAGGGACACCACCACGACCGGGCGGGAGGGGTCCACGCTCTCGCGCAGCTGTGCCAGGAAGTCCTCGCGATCCAACGAGGACGTGGCGTCGTTGGCGCCGTCGGAGATCACGATGATCGAGTTGATCGCGTTGGGGTCGTAGCTGTCCCGGACCATGGCGTAGGCATCGAGCACCGAGCGGTACAGGTCGGTCTCGCCGCCCACCAGGCCCGGTAGAGATCTCAGCGCGCCGGTGAGCGCGTCCCGGTGCGTGCCGCCGTCCATCGGGGTGTCGAGCCGCAGCAGCGGGGCCACCTCCGCGTACGGGCGCCCGTCCCGGCCGGCGGTGCCGCCGAAGGCCCACAGGCCCAGCGCCGCGTCATCGGGGAACTGCCCCAGTCCGGCGGTGGCGGTCTGCACGAGCGCCTGGATGCGGGTGGCGTTGGTCCCGGGCATCACGAAGTTCATCGAGCCGGAGGTGTCCACCAGGACGAGTGAGCGGCCGGGCATCGACAGCAGCCGCCACCGCTGGAGCGTGCTGTGGACGCGGTTCGGGTCACGCACCACGAGCGCCTCGGTCTCCCCCACCCCGGCGCTGTCGGCCAGCGGGGCGCGGTCCGCGGTGCGGAATCCGTCGGCGGCCAGGGCTTGGAGGTAGTCGTCGGAGGCGGTGGCGTCGCGGAGTTCCTCGGCGGCGAGAGTCACCTCTTCGCGGCGCGTGGGGTCCTGGGTGGTGACGGCCAGCGGGTAGGACAGGAACACCGCTCCCGTGGCGGGCACGTCCAGCTCGAGCCCGGAGTCCGGCACCTCCTGCTGGACCAGCACCGCCTGCTGCTCGCTCACCACCGCGGCACCGCCCTCGGCGATCACTGCGTCGAGCATTTCGCGGGGCGCGGGTGGGACCTCCATACGGGCGGCCTGCCCCTGCGCCAGCGCCGCTATGGACGCGCCCAGTGCGTCGTCGGTCGAGCGCATGGACTCCACTTCCGAGGTGGCGGCCAGCACGGGCGCGTCGGCGATGCCCGAGCGGACCGGGTCGCCCATTGTCAGCCCCGGGGTGGCCAGCGCCGTGGTCCACGTGGACATATCCACCGGTGCGCCGCCACGCGAGGCGATCACCACAGGTGTGGAGGCGACGGAGTTGAGGACCGTGGCGAACGGGACCTGGACCTCGTGGGAGACCTGCTCCAGCCGCACCGCGGAGTCCGGCACCCAAAGATCGGGCATCTCCTCCCGCGCGGTGACGCGGGCGGAGATGTCGGCGGAGCTCAGGGCCTCCACCTCGAAATCGTGGCAGCCGTCGGCGTCCTCTGCCAGGGCACGGACATGCTCTGCGATGTCCGGCTCGGCGGCCACCCTGATCGTCTCGCGGTCCCCGCAGAAACCGCCGATCCCCGCCTTGGAAAGGCCGTTGATGACGAGTCCCGCCACCACCACGATCGCGAGGATCGCGGCGCCCACGATCACGACCCGGCGGGCCGTCGGGTTGGAGCTCTGACGAGCTGCACTGTGCCTGGCCATCAGGTGGCGGCCTTTCTACTACTGCGTCACCCGGGGCCGTACCATTCGCCCACGTCAGGAGTTCCGGGTCGGGCGCTGGTATGGTACCCAGCCCGACCCGGCCATGGACCCACCACCTGCCGGGATCAGCGCATCTAGCGCCCGCGGAACACCGGCGGCCGCTTCTCCTCACGCGCCGCGCGGGCCTCCGCCATGTCCTCGCTGTACCAGGCCTTCTGCTGCAGCTCGGTGTGCTCATCGCGTGGAAGCAGCCGCGCCGCATCGTCATTGATCACGGTCTTGATGTGCCGCAGGGTCAGCGGGGCGAAGCCCGAGATCTCGCGGGCCAGCTCCAGTGCCGTATCCAGATCGCCGATCTCATTGGCCAGCCCGATCCGGGCCGCCTCCTCCGCCCCCACTGGGCGCGCGGTCATGAGCACCGACCGCGCGTGACCGCCACCCACGACGTTCGCCAGGCGCTTGATGGTCCAGTTGTCCAGCGCGAGGCCGACCTTCACCACCGGCACCGCGAACACCGCGCCGGGCACCACCACGCGCAGGTCCGCGGCCAGAGCGAGCTGGACCCCGGCACCGATGGCGGGCCCGTTGACCGCCGCGATCACCGGAACAGGAACCGACTCGACGGTCCGCAGCATGGAGGCGTGGGCGTCGATGAACTCCGAGTTGTAGACGCCCCCGGACAGATCCGCACCGGCACAGAAGGCGGTGCCGGCCCCGGTGATGACGATCGCCCGCACCGGGTCATCGGCGTCAGCCTCGGCGGCCGCCGCCTCGACCGCCTCACGTATCGCGGTACACACCTGCGCATCGAGGGCGTTGCGGGTCTCGTGGCGGTCGATGGTGATGGTGACGATTGCGCCATCTCGGCTGGTGACGATCATGCCGCAGATGATACTGCGGAGTTGATGAACGCCATCCGAGGATGCCTGTCTTCCTGACGGATTTTGCCGCTTGGCCGCCGCGTGGACACGACGGAGCTTCTCCATGTCCGCATCACCAAGTGCTGCCCCTTGGGCTCGGGATAAATTGGTCGTTCAGCACGGAAGATCGCAGATTGGTTCAGATCCTTGATCGACCGCTCCTACAAGTGCAACTTGGATTCGTGAGTGAATGCGCCTCGAACAGCGTCGAACTCCTTGCATGTGGCCACCCATCGGTACTGCGAGTCTTTGATGGCTCTTCCCAGATGAGGGTGTAGGTCGGCCGGGCGCGTCGGTCCGCAGATAGACGTCGAGATCTCCCGACGACGGAGGTTCCTACGCCATCCATCCGAAAGACCTCGACGTGTCCGACGCTACCCCGCCGGCCGGCTTCGGCCGCCCTGACCTGACCGCCTTCGCTCGACTCGACGGCCTCGGTCTGAGCGTGACCGGACAACGACTTGAACCGGATCGTGCGGTCCTCGCGTGCCGCGTGGTGGAACCAGATCAGTGGTGCCGACGGTGCGGCGAGGCGAGGTGGTCGCGACGGACCAGCGGCAGCCGGGCGTTGCACAGATCGCAACAGTTTTGCGCCACACGCAAGCCTCAGAGTCCAATGTCTGAAGTCCAGCGGGATGTGTCACCGAGTCACAGCAATCATCACAGACTCACAGGCAGGCTCGATTGTCGTAGCCCCACCGTAGGATCGTGGACATGGCTCGTATCGGCGCTCGGCAGATCCTCAACCTGGTCGTGGACCCCGGCTCGTTCCGCTCCTGGGACGGCCCGCCCCTCCGTTCCGCCCAGGTGGACACCGTCCCTGGATATGCGGAATCGCTCGAGCGCGCCGAAGAGAAGTCGGGCGTCGACGAATCAGTGATCACCGGCGAGGGAACCCTCGAGGGGCGGCGCGTAGTGATCATCGCGTGCGAATTCGACTTCCTCGCCGGGTCGATCGGAATCGCAGCCGCAGAGCGGATCGTCGCCGCCATCGAGCGCGCCACCGCAGAAGAGCTGCCCATCCTCGCCTCCCCCACCTCCGGCGGCACCCGCATGCAAGAAGGCACCATCGCGTTCCTGCAGATGGTCAAGATCTCCGCAGCAGTGTCCGGACACAAGTCCGCAGGCCTGCCCTACCTCGTCTACCTGCGCCACCCCACCACCGGCGGCGTCTTCGCCTCCTGGGGATCACTCGGTCACGTATCGGTGGCAGAGCCCGGCGCGCTCATCGGATTCCTCGGACCCCGCGTCTACGAAGCCCTCTACGACACCCCATTCCCGGAGGGAGTGCAGGTGTCGGAGAACCTCGCCCGGCGAGGAATGATCGACGGCGTCTTGCCACCCGAAGGCGTACGGGACCTCACCGCTCGCGCACTGCAGGTGCTGTGCCAGGACCCGCCGGCAGAGAACGAGCCCGGGCCACATACCGAGCACACGCCCGCAGGGGCTGAGCCCGACGCCGAAGAGCCCGAGCGGGCCGACGCGTGGGACTCCATCACCCGATCCCGCCGGCCCGACCGCCCCGGAGCAGCAGACTTCCTCGACCGCGTCGCCCCCAACCGAGTCCCGCTCTCGGGAACCGGCCAGGGAGAAGACAGTGGCGCACTCATGCTCTCGCTCGCCCGCTTCCGCGGACAATCCGCCGTCGTCCTAGCCCAAGACCGCGACGCCGAAACCGAAGAAAACCCCCTCGGCCCATCCGCACTACGCACGGCCCGACGAGGCATGCGCATCGCCGCCGAGATCGGCGTCCCCCTGGTCCTGCTCATCGACACCCAGGGCGCCGCCCTGTCCCGCGAGGCCGAAGAAGGCGGCCTGGCCGGGGAGATCGCTCGAAGCCTCGCCGACCTCGTCACCCTGCCCACGCCGACGGTGTCGGTGATCCTCGGCCAGGGCACCGGCGGCGGCGCGCTCGCGCTGCTACCGGCGGACCGGGTGCTGTGCGCCCGACACGGCTGGCTGGCACCCCTGCCTCCCGAGGGCGCCAGCGCGATCCTGTACCACGAGACCGACCGCGCCGCCGAGGTCGCACGCTCCCAGGGCGTCACCTCCGCCGACCTGTACGACGCCGGAATCGTCGACGTGGTGGTGCCCGAAGAGCCCGACGCCGCCGATGAACCCGACGCGTTCTGCGATCGCATGGCCGACGCCGTCGCCACCGCCCTGGTGGAGGTGCGTCGGCGTCCCCCTGAGCGGAGGTATGCCGAGCGCATGTCCCGCTATCGGGACCTCGGCGTCCCACTAGAGTGAACCCAGTCACACGGCCGCCGAAGTGAACGACGGTCGCACCCGTGCATGTGAGGGGAACACGCGATGACGGACACCAACGCCACGGACGCCAGCACGTCGGCCTACGCCGCCGCCTACAGGCAGTCGATCACCGACCCCGACGCCTTCTGGCTCGACGTCGCCAAAGACATCGACTGGACCACCCCGCCGACCCAGGCCGTCGACGGCACCGAAGCCCCCTTCTACAAGTGGTTCCCCGACGGGCAGCTGAACACTTCCTACAACGCCATCGACCGCCACGTGGCAGCCGGTCGCGGCGACCAGCCCGCCTACATCTGGGACTCCGCCGTCACCGGCACCAAGGAGACCATCACCTACTCCCAGCTGCAGGAGCAGGTCGCGGAGTTCGCCGGCGCGCTCGCAGCTGAAGGTGTGGGCAAGGGCGACCGCGTGGTGATCTACATGCCGATGGTGCCCCGCGCCGCCATCGCCATGCTTGCCTGTGCCCGCCTCGGCGCTGTGCATTCAGTGGTATTCGGCGGGTTCGCGGCGCCCGAGCTCGCCATCCGGATCGATGACGCCCGGCCCAAGGTCATCGTCACCTCCCACGGCGGGATCGAGCCCACCCGGAAAGTCCCCTACTTCCCGATGGTGTCCAAAGCGCTAGAGCTGACCAATCACACCCCGGCCAGCGTGATCGTGGCGCCGAGGCACACCGAGTTCCCGGATGAGACGTTCCCCGAGACGCCGGGCACGACATGGAGCTACTGGGACGACGTCGTCGTCGTATCCAAACCCGCCGACCCCGTGCCGGTCGCCGCCACCGACCCGCTCTACATCCTCTACACCTCCGGCACCACAGGCCTACCCAAGGGCGTCGTCCGCGACAACGGCGGCCACGCCGTAGCCCTGGCCTGGTCCATGTGGAACATCTACGGCGTCCGCCCCGGCGACGTCTGGTGGACCGCCTCCGACGTCGGCTGGGTCGTGGGACACTCCTACATCGTCTACGCCCCGCTCCTCGTCGGGGCCACCTCGATCATCTACGAGGGCAAACCCGTCGGCACCCCCGACGCCGGCGCCTTCTGGCGCGTCGCCTCCGAACACAAAGCCACCGCCCTGTTCACCGCCCCCACCGCCGTCCGCGCCATCCGCAAGGAAGACCCGCGCGGCGAGCTCGTCAGCGAATACGACCTCACCGCCCTACGCACCCTGTTCTGCGCCGGCGAACGCCTCGACCCCGACACCTACCAATGGGCCACCGACAAACTCGGCGTGCCCGTCGTGGACAACTGGTGGCAGACCGAAACCGGCTGGCCCATCGCCTCCAACATGCGCGGCCTCGAACCCATGCCCATCAAGGCCGGGTCCCCCACCGTGCCAGTGCCCGGCTACGCGCTCGTCGTTCTGGATGGCCAAGGCAATGAAGTGCCCGCCGGCGAAGACGGCAACCTCGCCATCCGACTGCCCATGGCGCCCGGCACGTTGGCCGGCCTGTGGAACGACGACGAGCGGTTCCTCACCTCGTACATGTCCACCTTCGCCGGCTACTACACCACCGGCGACGGCGGATACATCGACGAGGACGGGTACGTCTTTGTGATGGGACGCACCGACGACGTGATCAACGTCGCCGGGCACCGGCTGTCCACCGGGTCCATGGAGGCCGTGATCGCCAAGCACCCGGCCGTCGCCGAGGCGGCGGTTATCGGTGTTCGCGATGAACTGAAGGGCCAGCGGCCCGTCGGGTACGTGGTGCTCAAGGCCGGCGAGGTGCGCGATCCCGAGGAGCTGCGGGCCGAGCTGGTGAAGATGGTGCGCGACGAGATCGGCGCCGTGGCCACCTTCCGCGACTGCACCGTCGTCCAGGGACTGCCCAAGACCCGGTCCGGCAAGATCCTGCGAAAGACCATGCGGCAGATCGCCGACGGGCAGACCGACGTGGCTGTGCCCTCGACCATCGAGGATCCCGCGGTGCTGGATGCGCTGGCGCCGTACCTGCGCGGGGAGAAGTAGGGGCGGGTGGCTGGCGGTGGGGGCGGCCCCGCTCCCGCTGCCCCCCGCCCCGCCCCCGGCCGGCCGTAGTTCGTCGAGAAGTGGGTTTCGCACGATCTCACTCGACGAACGTGGGGGGCGAACACTCTTCGCGATTCCTGGAGGACCGTCCTGGCCGCAGCTATTCCTCGGGCCATCGCGCCTTCATCGGTGTCGTCGTCCAGCGAGAGGTGGACAGTGGCAAACTGCGGACTGTGCGACGCGCTGACGTCGCCGTCAATCCCGTCGGATAAGTCGCGACGGCGTCGGCCAATGAGTCGACCAGCTCATCGAAAGTGTCTCGTGCCAGGTGCTTGGGTGTCGCGACCTTGAGCTCCAACTCGTAGTAGCTCATGTCCTCGCCTCCCAGCGCGCTCCACTCGGTCATCATCCTGACGTGCTCAGAGCGTACCCACCACTCACGAACAGCGTGTTCGCAATAATCTCCGCAGCGCCGTCCCGGCCCCACTAAATGCGCCGACGCCCCGCCTCCCGTGAAGGAAGCGGGGCGTCGAGCGAGTCTGGGTCCGGCCGCCGATAGCGGTCGGGGGTGGATCAGGCCTCGAGGAGGTCGATCACGAAGACCAGCGTCTTGCCGCCCAGCGGGTGCAGGGCAGCGGAGGTGCCGTAGGCCTTGTCCGGCGGGATGGTCAGCTTGCGACGGCCGCCCACCTTCATCCCCGGGATGCCCTCCTGCCAGCCCTGGATCAGGCCGTCCAGCGGGAACGTGATGGACTCGCCGCGATCCCAGGAGGAGTCGAACTGCTCACCGTTCTCGAAGTCGACACCCACGTAGTGGACGGTGACGTTTCCGCCGGCAACAGCCTCGTTGCCCTCTCCCACCGTGATGTCCTCAGCGACGAGCTCGGTGGGCGCGGGGCCCTCCGGCATGTCGATCTCGGGCTTCTCCATGGTTACTCCTCCTGGAGTTTTCCGGGGCCCCCGCGCCAGCACACAATCTGACCGGGGCTTTGCTCCGGCAAGCGCGCAGCCTGCCGGGGGTTTGTCTCCGATCAGCGCAACGAGCGCCGACCGGGTAATCTCCCGCCGACTAGCAGCGCCGACTGGGAGGTGGCTGTGGCTCCAGTCAGCGCTCGCTGATCGGCGTGAAGCTCCGCTCGTCGTGGCCCGTGTAGACCTGACGGGGACGGTTGATCTTGGTGGTGGGATCCTCGCGCATCTCGCGCCAGTGCGCAATCCAACCGGGCATACGACCGAGCGCGAACAGGACGGTGAACATCTCCGTCGGGAAGCCCATCGCGCGGTAGATCAGGCCTGTGTAGAAGTCGACGTTCGGGTACAGCTTGCGCTCGACAAAGTAGTCGTCCGCCAGCGCCGTCTCCTCGAGCTTCAGCGCGATCTCCAGCAGCGGATCGTTGCTGTTCGACAGCAGCGCATCGGCGTGCTTCTTGGCAATCTTCGCGCGCGGGTCGTAGCTCTTGTAGACGCGGTGACCGAAGCCCATCAGCTTCACACCGTCGACCTTGTTCTTGACGCGATCCATGTAATCGGTGGCGTCGCCGCCCTCGGCCTGGATGCGCTCCAGCATCTCCAGCACGGCCTGGTTGGCGCCACCGTGCAGCGGACCGTACAGGGCGTTGATGCCGCCGGTGATCGAGGCATACAGCGGAGCCTCGGACGAGCCGACCATGCGGACCGTCGAGGTGGAGCAGTTCTGCTCGTGATCCGAGTGCAGGAGCAGGAGCATGTCCAGCGCCTTGACGACCTCGTCGGTGATCTCGTAATCCTCACCGAAGGTCATGCGCAGGAAGTTGCCGACGTAGCCGAGCGAGGAGTCCGGCGCGACGGTGTCCTTGCCGGCGCGGATGCGCTGCGTGGCGGCGGCGAGCGTCGGGCCACGGCCCAGCAGACGCGCGGTGGCCATGTCGACAGCCTTGGGATCGTCGATATCCAGGTCGTCACCGTGGGTGCCGAACAGGCTGACACCAGCGGAGAACACCGGCATGGGGTGCGTGTCCTGCGGGAATGCCTGCAGCAGCGGGGTCATCTGAGCCGGCAGCTCGACCTGGCCCATGACCTTCTCGGTGAACTCGGTGAGCTGGGCCTCGGTGGGGTCCTCGCCGTAGATCAAGAGGTACGAGGTCTCGAGGAACGAGGACTTCTCCGCCAGCTCTTCGATCGGGTAACCGCGGTGGCGCAGGATGCCCTGACCGCCATCGATGTAGGTAATGGCCGAGGTGCACGAGGACGTGTTGACGAATCCCACGTCCAGAGTGGTCATCCCCGTCTTGGCCAGCATCGGGCCAAGCTGGACAGCGTCGCTACCGCAGGTGGCGTCAACGACGTCAAGTTCCAACTCACCGCCGGGGTACGACAGTGTTGCATTGCGGTCCGAACCGTTCGAGCCTGCGGTCACGCGATTACCTCTCCGACGACTGGTCCCGGCGGCCATAGTCCCGCCACGAATGTGCTGTGCCACACCCTACCGTGAGCAACTCTCAGGGTTAGAAGAGAGCCTGACAGTAATCCCCCCGAACACCCCGACATGCGTGGTAACGCAATGCCCCCGACAGTCGATCGCGCGGAGATCCTAGGCCGCCAAACTTGCCGGACACCGATCCCGAGTTGCCGAACATCCTGCAGGTCTTCAGCACGATTTTCGCACCTCATGTTCGGCAACTCAAGGTACTTGTCCGGCAAGTGGATCAGGTGAGGCCGTTACGGCTGGAGGCGGGAGACCACCCAGTTGCCGGCGTCGAGGCGGCACTCGACGCGGTCATGGAAGCGGTCGCGGCCACCCTGCCAGAACTCGACGCGCTCCGGCGTGAGGCGGAAGCCGCCCCAGCGGTCGGGCATCGGGATCTCGTCGACGCCCGCGAACCGCCTCTCGGCGTCGGCGTACTGGGCCTCCAGCGCGGAGACAGAGTCGACAGTTCGTGACTGCTCGGAGGCCCACGCCGCGACCTGCGATCCCCGCGGGCGAGTGCGCCAGTACGCGAGTGAGTCCTCCCGGCTCAGGGGATGGCATGGCCCCTCCATGTGGACCTGACGCTCGACCACCAGCCAGGGGAAGGTCACAGACGCGAACTCCGAGGCTGCGAGCTGGGCGCCTTTGCGCGACGTCGTCGTCGTAAAGAACTGAAGCCCCCGCTCGTCGGCGCCTTTACACAAGACGGTGCGAGTCGACGGACGCCCGTCGGGGGTGGCGGTGCCCAGCACCATCGCGTTGGGCTCGCGGACGCCGCGCCGACCGGCCTCGTCGAGCCACGCGGTGAACAGGGGCAACCACCCGCCTGAGAGATGCGCGGCGGCCAGGCGCTCGTGCAGGCCGTAACCCACGCGCATCGTGTCGAAATCGGTGGGCTCCAGGTGCGGATCAGTGCCGGCGTGGGGCACGGTTTCGGCAGCGAGGTGCACAGTTGCGGCGACGAAGGGCTCCGTCGCGGGCGCGCTCGGATGCACGATTTCGGCAGCTCCACCGGGGGCATTCTCCTGCATGACACCGACGCTACTCGGCCGCGCCACCGCCCCCGACTACGATGGCCCTATCCCATCCCACGACAAGGAACGGCATCAACAGAGCATGAGCGATCAGCTGCCCACCATCCCCGCCGACCTCAAGCCCGCCGACGGCCGCTTCGGCTGCGGCCCGTCCAAGGTCCGCCCCGAGCAGATCGCGGCCATCTCGGACGCCGCCATCACCGTCATGGGCACCAGCCACCGCCAGGCGCCCGTCAAGGACGTCGTGGGGCGCGTGCGCGAGGGGCTCTCGTCGCTGTTCTCCCTGCCCGAGGGCTACGAGGTGGTCCTGGGCAACGGCGGCACCACCGCGTTCTGGGACGCCGCCGCGTTTGGCCTCGTGCGCGAGAAGTCGCTGCACCTGACCTACGGCGAGTTCTCCTCCAAGTTCGCCAAGGTCACCGGCGGCGCGCCGTTCCTCGCCGACCCCGTCGTGATCTCCTCCGAGCCGGGGACCGCGCCCGAGCCCGTCTCCGACCCGTCCGTCGACCTCATCGGCTGGGCCCACAACGAGACCTCCACCGGCGTCATGCTGCCCGTCTCGCGGCCGGCGGGGTCCGAGAATGCGCTGGTCGCCATCGACGCCACCTCCGGCGCCGGCGGGCTTCCGGTCGATGTGAAGGACACGGACGTCTACTACTTCGCGCCGCAGAAGTGCTTCGCCTCCGACGGCGGCATCTGGGTGGCCATCATGAGCCCCGCCGCCCTGGCGCGCGTCGACGAGATCAAGGCGTCCGGCCGCTGGTGCCCCGACTTCCTGTCCCTGCCCACCGCCGTGGACAACTCCACCAAGAACCAGACCTACAACACCCCCGCCGTCGCGACGCTGCTGATGTTCGCCAACCAGGTGGAGTGGATGAACGAGCAGGGCGGGCTCGACTGGTGCGTGGCGCGGACGGCTGATTCTTCCTCGCGGCTGTACGAGTGGGCCGAGGCGTCGGAGTACGCGACGCCGTTCGTGGGCGAGCCCGCGCACCGGTCGCAGGTCGTGGGCACGATCGACTTCGACGAGAAGATCGACGCCGCCAAGGTGGCCAAGACGCTGCGTGCGAACGGGATCATCGACACCGAGCCGTACCGCAAACTCGGCCGCAACCAGCTGCGCATCGGCATGTTCCCGGCGATCGAGCCCGAGGACATCACGCTGCTGACCCGGTCGATCGACTACGTGGTGGGCGAGCTTTCCTGAGGCTGGCCCGGGGCTCGGGCCTGCGGGGTTCGCTCAGGGCTAGCTCGTGGACTGACCTGCAAGGCGTGCGCCACGGTCCGCGGCTCGCTGGCCGCGCAGTTGACACGCTCGATGACGATACGCCTGCGCAATCGGGCGGGTTTTCCGTCTTCGGGCGGGCGAGCGTGAGATCGGGCCCGACCCGGTGCCACGGATGCGCACCGCCTCACAACATCTGTAGTTTTCCGCAGCCCACCCGGCCCGTCCGCGCGCCGGGTGGGCTGCACTGCCCTACCATGTGGTCCAACGCCCAGGCCCCGGAGCGTGCTCGCATCGAGTCGTCGGCGGGGCCGTGAGGAGTCAGGAGGCGGCATGCGGAAGCTGAGGATCATCGGTGTCGACACCGAGTCATCGCTGGTCGAATGCGAGGTCCCGGACTCCGGTGAGAAATTCACCGTCCCGCTCGATGACCGTTTCCGCGCCGCAGCCCGGGGCGAGTTCGTGGCCGCCGGCGGGGCTGATCGCGCACCGGTGACCGGAACGCTTCGCCCTCGCGAGATCCAGGACCGGATCCGGCACGGCGTCTCCCCCGAGCAGGTCGCCGCCGATGCCGGGGTGCCGATGTCCCGGATCGAGGGATTCGCTATCCCCGTGCTGCTGGAGCGGTCGAACGCCGCCGAGCTGGCTCGGAATTCTCACCCTGTCCTCTCCGATGGCCCGTCACTAGACACGCTCGCCGACAAGGTGGACGCCGCCCTCGACCAGCGCGGCATCGACCCCGAACTTGTGAAGTGGGACGCCTGGCGGGATCGGTCGGGCGGCTGGGTGGTGGCCATCTCCTGGCCGGCCGGCCTTTCTGACGATGCGCAGGCCACCTGGTCATTCGTGCCTGATTCGCACGGCGGCTCGGCGCGGCCCCTTAATGAGGACGCCGAGCGCATCCTCGATCCCTCGCGCGCAACGGCCCTGCGCACGGTCTCGGAGGCGCCCCCGCAGCCACCCGGCCCGCCGCCCATTCGCGCCGTGCCGGCCTCGGTCGAGACTCCTCCTGCGGTCGAGGCTCCCCCGCCGTTCGATCCCCGGCCCGCGGTCGAGGCCCCGACGGCATTCAATGCTCCCTCCACTCGCTCGTCCGCAGCCGATTCACCGGCCCCGATCGAGATGCGCCCTCCTGCTGCGTCGAGAGGTCGCACGTCCGCGGATGCGGGCTCGGCGCCCTCGGACGATGCGAAGCGCAGTGACCAGTCGGCGGATCGCGAAGCCTCCCACGCCCGCCGCGACACCGCGCACCACGCCGCCGGCACCTCACGCCACGCCGCCGACACCCGCCCGGACGCCCCTGCAGCCGAGTCCGGCAAGAAGGACGAGCGGGAAGAGACTTCCGACGACGACTTCCTCCAGCACACGCCCAACGAGCCGGAGCGCAAGTCCTCGCGCAGGCATCCGACGATGCCGTCGTGGGAGGACGTCCTCCTCGGTGTCCGGAGCAAGGACGACTGACGCCGCGCCATGGGACATCACGTCGCGACATTCTGGTACCTGAACACCGACGATCCCTCTGCCCTGTTCCGTTCGGGCATCCCGTCTGATCCGGGCTTCGCCCGCCGCCTGCTTTCGCGCCTGTTTCCCAAGGTCACGGTGGCCTCGCTCGGCACCTTCCCCCTGAATCGGTCGGCGTCGGCGGGCAAGGGCGAGATCTATATCGGTTCGTTTCCCGGGCTCACCGTTGTGCAGACGCCGATTGATGCCCGCGTTAAGCCGTCCGAGACGGATCAGGTGTGGCTGAAGCTGGTCGAAGCGCCCACCGTGCTCGCCTTCTCCTCCGATCCGGACTCCGGCGTGAGCGGGTTCGCCCGCTGGGAGTCGGGCAAGCTCGTGCGTTCCTTCGCGGCCGCCGATGATCGGATCGTTGAGGACGAGGGCATGCCGCTGCCGTTCGAGCGGCCGTATTGGGCGGGCGAGTTTCCGCTCGAGGGCGCCGAGAACAATCCGCTCGCCCTCCCCTTCTCCACGTCCGCGCTTCTGCATGCCGCCCACCGCGATTGGCTGGGCTTCGATCTTGAGCCGGGCGGGATCGATGTTCCCGTCGACGGTTTCGCCACCGATGGCCGCCGCGAGGTCCGCCAGCACACCCCGTCCGGCCCGGCGGGGCATCTCGCCGCGGGTCCGGGCCGCGCGGAGCGTCACGCCGCAGCAATGCGCGCGGCCCGAGGGGACATTCATCCCGAC
>NZ_JAALDM010000338.1 GCF_014144865.1 Dietzia aerolata | reverse complement strand
CCCACCGCGATCCGGGCTGACGTGGGGTGCCGGCCGGTGCCGTCGGCCCCGACCACGGTGGCGAGTCCGACGACGACGAGGCCCACCCCCGCGAGCGTGACGATCACCGGCAGGGCCAGAGGAAGCAGTATCAGCGCGGCGCCGAGTGCGACCGCCGCCAGCGCCGCCGACGCGCCCACCACGGTCGGGACGCGGCCCCGATCCTCCGCTCCGGCTCCGGCTCCGAGAGTTCTCATCCCGCCACGTCGTGGAGGTGGTGTTCGACGTCGTGGACGATGTACTGGCACAGCGTGGCGACGGTGAACACGTACCCGTCACCCCGACGACCGGTGCGCTGCCAGTCCGCGCCCGCAACCGGATCGAGGATCTGCCGGGTCCGGGCGGTGTCACGCGCCAACTGTTCGGCGAGCGGACCGGGGTCGGCCCGCCAGTACTCGTGCTCCCGGACCGCGGCCTCGCCGTCGAAGTCCGCATAGGTGGGGTTGTCGCCTCCGAGCATCGCCTCGAGCCGGTCGCCCAACACCTCGACGAGATCCCGACAGTGGCCGGCGTACTCCAGCGGCGACCACACCCGCGCAGCAGGCCGTTGCCCCACGTCCGGGCGGGCCAACACCTCGGCCCACCGCTCGGCCGCGACGGCCAGCCGGTCACCGGTACCCGGCGGGTCGTGTGGCTGGTAACCACATTCCTCGCATCCCCCGTCGAGCACGGTGGTCCAGTCACGGGTGTCGGGCATGCCGGGTTCCGGTGCGGAGTCCATGACCCCACCTAATCACCCGGACGGTGGGGCCGTGGCCGGTTCACCCGGTGAGCGGATACCTAGCGAAGCAGCCGTGGTCGGTCGAGACCGCGAGCCCGGTTCCGGTGAAGGCGCAACCACCGTGGGCCACCATGTGTTCGACCTCCACCGATGCGAGAACCTCGAGGGAGCCGGCGTCCACCACCGTGATCCGCCGATCGGTGGTGAGCACCGCCACCCGGGTGCGGTCGCGGTCCATCGCGACGTCCGCCACCGCCGTCCCGGACGTCCCGTCCGCTCCGGTGGGCACCGGCACGTGCTCCCCGGTCGCGACGGTGTACCGGGCGGGTCCGGTGTAGGGACCCGAGGTGAACAGGCGCCCGTCCTCGGTGAGCCACAGCTCGTCGGTCAGCTCCGACCGCCGCTTGGCCACCGCGCTCTCCGCGCCGGACGCCAGATCCGCCACGTACACCGTGGTCGCGTCCGTGCACCAGGCCACCCCGGTGGTGGACACGGCCAGGGCCAGCATCGGGGTGTGCCCCTCCCACTCGCCGGCCTCGAGGCCGCGTCGCCACAGCTCACGACCGCTGGACAGGTCGGTCACCACGCCGTCCCGACCGTCGAACCACACCGCGTTGTGGCCCGCGAGGCGGAGGGAACCGCCGAGGGTGAAGCGCACGTCCGTGACGTCCACCACCGCGCCGGTGGCCGGATCCACGCGCTGGACCCGGCCGTCGAGGTCGACATAGACGTCCCCGTCGTGCCAGCTGAGCGACCGGACGAGCCGGTCGCCGTCGAGCTCGGCGACCTCGGTGAGGGCCCCGTCAGGTCCGATGAGTCGGAGGCGGTTGACCCCGCCGAGGTGCGACACGGCGAAGAACAAGTCGTCGCCCCCTGCCGCGCAGAGCGCGGCCCGCCCGAGCCAGCCGACCCCTTTGCCGGCGTGGCGCAGCATCGAGGGCGTCCCCGGGAGGGCATCGGGATCGTGGTGGACGTATCCGGATCTCAGTCTGGTCCACGTGTCCGCGGCCAATTTCTCCGCAGCTGCCGGAGCCGAGCCGCAGTCCTTCGTGCGCTCCCTGCCGCCGGTCGCACTGTAGAACACCGACCCGTCGACCCGTGCGGTCCACGACGTGCCGGTCACAGGGTCCGTCAGCATCCTCACGCAGCCATCATGCCCCGAGATGCCGTGCGTTGCCGTCGTCCTCGCGGCCCCGGCGAACCCTGCGTC
>NZ_JAALDM010000337.1 GCF_014144865.1 Dietzia aerolata | reverse complement strand
CGCGCCTGGCACGACCGCCGTGCCTGCCTCCGCGCCCGCTGCCAGCGCGACCTCCACCGGCTCAGATCCCGCTCCCGGCCGGAGCGCGAAGAAGGCGTCGTGACGCTGGAGGTTCCCGGTCAGCGCGAGCTGCCCACGGTCGAGGACACCCGCGCACTCGGCGAGGAGATCGCCGGACTGCTCTCGGCCGGCGACGTGGTGGTCCTCGACGGCCCACTCGGCGCCGGCAAGACTGCCCTCACCACCGGCATCGCCGCGGGCCTCGGAGTTCGTGGCCGCGTCACGTCGCCGACCTTCGTAATCGCCCGCCGCCACGCTCCCGCGACGGCCGGCAGCCCCGGCCTGGTCCACGTCGACGCCTACCGCCTCCTGGGCCAGGACCCCGACGGCGATCAGCCCACCCGCCGAGACCTCGCCGACGAACTCGAATCCCTCGACCTGGACTCCGCACTCGACCAGGACATCGTGGTCGTGGAATGGGGCGCCGGGTTCGTGGAGTCGCTCGTCGAGTCGCCGCTGATCGTGCGCATGAGCCGCGGCGACGAGACGGAGGTCCGCACCGCCGCCTGGCACCGCGCCTAACACCGCGCACGCGCGCCACTCCTAGCGCCACGACCGGTTCCCGAGCCTTGAGTCGCCGGCGACCTTTCGATCTGCCCTCCGTTTTACGATCTGCCCTCCGTTCTGGGGCTGGTTTCGCGATCTGCCCTTGCGATTCGCTGATGCGCGCGGGGCCCCGAGTGCATCGCGTTCTCCGGCGGGCAGATCGGAATTAGACGGGCAGATCGTGTTCGGGTGATCAGTTCGTGGGCCAGGGACTGATTCGTGGGCCGGGCGGCGGATCGAATTCCGGGGAGTAGGTCGTGCGGCGGTACGCTGACCTCGTGCTTGTCCTCGCCATCGACACCTCCACTCCCGCCGTCACCGCGGGCGTATGCCGCCTCGAACCTGCTGGTCCGGGGGATGCTGCTGGCTCGCGGATCGAGACGCTCGCGACGCGCGTGACCGAGGACGCCCGCGCTCACGCCGAGCTGCTCACCCCGCACATCCTCGAGTGTCTGGAATCGGCCAGCATCACGGCCGCCGAGCTCGATGCCGTGGTGGTGGGCGTCGGACCCGGACCCTTCACCGGACTCCGTGTTGGGATGGCCACCGCGGCAGCATTCGCCGACGCGATCGGCGTGGCAGTCCACGGGGTGTGCTCCCTGGACGGTCTGGCTGCAAGG
>NZ_JAALDM010000042.1 GCF_014144865.1 Dietzia aerolata | reverse complement strand
CCGACGCCCTCGGCGTCGACCTCCCATGCGTGCAGCACGCCCAGGCGGTGGACGGGGTTGATGACCAGGCGGCCGGCCCAGGTCACGTCGGGGCTGTTGAGCACGTCGGCTACGGGTCCGCTGGCGGCGGTGACCGTGCCGCGGCGACGGCCGCTCACGGCCTCGGTGGTCGGCAGGTAGCCGCGGACACGGTCGGCGGTGGCGGCCTCGAAGCGGTCGAGCAGGTCGCCGACCGGCTCGTCGAGGTGGGAGATGCCGGCGACCGAGGTGGTGCCGGGAATGACGCACACGGCGTCCGCGTCGTAGCGGTCGTCATGGGCCTGCCACAGCGAGTCCGAGCGCCACCAGCGACGCACGTCGCCGTCGATGACGGGGACGAACGGCACGGGCTTGCCGGGCATGCGACAGATGTCGAGGAACTCGGCGGCATCGGCCGGGTGCAGCACCGCGGTCCGCAGGTCGGCGTATCGGGCGGCGAGGGTCTCGATGACCTCGGCGGGACGCTCCATCGACTCCACGCGGGGGAAGGCGGAGATGATCGCGCCGCTGTCGACCTCGTCGAGCCGGGCCTCGGTGCGCTGCACCATGCGGTGGAAGCGCTCACGGATGGTGGGGTCGAGCCACACCGAACGGGTGCCGTCGGCCACGTCGCCGCCGAAGTCGCCACCCAGGTCGAATCCGTTGCCCTCACGCGAGACGCGCCCGTCGGCGCTGGCGCCGTGGGCCAGGGAGAGCTCGACGAAGCGGTGCAGCCACTGCTCGTAGGTCATCGTCTCGAGGTCACCGAAGTAGGGCTTGGCGGTGCCGTTGACGGCGGTGATGATCTCGTCGCGGCGCGCGGCCACGGCCTCGGCGTCGCCGGCGACCTCGTCGAGCAGGCGACCGGTGCGCGCGGCGGTGTTGTCGATCTCGTGGATGTCCGCGCCGAGCTGGCTGCGGCCGGAGGCCATGCCACCCTCGGCCTGGCCTGCGCCGACCCAGGCGTCGACGCCGACGGTGTCGACGAGGAGCTTCTTGACCTGCGGGCTGGTGGTGGCCTCGAGGGTGGCCATGGCGGCGGTGCCGACGAGGATGCCGTCGACGGGCATGGCCGGGTAGCCGTGGGCGTTGGCCCAGGAACCGGTCAGGTAGTCGGCGGCCCGCTCCGGGGTGCCGATGCCGCCGCCGACGCACAGCACGACGTTGGGGCGCTCGCGCAGCATCGCGTAGGAGTCCAGCAGGAGGTCATCGAGGTCCTCCCACGAGTGGTGGCCACCGGCGCGGCCGCCCTCGACCTGGACGATCACGGGCATGTGCGGAACCTCAGCGGCGATCCGCACGACCTGGCGGATCTGCGCGACGGTGCCCGGCTTGAAGCTGACGTGCCGCAGGCCGACCTCGGTCAGCTCCTCGATGAGGGCGACGGACTCGTCGAGCTCGGGGATTCCGGCGGTGACGATCACGCCGTCGAACGGGACTCCTGCGGCGCGGGCCTTCTGGACCAACCGCTTCCCGCCGACCTGCATCTTCCACAGGTAGGGGTCGAGGAACAACGAGTTGAACTGGGCGCTGCGGCCGGGCTCGAGCAGCTCGGCCAGGCGCTGGGTGTTCTCGGCGAAGATCGACTCGGAGACCTGTCCGCCGCCGGCGAGCTCGGCCCAGTGGCCGGCGTTGGCGGCCGCGGCGACGATCGCCGGGTCCACGGTGGTCGGGGTCATGCCGGCCAGCAGGATCGGCGAGCATCCGGTGAGGCGGGTGAACGAGGTCTCCACGTGCACGCTGCCGTCGGGCAGGGTGACCAGCTGCGGCTGGAACGCGGTCCACGGGCGCTCGACCTCCGGGGTGGCACCCGGGGTGAACAGGTTGCGCAGGCCACCGCGGGTGGCCGCGGCCACGACGCCGACGCCCTGGCCGCGGACGACGGAGCGGTTGAGCCGGGTCAGGGCCTCACCGGGCCCCATGTCGAGGATCCACTCGGCGCCGGCGTGCAGGGTCTCGGCGAGCTCGGAGACCCAGTCGACGCGCTCGGTGACGATCTGGCGGGCCAGCTCCGCGGCGCGATCGGCGTCGAGCCCACAGCGGGCGGCCCAGCGGGAGACGATGTCCACGGCGGGAGCCATCGCCGGGTGATGGAATCCGACCTCGACATCGAGCGGGTCGAAGACCGGGGCGAACACCTCACCGCCGGTGAGCTTGGCCTCGCGACGACGCCGGGACTCGGCCTCGAGGTCGGCGCAGTGTCGGCGCAGGTCCTCGAGATCGTCGGGGCGGCCGACCACGACATGGCGGCGCTGGGCGTTGCGGATGGTGACCTGGGGGCGGATGGACGAGTCGACACCGGCGAACAGTTCGTCGACGACCGAGCGCAACTCCTCGCCGTCGATCCCGGAGACGCCCATCATCGGGCTGGACTCGCCCTTGCGGAACAGTCCCACCCGACGACCGACCAGCGTCGCGGCGGCACCGATGAGCTCGGCGACGGCCAGCAGGCGCTCGTCGATCGATCCGAAGCTCTCCACCGACTCGACGGCCAGCACACCCTGGGAATGTCCGACCACTGCGGCGGGGGGCGCCTGGTTGACGTCGAAGCCCTCGGCGGCGAGGGCGCGGAGCGCACCGATCTGCGCCAGCAGCACCGCCGGAAGTGACACGGCGGCCGACGACAGCGAAGCGTCATCGGGCAGTTCGCCGTGGTCCTCGTCCTCGCCCGTGGTGGTGTTGGCCCACTCGATCGGGCGGAAGCCGTGAGTGCGGACGACGGCGATCTCGTCGTGCACGGGTTCGGTCAGCGCGACGGAAGCGTCCACCAGCTCCTGGAGCTCGGGGCCGATGCCCGTGCCGTCGATGAGGTCGCTCAGGGCGTCACGCCACGCGATCCCCTGCCCACCGAAGGCGAGGGCGTAGGCCGTGCCATCACGCAGCTCGTCCGCGAGGGCACGGGAGGCACGGCGGGCCGCCAGTCCGGTCTCAAGCGGTCGGGGGGTGAGGTCGCGGTCGTCGATCGTCACGTGGGGAACTCCTTGGCACTCTCGTCAGTGGCAGCGCCGCTTCTCGGTTACCCGGAGCGGCGCAGCGCACAGATTGCCACAGAAACTTGAGGTCCCCCTCAGATTGGCGGCGTCCGAGCGTTCATTTGACGGCACGGAGCCCGCCGCTTGTCGTGACGTCCCTCACATCAAGACATGACGGCCCCCTCATATCCACAGGTGAGGCGACCCTCAGGTTTCAAATTCGCACCGTTATCTAATCGTTATCTATTTCTCAGTCGCCACGCGCCCCCATTCGGCGTGTCGACGGGCTCATCCGCGCCACCCGACAGCACCTCCACACGGCCCGCCGAGCATGCCGAGCACGCCCGGATGCGGACGGATACGGACGGAGAGCACGTTCCGCACACGGTATTTCGTGGCCGACGTGGGCGGCTCACGCTCGCGAGCGGAGCCGTCAGCGCGAGGTCAGGCGCCGCAGCCCAGCGTCTCCATCGCGGCCGCATCAAGTCCGTGTGCCGGACAGAGGTCGACCGCGTGACGGTGGGGACCGGAGGTCCATTCGACATGCGCGGTCCGGAGACCCTCACCGCCTGCAGCGTCGGCATGCGGCACTGCGTCGAAGATGACGGTGACCAGCCCGCCGAGCCCGGGTCGCTCGTCCGGGGCGAGCGCCCCCTGACCGACGGTCTCGATGGCGACGATCTCGGCCACCGTCGCCGGACCCGGTGCCGGGATGAGCCGCAGCGAGAGCCGGTCCCCGTCGAACGCGCCGACCCAGGTCGCGAGCAGACCCGTACCGTCCGACCACAAATCAAGCGTTGTGCCGTGGGCGAACCATGAACCGGTCTGCGTGACCACGTCGGCCGGCACCGGTGCCGCCGCGGGGCCAGGGGCTGGAAAAACCTCGAGCTCTGACGGCTGGGCGACCACGGCCGGAACGACTGGCAGCGTCGGTGTCGGCCCGGATTCGGTCGCGGCGACGGCCGCAGCCCCGGCAGAGGTCATGACGACAGACGCGACAACAATCGCGCGTCTTGCCATCTGACCAACATTGCGGGACCTCATGGGCTTACTCTATTCCCACTAGTCACGTGGCCTCGATAGCCGAGACGCATCGAAATGGTCACTGATCGGCAACCGTCGGTCTACACGTAGGAAACGTCTGACGCTGTAGGAGCGCCAGATCTCCACCGAGGAGGAATACATGTCCACATCTGCCGCCCCGGGCGGTACGAAAAAGCGCGAGGCATTCTCCGGACGCACCGTGTTCGTCTTGGCCGCCATCGGCTCCGCCGTTGGCCTCGGCAATATCTGGCGCTTTCCATTCGTCGCCTACGACAGCGGTGGCGGCGCGTTTCTAGTCCCGTATCTCGTAGCTCTGCTCTCCGCAGGCATCCCCCTGTTGTTCTTCGACTACGCGATCGGCCATCGCTACCGCGGCTCCGCCCCCCTGAGTTTCCGACGGATCAGCAAGTTCGCCGAACCGATCGGCTGGATCCAGGTACTCGTGGCGTTTGTCATCGCCATCTACTACGCGGTGATCCTCGCGTGGGCCGCCTGCTACGCGTGGTTCTCAGTGGATCAGCGCTGGGGCGAAACGTACGAGGAGACGGCAACGTTCTTCGCGTCGGACTTCCTCCAGGCGGGCAACGGCTTCGGTTTTGACTTCGTCCCACTCATCACCATCGTCCTGGTGGTCGTGTGGGCATTGACCCTGGGTGTCCTGCTATTGGGTGTCCAGAAGGGTATCGGACGAACCGCACTGTTCTTCATCCCGCTGCTCGTAGCCCTGTTCGTCGCCCTGGTGGTCCGCTCCCTGTTCCTGCCGGGCGCTCTCGACGGCCTCAACACCTTCTTCACGCCCGAGTGGGCGGCCCTGCGCGACCCCAGTGTGTGGATCGCCGCATACGGCCAGATCTTCTTCTCGCTGTCCGTGGGCTTCGGCATCATGGTGACCTACTCGTCGTACGTCAAGCGCAAGTCCAACCTCACCAGCTCCGGCCTGGTGGTGGGCTTTTCCAACTCGGCGTTCGAGGTCCTCGCCGGCATCGGCGTGTTCGCCACCCTCGGCTTCCTCGTCTCGTCCTCAGCTGGGGCCGGCTGGGCCGACGTCAGCGGCGGCCCGGGCCTGGCGTTCATCGCCTTCCCCGCGTTGATCTCACAAATGCCGGGCGGAGCGATCTGGGGCGTCGTCTTCTTCCTCTGCCTCATCCTAGCGGGCCTGACCTCGATGATCTCGATCGTCGAGGTGGTCATCTCCTCATTCCAGGACAAGGTCGGCGTCAGCCGCACCGTCGCCACGCTCGTCGTGGGCATCCCGATGGCCGTCGTGTCGGTCATGCTCATGCCCACCGAGACGGGCCTGCAGAACCTGGACATCATGGACAAGTTCGCCAACAGCCTCGGCATCGTCGGCATCGCCCTCATCGCCCTGCTGGCCATCATGTTCGTATTCCGCCTCGGCCCGACACTGCGCGATCACCTCAACTCGGTCTCGTCGTTCAAGGTCGGTCCCATCTGGATCATCTGCATGGCCGTGGTCACCCCTGCCGTGCTGGCCTACTCGCTGTACGGGGAGGTGAAGGCACTCATCGACGAGCCCTATGAGGGCTACGAATCCGCCGTCCTCAACACCTTCGGCTGGGGCATGATCGCCGCGATCCTCATCCTCGCGGTGATCTTCACGCTGCTCCCCTGGCGCGGAGCCAAGCACCTGGACGGTCCGCCCGAAACCGACGACGATCCCAGCGACACCACATACGAGGAGTTGTCGTCGTCGTCATCGGGTTCACCAACAGAAACCACCTCGGGCGCGTCACCCGGCGCGGCCCCGACCGACATCCGTAAGGAGGGCTGACCGATGACCACCACCGCGATCATCATGATGGTGCTGTTCCTGCTCGTCATCTGGGGCGGCCTCGCCCTGAGCATCGTGCACTTCGTCCGGCACCCCGACGACATCACCGAGGAGACCGGCGCGCGCCCGGCCGCACGGCACTGACCGGACCGCACCAACCTGACGGCATCCGCCGCGGTTCTTCTCCGACCCCGGCCCCGTCCCCCGCACCGCGAGGGGCGGGGCCGGTCCCATTTGTCGGCACACGGATCACGCAGGATGGTGCATACAAGATGGTGCGCCCGGGGAGACTTGAACTCCCACGTCCTAGGACACTGGAACCTAAATCCAGCGCGTCTGCCAATTCCGCCACGGGCGCGTGCACCCGGGGGTACCGGGCGAGGTGAGTCTAGCGTGCCATCGGCGGTACCGTGGAGGCGTGTCCGACTCCCCGAGCCCCCGCGCGACCGGAAGCGATTCCGCCTCCGGTGGGTCCTCGTCGCCGACCATCCGGCACCGTCCGGCGTGGATCGCGTTCGTGGTCCTGGGCGCGATCGTCTGCATGGGGATGGGGCTGTGGCAGTTGGCGCGCTATCAGGAGGCGTCCGGCACGGTGCAGAACCTGGGCTACACGTTCATGTGGCCGTTCCTGGCCGGGTTCCTGGTCTACGCCTATTTCAAGTACGTCCGCCTCGAGGCCGAGGAGGAGGAACGGATCGCCGACGAGCTCGAGGAGATGAGCACCGGTGCCGGTGCCAGCGCCGAGGGTTCCCCGCGTTCCGCCGGCGCCGCGGGGGTCACCGCGGGAGTCGCCGGACCGTCCGGCGCGATGGGACGAATCGGATTGGACGACGACGACAACCCCACCTCCACTCCCCCACGTTCGCCCCGAGCCGGAACTCGTCCAGGGGCATCCGGCTCTCGGAGTGGAGCAACCGGTCGGGGCACTCGTCGCGGTCGGGAGATGACCGAGATCCCGGCCGACCTACTTCCCACCCGACGTCCCTCAACGGACGAGCAGGTCCAGGACGAGGGCCTGGCCGCGTACAACTCATATCTCGCCGAACTCGCCCGCAAGGACGGCCTCGGCACACGTTCACAGGAGAAACCCGCGTCATGACCGCCGCAACCGCCCCCACCACCGACGGCCGCAAGCCGGATCCGGACGGCAAGATCTCGGGGGCGCTCAAGCGCTACCGCATCCTCGCCTGGATCACGGGTGTGTGGCTGCTCGTGCTCACGGTCGAGATGATCTACAAGTACCTGATCCTGGAGAACTCGGGCGACGCCCCGGACTGGTTCACCTACATCGGCCAGGCGCACGGCGTGTTCTACATTCTGTACCTGTTCGTCACCCTCGACCTGGCAATCAAGGCCCGCTGGGTGGCACCCAAGACGCTGGCGACCGCGCTCGCCGGCACCATCCCGTTCCTGTCGTTCTGGTTCGAGCACAAGCGCACCAAGGACGTTCGCGCCGCCTACGCGGTCGACGCCGAGGCCCCAGCCAAGGCCTGACCAGCGCGCCCCACCATCGCCAAGAGGGTTCTGCACACATCGCCCGAGAACGGGGTGTGCAGAACCCTCTTGGCGATGGGTAGGGCTGGGCGATGGGCATGTCTGCGCGATGGGTAGGTCAGGGCGAGACCGCGCGACGGGTCAGGCGCTCTCGGCGCGGGACTGCGGACCGGTCAGGCGCGCTCGGCGAGTGCCCGCAACGCCGGAGCCAGGGCCCGCAGCGCGCGGCCACGATGGGACGCCGCATCCTTCTCGGCCGACGTGAGCTCCGCCGCCGCGCGATCGGATCCCTCCGGCAGGAACAGCGGGTCGTAGCCGAAGCCGCCCTTGCCG
>NZ_JAALDM010000002.1 GCF_014144865.1 Dietzia aerolata | reverse complement strand
CCACGCGGGGGTGACGTTCGAGGGCGTCTGTGAAACCTTCGGCGTCGACGACCTGGATGAGGCCGGCGTGATGGGCGATGTCCCGGGGGACGTCGTGCACCATCCGCGACAGGGTCGCCGGTTCGGCGAGTCCGCTGGCCTCGATCACGGCGAGGTCCATGCCGAGTTCGGGGTCGGCGAGCTTTCCGAGGGCGTCGGTGAGTTCGCTAGCGTCGACCTCGCAGCAGACGCAGCCGTTGGCCATCGACACCATGGAGTCCACCTGCCCGGCGACCTGGCCGGCGTCGACGTTGATGTCGCCGAAGTCGTTGACGATCGCCGCGATCTTCAGGCCCGGCGCGCCGCTGAGCAGGTGGTTGAGCAGGGTCGTCTTGCCGGCGCCGAGGTAGCCGGTCAGGACCAACACGGGCAGGGGCTCGCCCGCGTCGCGGCCGGCCCCTGCCCCGGTGTGCTGCTGGTTCAGCTGACTCAGCGCTTCCACTCCGGCTTGCGCTTCTCGGCGAACGCCGACATGCCCTCGGTCTGATCCTCGGTGGCGAACAGCGCGTAGAAGGCGTTCTGCTCGGCGAGCAGGCCCTCCTCGAGTGTGGTCTCGAACGACCTATTGACGGCCTGCTTGGCGGCGATCGCGGTGGTCTTGCTCATGGAGGCGATCTTGCCGGCGACCTTCATGGTCTCGTCCAGCAGTTCGGCGGCGGGCACGACGCGGGCGACGAGGCCGGAGCGCTCGGCCTCGTCGGCGTCCATCTGGCGGCCGGTCAGGCACAGGTCCATGGCCTTGGCCTTGCCGACGGCGCGGGTGAGGCGCTGCGAGCCGCCCATGCCGGGGATGACGCCGAGGGTGATCTCGGGCTGGCCGAACTTGGCGTTGTCGCCGGCGATGATCATGTCGCACATCATGGCGAGCTCGCAGCCGCCGCCGAGCGCGAAGCCGGACACGGCCGCGACGATCGGGGTGCGCGCGTTCGTCAGGCGCTTCCAGTCGCCGAAGAACCGCTCGAGGTAGATGCCGGGGTATTCCTTGTCCTTCATCTCCTTGATGTCGGCGCCGGCCGCGAAGGCCTTCTCCGAGCCGGTGATGACGATGCAGCCGACGTCCGGGTTCGAGTCCAGACCCTCGACGGCCTCGACGACCTCTTTCTCCATGTCGCTGCTCAGCGCGTTGAGCGCCTTGGGGCGGTTGAGGGTGATGACCGCGACGCGGTCCTTCTGCTCGACGAGGATGTTCTCGAACTGCTTCTCCGTGACGGACATGCGCGTGTCTCCCGTTTCCAGTCTGCGTTGACGGTCTGCTGCTACGTGACTCCCGAGATTACTTGGAAGTCCTTGTAAAAAGCTCTGCCTGCGATGGTAGCCGGTCCCCGCGTCGGCGGTTCCGGGTTCACCCTCACCGTGCCAGAGGTCCCCCGTTCCACAGCCCCGAGCGTACGACCTCACCGTGATCGACGGTGGCGGGCGTCGCCTCGGGCACGATCGGCGAGTACCGCACGAGCGAGCCCCAGTCCCGGTCCCAGTCGTGCGACAGGTAGGTGGGCACGGTCTCGCCCTCCTGCAGCAGTTCGATGAACCCGAGCGGGCCGCCGCCGGACCAGTCCTGCCAGGTGTTGGTGGAGCTCACGGCCAGGCCGCGGTCGGGCAGGACGCGGTACTCGGGCAGCTCGTGGATGCCGGCGAACTCGTCGAACGGCCGCAGGCATGGCACGTGGAACGCGACGGCCCAGTCCGGCAGCACCGGCCGGGTGTCACCGACGAGCTCCTGCATCGTCACCAGCTCCGGCATGCGCGGCGGGGTAAACGCGATCCACCGCTCCGGGTCCGGGTCGTGGTCGCGCACGACGAGCCGGATCGCGCTGGCGTCGGCGGGCAGCGAGTCCATGGGCACGCGCAGGTTCCGCCAGGCCGGCGCGGGGCCGATGTCCTCGGGCACCACCACTCCGGCGACCTCGAACGGCTCACCGCCGACCGCGTATTCCACGACCAGCGCGTCGCGGTGGAACTCGCCGGCCACCGCGACGGTGATGAGCGGGTTCTCGTCCGAGCGTTCGGGCAGCGGATACCAGTCAGTGATGGTCTCGGCGTTGAACTGCGCACCGCCCTGGTGGCTGCCGAGCACGGGCACCCGCGACGGGTCCAGGCCGAACGGCAGGACGGCGTGGCTGCCGTTGATGCCCTCGGCGTTGCGGACGCCGCCCTCGGTTCCGGCGGTGGTCGACGTGGTGTCGGAGCCCTCGCCGGTGCCGGGGGTGTCGGTGTCGGCGGCCTGCGTCGCGGTGAGGTCGGTGGAGATGCCGTCCGGGGTGAACTGGACGGCCTCGCCGCCGGCCTCGAGTTGGTCCCGCGGGTCGCCGACGGGCTCGAGCAGGCCGGCGTTGGCGTCGGGCTCGGCCAGGACCGCGTCCGCGATGCCGCACGGTTTGCCGGCCAGCGCGTTGAGGTTCTGCAGGCCCACCGAGTAGGCGGGGTACTGGTTGCGCACCGCGGCGGCCATGGACGCCACGATCACGACGACGACGAGGGCAGCCGCCAATCCCAGCGGCGCCTCGGTGAGGTTACGGACCAAGCTCACCACCGGCCCGCGGTCGCGGTCGCTGCCGCGGCCGGCGCCACCCGGTCCGCCATCCTCGTTGCGCCGCATGAACGGCTCGCGGTAGTGGAGGATCAGCGCGGCGAGCAATGACAGCCCCATCAGCACCAGGAACACGGTGGACAGGGTGATGCCCGCGATCGACGGCTGGGCGCCGCCCCACGGGATGCCGTAGATCGAGATGTACCACCAGCCGTTGGTGGAGGTGAAGCTCAGCGCCAGGATGAAGAACACGGCGGCCAGGAACATCATCCGGTTGCGCAGTGAGCGCGTCGCGGCCGGCAGGACCGCCATGGTCACCAGCGCGGCGAGTGCGGCGCCGATGGTGGCGAACGCTCCGAAGTGGTGGGTCCACTTGGTGGGGTTGAGCGCCATGAACGCGATCGAGATGGCGGCCATCCCCACGATGCGGCGCGCCGGCCCCACCGAGACGCCGGGGATCCGGCCCTTGCGGAACAGGATGGCGGCGCAGGTGATGAGCGACAGGAACATCGCCAGCACTCCGAAACGGCGGGCCAGCGAGCCGTCGGGCGTCGGGTTCATGAGCCACTCGTAGCGCCACACCTCCTCGTACCAACTGCCACTGGGGCCGACCTCGCCGAGCAGTGCCGACGACTGCAGCGTGGTGACCAGCGGCTGGTCGAGGAAGATCAGGTGCAGAATGCCCAGGCCCGCCGCCAGCAGCGGCGCGATGGTGGGCACCCACCCGTCACGCTTGGCACGCCTGATGATGAGCAGCAGCAGCGGCCGCGACGCCGCGATGATCACGGCGATGCAGAAGGTGCCCGTCGGCGCCGCCGAGAGCGTGAGCCCGCCGATGATGAAGCCGACCGCCGCCGGCAACAGCCGGCCCGTCGCCAGGGCCCGCTCCATCGACACCCACGTCGCCAGCACGCCGAAGGCGATGATCGGCTCGGGGCGCAGGCCGTTGTTGTAGGTGAGCCAGAAAGCGAGGAACACCGCGGCCGTGCTCCACCGGACGGCCGGGGCACGGCGGGCCGCAATCCCCAGGCGCGGGATGACCTCACGGGAGAGCAGCATCCACGAGGCGATACCCAGGAGCAGCGCCGGCAAGCGAAGCCAGACACTGCCGAGCGTGAACGAACTTATCGCCGTATAGAGGTAGTACGGCATCCCGAACGGGGCATACGGCGCTCCGTAATAGCGGAACACCTCGGGCATGTAGCCACTGGAGACCGCGGCCCGGGCCTCGGTGAGGATGTAGCCGTCGTCCGCGGTGTTGGCGCCGATGATGTGCCAGATGAGCAGAATCGCCACGACCAGCAGGTCCAGCGGTCGCGGCTTCCACCACCCCTGCGGCAGGATGCGGCGCCCGGCCCGGCCGTCGCGCAGGTCGAGCCGGTGCAGCGCCACCAGCGAGACGAGGATGGCAAGGATGCCCACCACGATCGCGATCTGCTTGATCAGCGTCGCCTGGGTCGTGTAGCGCGAGTCGACGGTGATGTCGACGGCCAGCCCGTCCGGCGCCGCGCCCTGCAGGTCGGAGAACACGCCCACGACCTGGGGTCGAAGGTCGTCCTCGATCCGACCGCCGACACCCTGACCGTCGACGTCGAGTCCCAGGAACTCGGCGCCGATCGAGCCGGAGTCGGCCACGATGTGGATTGTCGAGCATGCACCGGGCGTGGCCACGGCGTCGGTGGGCGCGGACGCGATGAGCGCATTGCGACTGCGCACCTCGACGTTCGGGCCGGCGACCGAGACCATGAGTGCGCGCGCCCCGGCCTCCTCCCCCGCCTGGCGCGGCGCGGTGGAGACGAGCACCCCGTCTTCGCGCCCCTGGTCGCGCAGCTCCTGCACCGCGGTGCAGGGCACGTCAACAGTGATGTCCAGCGGATAATACGCCACCAGTGGCGCGGTGACCGGGTCGACCGTCCCGTTCTCAGGCCAGCTGATGGTCGAGGTGGTCTGCGTGACGGGCAGCAGCGGCACGACGATGGCCAGCAGGATTCCGATGAGTCCGCTGACCGCCGCAATAACTCCCCAACGGGGCCCGTTCGTAGGCTTGTCCGGAGCGTCGCGGACCTCGCTGGCAGTCGATGGCATGGCCACCACGCTATAACGAGCCTCCGACATTCTCGGAACCCGTGCCGCCGCACCGCGCCCCCGCGCACGCATCCAGCCGCATCCCCGTGTGCCCTGCACCGGAAATGACGAACGCGCCGGAGGGAATTCCTCCGACGCGTCGTGATGGTGTGGCCAGGGCCGGGATCGAACCGGCGACCTTCCGCTTTTCAGGCGGACGCTCGTACCAACTGAGCTACCTGGCCCTAAGACAACCGGCGCATCCGGTTGAACCGAATGCGCCGGTTGTCTCTGGCGACCCTGACGGGACTCGAACCCGCGACCTCCGCCGTGACAGGGCGGCGCGCTAACCAACTGCGCCACAGGGCCTTGCTTCGTGCTGTGCTCTTCGCACGAGAAAGAACATTAGTAGACGCGATGCAGATAACGCAAATCGGACCCCCGCACCCGACATCAGCGCAGGTCGCACTCATTTTCTTCCGCCCGACCCCACTCAGCGAACACCGCACCACCGACCACCCGCCCCGGCACCTTCCTCAGCACCTGTCCCGGCACCTGTCCCGGCCCCGCAAAGCAGAAAGTCCCGGCCACCACGACTGTGGTGACCGGGACCTTCAATTCGCGTACCCCCTACGGGATTCGAACCCGCGCTGCCGGCGTGAAAGGCCGGTGTCCTAGGCCGCTAAACGAAGGGGGCGCCGCCACGTCCGGGGTCGCCGGTCCGCAGCGCGCTTTAGTCTAGGGCACCAACCGCCGGGCGACTAAACCACCCCGGGAAGCGACCGGTATCGTGTTCGATGCCCCTATAGCTCAGTTGGTAGAGCTACGGACTTTTAATCCGCAGGTCGCCGGTTCGAGCCCGGCTGGGGGCACCACCGATAACTCCATCTGAGCGTTCCTTCCCACCCCGACCCATCCGGTCGAGGTGGAGACAGGCTACCCCTCTGGCGGAACTTTCTCGTAAAAGTTCGGCACACACGAAGCACCCCCACCACCCTCTCGGGACAGTGGGGGTCTCCGGTCGCCTACCAGCTCAGTTCTGCCACGGATCGTTGGCTCGGCAGTATTCCGGCGTGTTCACCGCTATGCACTCTGCCCACCAGTCATGGCCGGCTTGCTTCTCGGCTTCGACCTCGGGAGCTCTAACCGGGGGCGTGTCGAGCTCGTAGATCGAGCGCCCATCAGCCAACCGGGGCGGGCCACCCGCTGACTCGTTGCAGGTGTCCATGTACGTCGTCGTCCCGTCCGACATCATCGCCGTCCCATCTGCGAGGTAGCAGTACGAGAACGTCGGGGCAGCAGCGGCAGCGGGTGCCTGGGTGGCAGCGGGAGCCGCAGGGGCCTCCGTAGTCGGCTCCGGGGCCGGCTCAGGCTCCCCCGTGAGATCGAACTGGGACAGGTCGAGGACGTAGATGTCCGTCACGTCCGGCTCCTGAGCGGACACGTGCGGCTCGATGATGATCTCCGAGTCCGGGGCGACATCGTCTTGGAGCCACTGGACACCTTGGTACTTGTCCCCGGTGCGGACGTTGGTGGCCGACAGCTCTTCATAGTCGCCACACGTCACCGCAGCGAGTCCACGATTGTCCTTGAGGTACCCGTCCTTGGTCCGCTCGTCGACACCGTTGGGGATGAATCCCTCACCGTTGCCGGACTCGACTTCGATGTCCATCGCGATCCCGATCCGCGTCGGGTAGACAGCTCCGTCGGAGTACGGGACTTCCCCGCAGCTGGCAGGCAGGAAGACGTCCGTCACGGTCACGTTGGCCACGTAGTGGGGGCTCGTCATAGTGAACGTCTCCCCCACCTTGATCTCGTGCTCGGTTACCTCCACGGTCTCGGAGGTTGTTGGTGCCGCAAGCTCTGGGGCGTCCGGCTCGTCCGAGCCGGCAGAGCACCCCCCGAGGACTAGCAGCGCGGTCGCCGCGAGAGCGGTCAGTGTCTTCTTCATGGTCATGCCTTCCTGGGTGAGTGTTCGTTTTTGATCTGATAGACGCGGGCTCTTGTGACTCCCGCAGCTTCGACGATGTCGACGACGGCGTACCCCTCGTCGATCGCCTTGAGGATGAGCCGATCGCGCTCACGCATCAGCGCATCCCGTTCGCGGTCCACGGCCTCGATCCGAGTCCGCAGGCGGATAAGTAGATCCAACCTCATACCACTCGAGGCCCCACTCCCCCATCGGCCACAACGTCATTTTGGACGTGCCCGCCGATCGCTGGGACACTTTTGTCATGTCCGCTCCCACTGCACCTGCTGCCCCCGCCCTGCGCATCGGCCCGTACGAGCTCGCCTCGCCGGTCGTCCTCGCGCCGATGGCCGGGGTCACCAACGTCGCGTTCCGCACGCTGTGCCGCGAGTTGGAGATGGAGCAGCAGGGCACGGTGTCGGGTCTGTATGTCTGCGAGATGGTCACGGCCCGTGCCCTGGTGGAGCGCCAGCCGGCGACCCTGCACATGGCCTCGTTCGCTCCCGAGGAGTCGCCGCGGAGTCTGCAGCTGTACACGGTGGATGCCGAGTACACGTACCAGGCCGCCAAGATGATCGTGGACGAGGATCTCGCGGACCATATCGACATCAATTTCGGTTGCCCGGTCCCCAAGGTCACGCGTCGCGGCGGCGGGTCGGCGATCCCCTACAAGCGTCGACTGTTCCGCTCGATCGTGGCGGCCGCGGTCCGCGCGACCGAGGGCACGGACATCCCGGTCACGGTGAAGATGCGGGTGGGGATCGACGACGAGCACCACACCCATCTCGACGCCGGGCGGATCGCCGTGGAGGAGGGCGCCCAGGCGGTCGCCTTGCACGCCCGCACCGCCTCGCAGCGTTATTCGGGCGAGGCCGATTGGTCGCAGATCTCCCGCCTCGTCGAGCACGTCGGCGCCATCTCGGATGTGCCCGTCCTGGGCAACGGCGACATCTTCTCCGCCGATGATGCGGTGCGGATGGTCGAGCAGACCGGGTGCGCCGGAGTCGTCATCGGACGTGGCTGCCTGGGCCGACCGTGGCTGTTCTCCGAGCTCGCGGCCCGCCTGGCCGGCCGCGAGGCACCGACCCCGCCGACCCTCGGCGAAGTCTCGCGCATCATGTACCGCCACGGCGAGCTCCTGGCGCAGCATCACGGCGAGGACAAGGGGATGCGCGACATCCGCAAGCACGTCGCCTGGTACCTGCGGGGCTTCCCGGCGGGCTCCGACCGGCGCGTGGCACTGTCTGGCGTCCGGACGCTCGACGATTTCGCGGAGATGCTCTCGGAGCTGCCTGCGGACGAACCGTTCCCGGCCGACGGTTACGGTCCGCGCGGCCGTCAGGGCTCCCCCGGCAAGGTGCTGCTCCCGGAGGGCTGGTTGGACGATCCGGAGGACGACGCGGTGGCGCTCGAGGGCGCCGACGCCCAGAACTCGGGCGGCTGATACCCCAGCATCCCAGATATTAACCGCACGTTCACAGCCGCTCCGGAACGTGCGGTTGACATGCAGGTATGCTGGCAGAATGCGTCTAGTTTACTCCGAAGAACTTGCGGACCTCGCCACCTCGATGGCTGGCATGTGCTCGTTGGCGACGGACAACATGGAGTTGGCCACCCACGCGCTGCTCCAGGCTGATCTGCCGTCCGCCGAGAAGGTCCTCGAGTCCAATTCGGAGATCACACAGTTGGCGTCGGAGAACGAGGAGCGCGGCTTCGCGCTGCTGGCCCTGCAGGCACCGGTCGCCCGCGATCTGCGTCAGGTCGTCACGTCCATCCAGCTGGTCCAGGACCTCGTCCGCATGGGCACACTGGGCAGCCATGTCGCGAAGATCGTGCGTCGCCGCCACCCGGAGGCTGTCCTGCCCGAGCCGGTGAACGGGTACTTCGCCGAGATGGGCCGCGTCGCGGTGTCGTTGGGCCGTGCGGCCACGGAGGTGCTGCTCAACCGGGATGCGGACCAGGCGGCCACGCTGGCCGAGCAGGACGATGCGGTGGATGACCTCCGCCGCCACCTGTTCACGCTGCTGACCGTGCGGGAGTGGAAGTACGGAGTGGCGGCGGCGGTGGATGTCACCCTGCTGGCCCGTTACTACGAGCGTTTCGCCGACCATGCGGTCGAGGTCGCGCAGCGCGTGATCTTCCTGGCCACGGGTGAGTACCCCACTATCCGTGAGGACGATCCGGAACATCTGGCGGTCCCCAACTCAGAGTTGGTGCGCCGCTTCACCGAGACGGACAAGAACTTCCAGGAGCGCCGCGCCCGCCGCTTGGAGTCCGGAGGGAGCTTGTCGGCGAACGGAAAACTCACCGGCGGTGACGCCGGGGCTGCCGGCGGTGAAACCTCCGCAGGTGGTGACGGTTCTGGTGGGGACGACGACGACACCGGCACTGACCCCGCCTCCCCCAACCCCGCAGGCTGACCCCTCACACGGGCTTTCCGCTCACGCACCCTGAACCGCCCCGCTTCCTGGCCACCGAACCAGAGTCGGGGCGGTCTTTTTGTGCCCACTCCACGGCCCCACCGGCTCAGCCCACTCCACGGCCACACCGGCTCAGCCACCCAGGCACGAGAAAACCGCCCCGCGTCCGGCCTGTCGGGCCGGTCCGGTGCGGGGCGGTTCTCTGAGAAAGGGTGCCGCGTCGACGCTGGGGTCGATCAGCCGAAGCGGCCGGAGACGTAGTCCTCGGTCTGCTTGTTGTCCGGGTTGGAGAAGATCTTCTCGGTCGGGTTGACCTCGACCAGCTGGCCGGGCATGCCGGTCGCCTCAAGGGAGAAGAAGGCCGTCTGATCGGACACACGCGCGGCCTGCTGCATGTTGTGCGTGACGATCACGATGGTGAACTCGCTCTTGAGCTCAGCGATGAGGTCCTCCACCGCGAGCGTCGAGATCGGGTCGAGCGCGGAGCAGGGCTCGTCCATGAGGAGCACCTGCGGCTCGATCGCGATCGCGCGGGCGATGCACAGACGCTGCTGCTGACCACCGGAGAGGCCGCCGCCCGGCTTGTCAAGGCGGTCCTTGACCTCGTCCCAGAGGTTGGCGCCGCGCAGCGACTTCTCGGCCACCTCGTCGAGCTTCTTCTTGTTCTTGATGCCCTGGAGCCTCAGGCCGGCAACGACGTTCTCCTTGATGGACATCGTGGGGAACGGGTTGGGGCGCTGGAACACCATGCCGATGGTGCGGCGGACGGCAACCGGGTCGACCCGCTTGTCGTAGATGTCCACACCGTCGAGCTTGATGGAGCCGGTGGCGTATGCACCGGGGATCTCCTCGTGCATGCGGTTGAGCGAGCGCAGCACGGTGGACTTGCCACAGCCGGAGGGACCGATGAAGGCGGTCACCGAGCGCGGCGGCACATGGAGGTTGACGTCCTTCACGGCGTGGAAGTCGCCGTAGAAGATGTCGACGTTCTCAAGGTCGAGTCGCTTTGCCATTGTGGTGGTCCTTACTTGGTCTTGGGCGCGAGCGCCCGTGCTGCGAACGTGGCGAGAACGTTCGCCAGCGCGATGATGATGACGAGGGTGAGCGCGGCGCCCCAGATGCGGTATTGGCCGGCTTCGTTCGGGTTCGAGAGCTGGTTGTAGATGAGCAGCGGCAGCGACGCCATGTTGCCCTCGAGCAGGTTGTAGTTGAAGCTCGCGGTGTAGCCCACGAGGATCAGCACCGGGGCGGTCTCACCCATGATGCGGGCGAGCGCCAGGAAGATTCCGGAGATCATGCCGGACAGCGCGGTGGGGATCACGACGCTGACGATGGTTTTCCACCGGGGCACACCGAGCGCGTAGGACGCCTCACGCAGCTCGTCCGGGACCAGCTTGAGCATCTCCTCGGTGGAGCGCACGATCAGCGGCAGCATGAGCAGCACCAGGGCGAGGCTCACCGCGAAGGCGCTGAGGCTGAACTGGAGGAACGTCACCCACACGCCGAAGATGAAGATCGCCGCGACGACCGAGGGGACGCCGGCGAGGACGTCGACCATGAAGGTCGTGGGCTTGGCGAGCTTGGACTCGGGGTACTCCACCAGCATGATGCCGGCGGCGATGCCGAGCGGAATCGAGATGACTGCCGCGATGAGCGCCTGGACGAGCGAGCCGTAGATCGCGTGGCCCACACCGCCGGCCATGGAGGACGGGGAGACGAGGAAGAACGAGTTGGTCCACCACGTCGGGTTGATGATCGCGGGGAAGCCCGAGGCGATCACCTTGTACAGCAGCGCCACCAGCGGGATGACCGCGAGGACGAAGCAGAACCAGAAGATGCCGGTGGCGACCTTGTCCTTGGCCTTCCGGCTGCCGGAGATCGGCAGGAAGGTGTCTGCCGGCTTGGCCGGCTTCGTGAGGTCAGGAGTCGAAGTAGACATCAGCCGTTGACCTTTCCACCGGACACCGAGCGTGCGATGAGGTTGACGATGAAGGTGAGGATGAAGAGCACCAGGCCAGCGGCGATGTATGCACCGGTCGACATCGGGTTGTTGAACTCGGCGCTACCGGAGGCGATCTTCGAGGCGAAGGTGAAGCCGCCGTCGAACAGCGACAGCGTGCTGGGCGAGCTGGCCGCACGCAGGATGATGAGCACCGCCACCGTCTCGCCGAGGGCGCGGCCGAGCGCGAGCATCGAGCCCGCGATCATGCCGGACTTGGCGTACGGGAAGCAGGTCATGCGGATCTTCTCCCACTTGGTGGCGCCCAGTGCGAGGGCGGCCTCCTGGTGCAGGGCGGGAGTCTGGCGAATGGTCTCGCGCGACATCGAGGTGATGATCGGCAGGATCATGATCGCGAGCACGACACCGGCGGTGAAGATCGTGCCGCCACCGGCGATGGAGACGTTGCCCTCGCTGAAGAGGAAGATCCAGCCGAGGTTGCTGTTGAGCCACTCGGCGAACGGCACCATCCACGGGCCGAGGACGATCAGGCCCCACATGCCGTAGATGATCGAGGGCACGGCGGCCAGCAGGTCGATGACCGCGGACAGCGCCCGGGACAGTTTCGCCGGCGCGTACTGCACGAGGAAGGTCGCGATTCCGATGGCGACCGGCACTGCGAGCAGCAGGGCGAAGATCGAGCTCAGCACCGTGACCTTGAGCAGGTCGAGGATGCCGAAGCGCAGGTTCTCCGGGTCGGTGGTGTTCCACTCGGAGGAGGTGAAGAAGTTGATCTGGTCCGCCATCACCGACGGAACAGACTGGGCCACCAGGACGATTCCGATCATCCCGATGAGTGCCACGATGACAGCACCCGCGGCGACGGTCACGCCGCGGAAGATCGCGTCCTTCTGCTGGGAGGACTTGGCATCCAGGAGGGAGGCGCCACCTGCTGCGTCCGAGTCCTGTGCGGGACCAGAGCCGGAGGAGGTCGCGCCAGTTGTGGCCGCGTTCTTGTCGGCGTCGCGGTCGACGGATTCGTGAACTGTCATGAGACCTTCAGTCGCTCGGGAGAAAAGCGGTAATTCGGGGGGTGGAGCCGTGGATCAGGCAGTGAATCTGATCCGACGTCGGGCCCGCCACGCATGCGGGGCGGGCCCGACGACCACTGATCAGGTGATCAGGAGATGGCGTCGATCGCGTCGAGCAGCTTGCCACGGAAGGCGTCGGGGACCGGGATGTAGCCCTCGGCCTCGAGCTCGCCCTGGACGTCCTCGGCAACGGCGACGTTCAGGAAGGACTTGACGGCCTCAGCGGTCTCGGCGTCCGGGTACTTCGAGCAGACGATCTCGTAGGTCGGCATGATGACCGGGTACGCGCCCGCCGTCTCGGGGACGTAGAACGACGAGGTGTCGATAACCAGGTCGTGCGAGTCCGAGTTCTTGAGCTTGGCCGAGTCAATGGTGGTGCCGGCGGTCTCGGCGTTGAGCTCGACGCCCGCCTCGTCGGCCGGGGTGATGACCTTGACCATGCCGAGGTTCTGGCTCTTGGCGTAGGACCACTCGGTGTAGGTGATGGTGCCGGGGGTCTGGGCGACGGCGGCGGAGACGCCCTCGTTGCCCTTCGCGCCCTCACCGACGCCACCGTTGAAGGTCTTGCCGGCCTCGAGGCCCCAGGCGTCGCCACCGGCGGCCTCAAGGTACTTCTGGAAGTTGTCGGTGGTGCCCGACTCGTCCGAACGGAAGATCACGGTGATCTCCTGGTCCGGAAGCTCGACGCCCTCGTTCTCGGCGGCGATCTCGGGGGCGTTCCAGTTGGTGATGTCGCCCTTGAAGATGGAGGCGAGGGTCTCACCGGAGAGGGCAACCTCGACACCGTCGAGGTTGTAGGCGATCGCGATGGGACCGAAGACGGCCGGGAGGTTCCAGGCGGGGCTCTCACAGCGAACCTCGGCCTCGGCGTACTCGGCGTCCTTGAGCGGGGAGTCGGAGCCACCGAAGTCGGTCTGGCCGCCGATGAACTCCTTGACGCCGGCGCCGGAGCCGTTGGAGTTGTAGTCGAGGGTGTGGCCATCACAGCTCATGGCGTACGAGTTGGCGAAGATCGTCATCGCGTTGTTCTGCGACGAGGCGCCGGACGCGTTGAGGCTCTCCTTGCCACCGCACTCGGCACCGGAGACGGCCTGGGCGGCCGTGTCGTCGCCGCCGGCGTTGTTGTCAGAGCAGGCCGCGAGACCGATGGTCGTGATGGTGGCAAGCCCGAGAAGGGCGCCGGTGCGCTTGAAGTCCACAGATTCTCCTTGGTTCGTCCGGCGGATTCCCACCGGGCTATCGCTTGGCGACTGCGTCGCGTGTTCGGGCCGGGCGAACGCCCCGACGGAGTCAGAACCTAAGGCTCAGACGTGAACAGTCCCGCGAGGAAAGGTGAACTTGAGATGAACTGCCAGCATGGAGGCCGTTCACCTAACCCCAGCCGATCCGACAGGACTACCCCCACCTGGGGTTTCCCTGAGAAAAACCCGTCGTGCTCTCAGCAAAAATCAACGGGAGGTATAGGTCACATCAACGTGTTCGACGACGAATCCGAGCTTTTCGTAGGTCCGGATGGCCGGGTGGTTGTCGCCCTCGACGTAGAGGACCACGGACTCGGCATCGGCCGTTCCCTCCAGATGCTCGACGCCGATTCCGGTGAGCACGCCACCCAGTCCGCGCCCCTGATCCGCGGGGTCGACCGCCACCACGTACACCTCGCCCTCGACGGGCTCGCCGGACTCGGCCACGGTCTTGGTCCAGTGGAATCCGGCCAGCCGCGGCCCGCGGTCACCCGAGGTGTCGACGGCGAGGAACACCGCGCCCGTGTCGACCCAGTCCACGGCCAGCCGGTCGTCGAGCATGTCGCGGCTCCATCCGCCCTGCTCCGGGTGCCAGTGGAAGGCCGCGTTGTTGACGCGCAGGAACTCGGCGCGAGCATCCAGGCCCGGCCACCGCGTACCCCCCTCGGAGGCCGCCTCGGCGAGCGTGCCGAGCTCGATGCCCGCCACCGGCGTGCGCTCCGGCAGTGCCGGGCCGTAGGCACCGCGACGACGCATCTTGAGCAGTTCCCGATTGCGGATGAGCCCGAGCTTCTCGGCAAGCTCCGTGGCCGCGGGCAGGGCGCCGTGGGCCCAGATCGAGACGGCGGGCTCGCGCTCGATGACCGCGCGCACGAGACCGGCCCCGATCCCCTGCCGCCGGTGATCGGGGTGGACCACGAGTTCGGCGGTGGCGTCGCGGCCGGTGCCGTCGATCTGCGCGTACCCGATGAGCTGGCCGCCGGAGCCGTCCTCCCCCAGGTCGTCCACGCCCGCGCCGGCGCCGGC
>NZ_JAALDM010000041.1 GCF_014144865.1 Dietzia aerolata | reverse complement strand
GCGGCGGCGCTCCTCGGCCACGTCCGGCACGACCCGCTTGGCGGCGTCGGTGGGCGTCGCGGCGCGCAGGTCCGCGACCAGGTCAGACAGGGGCGAGTCCGGCTCGTGGCCGATCGCGCTGACGACCGGCGTGCGGCACGCCGAGATGGCGCGGATCAGCGCCTCGTCGGAGAAGGGCAGGAGGTCCTCGACGGAACCGCCGCCGCGCGCCAGGATGATGACGTCGACGACGGGGTCGGCATCGAGCTCTGCCAGGGCCTGGAGGATCTGGGGAACGGCCGAGACGCCCTGGACGGCGGTGTTGCGGACGGCGAACCGGACGTCGGGCCAGCGGCCGCGGGCCACCTCCACGACGTCGCGCTCGGCCGCACTCGCCCGACCGGTGATCAGACCCACGCACGTGGGCAGGAACGGCAGCGGGCGCTTGAGCCGGGGATCGAACAGTCCCTCCGCGGCCAGCGCCTGCTTGAGCCGCTCGATCCGGGCCAGCAACTCGCCCACACCAACCGGACGGATCTCCGATACCTGCAGCGAGAACGAGCCGCGTCCCGTGTAGAAGCGCGGGGTGCCGCGAACCACGACCCGACTGCCCTCGGTGACCGGCACCGGCGACTCCGAGATGAGCTTCGGCGGGCAGGTCAGGGTCAGCGAGTTGTCCACCGACGGGTCACGCAGCGTCAGGAACGCCGTGCGCGTGCCGGGGCGCAGGCTCAGCTGCGTGATCTGGCCCTCGACCCACACCGTGCCGAGCCGATGGATCCAGGCCGCGATCTGGTCGGAGACCACACGAACCGGCCACGGCTGCTCCGGGCTGCTCTTGGCGGGGGAGGAGGCGCTCACGCGTCGCGGGGGGTGATGCGGCCGGTCGGCACATCCGTCTCGTCATCCGCGCGGTGACCTCGGCCACCGGTCGCCGGGGCGGTCTTGCTGGGGGCGGGACCGTGCGTGAAGTCCTCGTCGAACGTCGCCCACTGGGGCTGATCGGCCCGGGCGGGAAACACCGATGCGATGACCTTGTCGCCCTTCACCGCGAGCTCGGTGAGCTGCTGACCTGCATGAAGATAGGACTGGACGAGGGAACCGGCCAGTCTGACCGGGACGCCCGGCAGGGCGGACACAGCCTCCACGGCACGACCGGGCAGGGCCACGGCACCCTCCACGGCAGTGGCGGCGAGACCGATCGTGGCGCGGGTGAGGAACAGGGGGCGGAGCATGCGTTCCTTCCTGTCCGGGGGCAGCCCGGAGACGTAATGGTCGAAATCCAGTATGAACCGTACCCTGGGAGCATGACCGAGCAGACCGACATGATCGCCGAACCGGCCACCAAGCGAGTTCTCCTCGCGGAACCGCGCGGCTACTGTGCCGGAGTCGACCGGGCCGTCGAGACCGTCGAGAAGGCCCTGGAAAAGCATGGCGCACCGCTGTACATGCGCAAGGAGATCGTCCACAACAAGTACGTGGTGGAGCAGTTCACCGACCGTGGCGTGATCTTTGTCGACGAAACCGATGAGGTCCCCCGCGGGGCGAACCTCGTGTTCTCCGCCCACGGGGTGTCCCCGGCGGTGCGCGAGAGCGCCAAGAGCCTGGAGCTCCAGACCTTCGACGCCACCTGCCCGCTGGTGACCAAGGTGCACACCGAGGTCAAGCGCTTCGCACGCGAGGGCTACCAGATCCTGCTGGTGGGCCACGAGGGCCACGAGGAGGTCGAGGGCACCGCCGGTGAGGCACCCGAGGTGGTGACGCTCGTCGACGGACCCGACTCCGTGGACAAGCTCGACGTGCCCGTCGACACCGAGAAGCTCATCTGGCTGTCCCAGACCACCCTGAGTGTGGACGAGACCATGGAGACGGTCCGCCGTCTCAAGGAGAAGTACCCCACGCTCATCGACCCGCCCTCGGACGATATCTGTTACGCCACCCAGAACCGGCAGAGCGCCGTCAAGGCCATGGCGCCCGAATGTGACCTGGTGATCGTGGTGGGGTCCAAGAACTCCTCCAACTCGGTCCGCCTGGTCGAGGTCGCCCTCCAGGCCGGAGCCCGCGCCTCGCATCTCGTGGACTACGCCAAGGAGATCGACCTCGCCTGGCTCGAGGGCGTGACCACCGTGGGCGTCACCTCGGGCGCGTCCGTCCCCGAGATCCTCGTGCGCGGCGTCGTGGACCTGCTGGCCGAGCACGGGTTCGGCGACGTGGACACCGTGCGCACGGCGCAGGAGACCATCACGTTCGCCCTGCCCCGCGAGCTCCGGATCACGGAGAAGAACAAGGCCTGATCCACCTGGCTCGAGCACGCGACTCGAGTCGAGCACGCGCCCCGGGCGCGTTCGCCGTCAGCGGCGAGCGTGTGCCGGGGCGTTTCGCTGTGAGCGCGGTGCCGGGCGCGAGGCGCGCGGTTCGAGGACGTACGCGCGGATCAGGGCGAGTGCGATCACCACGACCGTGGTGGCGATCATCAGGGGGAACCTGGTCGCCAACGGCAGGGCGATCGAAATGATCTGGGTCCGGGAGAACAGGTCCTCGCCGCCGCCGACACCGGCCACGACGTAGACCAGCGGAACGAGCACCGCCATCACGATCGGGGGCTGGACACCCGCGACGAACAATGACCTCCGCGACACGGCCAGGACCGCCAGCACGCACCCCAGGAAGAACAGGACCGTGAACGCGGCCCCGAGCTCGCCGGACAGGGAATCGATCGCGACGCCGGTCAGGGAGATCGCGACCGTCAGCAGCACCGCCGTCCACGCCGGAAGACCGCGCACTGAGGACAACACGGACCTCTCGTCCGCCGGAATCCGTCCACTCCTGCGACTACTCACGGGTGAAGACTCTATCCCTCGAGTCGACGCGCGAGGAATCGGCCGAATCGCCGCAGGGGATTGACCTTCTTCTCCGCGGGAGACGGGCGCTGGCCGACCATCGCGTCCGGGTCGACCGGGCCGGGCTCGGGAAGCGACTCCGGTGACTGTTCCGGATCCGCGAGGGAAGTCGCGGTGACGGTCTCGTCGTCGTCGCCCCCATCACCTCCACCGACTCGCGGGGTGAGGCCCGTGGCGACCTTTCCGGGCGCGGCGATGTGGGGTTTCTCGTCCTTGATCCCGGCCATGATCGCGCTACTGCTCTTGCGCAGTGGCGCGAAACGGGAGCTGGACATCTCGCCGAGCCAGGCCGTCAACCGGCCCTCGTCCGTCGCGGACGCCAGATCCGACGCGGTGACGTCCCCGGTGCGCAGGTCGATCTGCTCGCCGATATACCGCAGGATCACGGCGATCACCGCCAGCACCGGAACGGCCAGGAACGCGCCGATGATGCCGTACAGCGTGCCACCGGCGGCGACGCCCAGCAGCACCACGACCGGGTGCAGGTTCATCGCGCGCGACTGCAGGATCGGCTGGAGGATGTTGCCCTCGAGTTGCTGCACCGCCACGATCACGACCAGCACGATGATCGCCGTGGTGAAGCTGTTCGCGACCAGCGCGATGAGGACCGCCAGGGCGCCGGCGGTGAACGCACCCACGATCGGGATGAAGCCGGCGATGAACGTGACCACCGCGAGCGCCCAGGCCAGGGGGACACCCAGGATCACCAGCGCCAGGCCGATGAGGGCGGCGTCGACGAACGAGACGATCGCCTGCGTGCGGATGAAGCCGCCGAGCGTGTTCCAGCTGCGGGTGAGGACCTCGGTGAGGTGACGGCCCGCGTTGCGGCCCGCGATGCGGCGGACGAACGGCAGGAACTTGGGGCCGTCCTTGATGAAGAAGAACGTCAGGACCAGGACCATGACAAGAGTGATGACGACGGAGCCGACCGCGGTCACGCCGCTGAACACGCCACTGGCGATTTGATCTCCGCGGTCCTGCAGAGTGGAGCTGAGCTGATTGAGGACGCCGTCCAGTTGTTCGTCCCGAATGTTCAGGGGCGGGCCGCGCAGCCAATCCTGGACGGCGTCGATCGCCTCCGAGGTCTGGTCGGCCAACTGCACGCTCTGCGAGACGATCGACGGCGCGATCAGGGCGATGACGCCGGAGATGAGGCCGAGGCCGCCCACCACCGAGATGAGCGCCGCAAGGGACGAGGGGAACTTGTGGCGCACCATCCAGCTGGTGGGCGGCCAGAGAACCGTCGAGATGATCAGTGCCAGCAGGATCGGCAGGATGCCCACCCACAGCGCGCCGCCGACCTTGGACAGTAGCCAGCCGGCGACCAGCACGATCGCCAGGCGTAGGGCCCAATCGGTGAGCCAGCGGCCACCGATGCCGAGCAGGACCGACCTGTCGACCGTCTGGTCGTCAGCGTCCTTCTTGGGTGGCCGTGCCGACTCGTCACTCATGGGACTCATGATGACAGAGGGAGCGGAGCTTTGCTGCCGGACACCGGCGTGGGCGAGGGCTCCGATCGTGGGGTGGACGCCGGTGCGAGATCCTGCTCCGGGCGCCGGGTGGGTGGAGTGGCGGGTGGCGGGGCGGACCCGCGGGGCAGTGGGACGTAGACTCTGGTGCCGTGAGCCTCACCCTCGGAATCGTCGGACTGCCCAACGTCGGTAAGTCGACCCTGTTCAACGCCCTGACGAACAACGACGTGCTCGCGGCGAACTACCCGTTCGCCACGATCGAGCCCAACGTCGGCGTCGTCGACCTTCCCGACCCGCGGCTGAACCGCCTGGCCGAGATCTTCGGCTCGGAGCGGATCCTGCCGGCCGTCGTGTCGTTCGTCGACATCGCCGGCATCGTCAAGGGCGCGAGCACCGGCGAGGGCATGGGCAACAAGTTCCTCGCCAACATCCGCGAGGCCGACGCCATCTGCCAGGTCGTGCGTGTCTTCGACGACCCGGACGTCATCCACGTCGATGGCAAGGTCGACCCGATGTCCGACATCGAGGTCATCGCCACCGAGCTGATCCTCGCCGACCTCGAGACCATCGAGAAGGCCATCCCCCGGATGGAGAAGGATTCCCGCAAAGACAAGTCCCTCGCGCCGGTGCTCGACGAGGTCCGCAAGGCGCAGGCCGTGCTCGAGGACGGGCGCACCCTGTTCAAGGCGCAGGACGAGATCGACCGCGGACTGCTCCGCGAGCTGCACCTCATGACCGCCAAGCCGTTCCTCTACGTCTTCAACGCCGACGAGTCCGTGCTCACCAGCGACGAGCGCAAGGCCGAACTGGCCGCCGCGGTGGCCCCCGCCGACGCCGTGTTCCTCGATGCGAAGGTCGAGGCCGAACTATTAGAACTTGACGACGACGACGCCATGGAACTGCTCGAGTCGATCGGCCAGACCGAGCCCGGTTTGGCGGCCCTCGCTCGCGCCGGGTTCCACACCCTCGGCCTGCAGACCTACCTCACCGCCGGCCCAAAGGAGTCCCGCGCCTGGACCATCCGCAAGGGCGACACCGCTCCCAAGGCCGCCGGCGTGATCCACACCGACTTCGAGAAGGGCTTCATCAAGGCCGAGATCGTCTCGTTCGGCGACCTCGATGAGGCAGGCTCGATGGCCGCGGCCAAGGCTGCCGGCAAGGTGCGCATGGAGGGTAAGGACTACGTCATGGTCGACGGCGACGTGGTGGAGTTTCGGTTTAACGTGTGATCGTTGCCGTTGAGCGCTTCGCTTCGATCGTGCACCAAACTCTCCCTTTGGGCCTGCATCGACGATGATGGGGCAGTGGAGGCCATAGAATCCTTATCGTGGCGTGCACGGTTTCTGACCGCTTAGGCTCTACACATGAGTACGAAGCCGCCAGCGATGAGGCCCACCGGCGAGGATGTGCAGTCGGTGTTGGATCGCGCATCCGGGCCACGACGCGGCGAGGTCGACGAACTGCTCCAGATTCACTCTGACGTCACCGGGGAGGATCCGGTGGTGTGGGCCGGGCGGATCATTGGGTTCGGCGAGTAACGAGTACCGGTACGACTCCGGTCATGGCGGCCGCGCACCCCTGCTGGCGTTCGCGCCCGGTGCGGCCCGACACACGATCTACCTGTCGACCGGGTTCGCCGAGAGGTGGCCTGAGCTTCTGATGCGCCTCGGCCCGCACAAGGCGAGCAAGGCCTGCCTCTACCTCACACGGCTTTCTCATGTCGATGTCACCGTGCTGCGTGAACTGCTCGAACTCACCCTGGCGGATGTGCGCGAAGGCTAACTCCGCGGAGGATGCGCGAAGGGTGATCTGCCAGCTGCCACCGTCGGGTCAGCGGAACTCTTCACGCAGCTGTGGTTCGACGCGCTGCTGGGGTCGCACCTCGGCATAGTCGGATTCACGTCTGAGCCATTGGAGAGCTCTGTGGAATTCAGACCTGATGCGTAGCATGCATGCTACGCTCGCCGCATGAGTGCCAGTGAATTGCCACGTGAGAGCCTTTCTCAGCGTGAGTTGCGCAATGAATCTGGACGCGTGCTCCGCGCCGTCAGTGAGGGGCAGTCATTTGTGCTGACTAACGGCGGGGTCCCTGTCGGCAAAATCATCCCTCTTGACGCCGCTGCGCCCTCACTGACTATTGCTCGCCCCGCCAAGCGCGTCGGAGGGTGGGCGGCATTGAAGCCTCAGCCTCTGGATCACGATCGGTCGATGGCTGACGTTCTCGAAGAATTGCGCGAGGACCGCGTTTGAGTGACTTCCCGCTCGTGTACGTAGACACCTCGGCTTTGGGTGCTCTACTGGTCGCACAGGCGGAGACCGGGGAACTGGTGGAATGGCTCGACCAGACTAAGGTCAGGCTCGTTTCAAGTGACCTGCTCGAAACCGAGTTGCGGCGAATGGCCGTGCGTGAGGGGCGAGATCAGGCGCAGGTCACCGCTCTCCTCGATGGGGTATCACTCGCGGCCCTGGATCGGGCCGTCTACCGGTCTGCGGGCTTTCTGCCAATGCCATATCTGCGCACGCTCGACGCCCTTCACTTGGAAGCGGCCATACGGCTCGACGTGGATGCCGTCCTCACCTACGACCATCGACTGGGAGACGCGGCACGAGCGGCTGGACTTGACGTCTTCGCGCCCGGCTCGGAGGCCACGCACGGAAAGCGCTAAAGCTCAGGTTTTCCCGTGCGTCACAATGCGTGCGGGCGTGGTGGAGTTCGGGTTCAACGTCTGATCGCGTCCCCGCCGGTTCAGCTAGTGATATCATGATGTCACTTGTGCTTGGAGGTGGTAGTCGTGACAAATGTGCTGATTCGCGGGCTCAGTGACGAAACTATCGCTCGGATCGACCAGAGTGCCAAAGAATTGGGCCTGTCTCGCAATGAGTATCTGCGCCGGCGGCTAGAGGACGATGCTCCTCGATCGGCGACCAAGTCGACCGATGAGGACTGGCAGCGTGCCGGTGAGATCTTCGCTGACCTTGCCGACCCGGAGGTCATGGCTGACGCATGGCAGTGACGAATTGGCTCATCGATAAGTCGGCTATCGTCAGGCTGCAGCTCGGCCACGCCGACAACGTTAATTCCTGGAGGCTAAGGATTGACCGTGGCCTGGTTCGGATCTCGACGATCACTCGGCTTGAGCTCGGGTTCTCAGTTCGAACAGGAGCCGAGGGTCGGGAGGGTTTTCGGCGGCCACCGCTGTCGCTGATGCCTATTGAGCGCATTACGCCCGCGATCGAGGATCGGGCCGAGGAGGTGCAGCTGCTGCTCGCCGACCGTGGCCAGCATCGCGCGCCCTCTATTCCGGATCTGCTGATCGCTGCCACTGCGGAGAAGGCCGGGTTGACCGTCTTGGCGGTGGATAAAGACTTCGATCTGATCGCCGAGATCACTGGTCAACCCGTGGAGACGCTCACGCTCCGATGAGCGAGTAGTTCACCGAACGCCTGATGGCTCGATGTTCCGGAACGCGATGGAGTTCCGTTTCATCGTGTGAAATGCGCTTGGCTCCCGTGTCCAGGGTTCCTAATCTTGGAGACCTGATCATTCCGATGGCAACCTCCGAGGAACCCGAACCAGCGGTTGCCGGGTTAGCAATTCGAGTGCACCGTGAAAGGCTGAACCATGGCAACTCCTGATGTGCGCCCGGTTGGTGACCTTCCGAACGAGCTGGGAAAGACTGCCCCCGTGAGCTCCAGTTGGCTGGTATCGACAGTGCGGAGAAGGTGAGCGAGCACTCTGAGAAGGAGCTCCTCGAGATCCATGGGGTCGGGCCCAAAGCCATTCGGATTCTGAGGGCCGCGTTAGCGGAGCGGTCGATGGGGTTCCGGAAGTAACACGGGGCATCGACGTGCGTTTTCGGAGGAGATCTCAGTATCCAGGGCGCTCCTCTCAGGCCGGCTCAGGTAGACCGGGCTCCAGTTCACTCCGCGAATCCGCGGCGCACGGCGTCGAGTGTGGTCTCGGGTGAGTCGTTGAAGCAGAGCCGCGCCGTGGGGTGGTGTGTGACGACGACATTGATCACCCGCTCGAAGATCAGCGTGTATTCGTTGGATGTCCTGAGTCCTGCGCCGACTTCGATCACGTCGAACCTCTCGCCTGAGAGCGCGTTCGTGACTGCGGCCTCGGCAGACGTGGCGTCATCCGGCAGGAGGCAGGTGGTGATCTCGAATCCCGCGTCACGTAGGTCGGCTTGGGCACGATCAAGTCGAGCGCGCACTGCCTCGGCCGATTGACCGGGCCATGGCGAGAAGTCGATCACATCCGGATCCATCCCGATCTGGAGTACTCGGCGACTGCTCATGATCGAAACCTACGCCTGTCACAGTCGGTATCGTCAGGAACCTGGGACAGGCAGCAGACGACGGGGCGGGAAACGGCTTGACCATCTACTCTTTTCATCTCGCGCAGGTGTCTGTGCGGGCGGCGGTGAAGGCGCTGGCGACGGCCCCCGCAGCCCCGGGGTTGGAGCACGTGGAGGTGCTGGCGGGGATGCGGCTCGGGGCCGCTGTGGTGTCTCCCGCACGGATGCAGCTTCGCCGGATCGCTGTGTTCGCGCAGTGGCGTGACGAGGCCGCGCTCGAGAGCTTCCTCGCACGCGATGGTTTCGGCCGCGAGCTCGCCGAAGGATGGCATGTCCGTCTCGAGTACGTACGCCAGTGGGGACATCTGAGCGAGCTGGACCAGCTGCCAGAGGCCGCCAGAGCGATGGGCCCCGACGAGCCTGTGGTCGCGGTGACGGTCGCACGCATGCGGCTGCCGGAGCTCGCACGCTTCATCCACTGGGGTCGCCCCGTGGAGCGGCAGATCCGGGATCACCCGGAGTCGACGCTGGCCACCGCGGCCATCCGGTGGCCCCGCACGGTATCGACGTTCTCGGTCTGGACCAGCACCCGCGCCATGACACGAATGGTCTTCGGGAAGGACGCCGGCGAGCCGGCCCGTCGCCACAACTCCGCAATGGCTGAACGGGAACGCAGGGACTTTCACCACGAGTTCACGACGCTGCGCTTCCGGCCGCTCGCCGAACACGGGTCGTGGCAGGGGCGGTCCGACTACATCCCGTGGACGGGGACCGACTAACTCGGCCCCCGTCTCCCGCTCGGTGGTGACGCTCTCGTATGTGGCTGCTCTGCTCAGCTCGGCGTCCCCGAGAGCTCCTCACGAACAATTCCGGTCCCCGCACTGAGCGCACTCAGCTTGGCCAGCGCGACCTCCCGCGGGAAGGGCGCCATCCCGCAGTTGGTGCTCGGCAGGAGCTTGTCGGCATCGACGAACCGGAGCGCGTTGCGGAGGGTGTCCGCGACCTCGTCCGGGGTCTCGATGGTCTGATTGGCCACGTCGATGGCACCGAGCATGACTTTCTTGCCCCGGAGGAGCTCGATGAGGTCTGTCGGGACATTCGAGTTGTGGGATTCCAGCGAGACGATGTCGATGGTGGACTGTTGCAGCAGAGGGAACGACTCCTCGTACTGTCGCCACTCCGAGCCGAGCGAGGCCTTCCAGTCGGTGTTCGCCTTGATGCCGTATCCGTAGCAGATGTGTACCGCGGTCTCGGCCCGGAGCCCTTCGGCCGCGCGCTCCAGTGTGGCCACGCCCCAGTCCCGCATCTCGTCGAAGTAGACGTTGAAGGCGGGCTCGTCGAACTGGATGATGTCGATCCCCGCGGCCTGAAGATCTCGCGCCTCCTGGTTGAGGATCGTCGCGAACTCCCACGCCAGCTTCTCTCGACTTTTGTAGTGGCCGTCGTAGAGGGTGTCGATCATCGTCATCGGCCCGGGCAGTGCCCACTTGATCGGCTGGTCGGTCTGCTGCCGGAGACACGCCGCGTCTTCGGCGAACACCGGCTTCGAGCGACTCACAGGGCCGACCACGGTGGGCACGCTCGCGTCGTAGCGGTTGCGGATGCGCACGGTTTCGCGCCGGGAGAAGTCGACCCCGTCGAGGTGCTCGATGAAGGTCGTCACGAAGTGCTGGCGGGTCTGCTCGCCGTCGCTGACGATGTCGATGCCGCGGTCGCGCTGCTCCTTGGTGGCGATTCGGAGCGCATCCTGCTTGCCCTCGATCAGCTCATCGCCCTGTAGTTTCCAGGGCGCCCACAGCGTTTCCGGCTGCGCGAGCCACGAGGGCTTGGGCAGGCTGCCGACGGTGGACGTGGGCAGTATGGGATTCATGGTCGCGGTTCCTTCTGTGGTCATCCGACGAGAACGGGGTAGCGGGCAGCCCACTGCTCGAGGCGCTCGCCATACGGCTCAATGAGGTGTTCCCGGGTAAACGCGCCCTGCTTGGCCGCGAGTTCGGACCGTTCAACGCGGTCGTAGGTGACGGTGGTGGGCGTGAAGTCCCGGTGATCCAGCGACGGTTGGAAGACCTCGCCGGCGGGAGTGTGGGAGTTGTAGATCTCCGGCCGATAGATCTTCTGGAAGGTCTCCATCACGCTGACCGTGCCGGCGAGCTGCAGGTCCGAGTAGTCACCGAGTAGGTCGCCGCTGAAGTAGAACGCGAGCGGGGCGACACCGCCGGGAGGCAGGAAGTATCGGACCTGAAGTCCCATCTTCCGGAAGTAGTCGTCGGTCAACGAGTAGTCGTCCTGCCGATACTCCACGCCGAGAACCGGGTGCTGGGTGCCGGTACGGCGGTACGTCCTGCTCGTCGACACGCTGATGCAGATCACCGGCGGCAGGTCGAAGCGCTCCCGGTAGGCCTCCGAGGCGAGGAAGTGCTGGAACACCCTGCCGTGCAGCTCGCCGAAATCTGCCGGCACGGTGAACTCGATCGAGTTCTTGTTGGCAGCGGGCAGGCGAACGCTGAAGTCATAGTCGCGGATGTACGACGAGAAGTTGTTCCCCACTATGCCCGGCAGTCGGTCGCCGGTGGAGTGGTCGACGATCCCGATATCGAGGACCTCGATCACCGGGAACCGGAGTTGCTCGTCGTCGGCGGTGAATTCCAGATCCGCGGTGACGATATCGAGGTCGAGGCCATAGCGGCCCTGGCTGTGCGGCTCCCGGGCCTGGTGGTTGTCGCGTGGCGCGTCGGCCCGGCGGACGAGGTCATGGAATCGGGTCGCGATCATCGACAGTGCGGTGCGGAGGTTGGCCTGTCGGTGCTCACCGCGGGCCAGGTTGGCGAAGTTCGTGGTGGTGCGGGAGTCCGCCGATGGTGTGTAGTTCTCATCGAAGCGGGTGGTGCTGATGCGATACGTGAAATCGCTCGACATGTTCGTCCAATACGGGATCGGTCGGCCGGGCTCGGCGCTGCGGAAATTCGGTGACCCCATACTGCAGTCCCAGTTCAGGTATCGGGTAACTACTGTTTGCTATGGATCCCTATAGTGAAAAACTATGCGTCGAGAATCGCGTGGCATCACCCTGCAGCAGTTGCACTACTTCGTCGAGGTCGCGGCGGAAGGCTCCATCACGGGGGCATCCGACTTGTTGTACGTGTCCCAACCGACCATGTCCGCCGCGATGAAGGATCTTGAGTCCCGGGTCGGGCGGTCGCTGCTCGTGCGGTCCGCTCGCGGGGTGACGCTCACCGACGAGGGCGCCGAGTTCCTGGGGTACGCCCGCCAGGTCATCGAGCAGATGTCGCTCCTGGAGCAGCGATACCTCGGGCAGCCTCCGTCGCGTCGGCTGCTCGGCGTCTCGGCCCAGCACTACTCGTTCGTCGTCGAGGCGTTCATCCGGATGGTGCAATCCGTCGACGCCGAGCAGTACGAGTTCTCGCTCCGGGAAACCCGGACCTGGGACATCATCGAGGACGTCCGGACCCTGCGAAGTGAGGTCGGCGTTCTCTTTAGGAACGACTTCAACCGCAAGGTCATCGACAAGCTCCTGCGGGACTCCGGCCTGGTGTTCCACCCACTGTTCGCGGCGGTCCCGCACATCTTTATCTCCCGGCAGAATCCTCTGGCCTCCCGGGACAGCGTCACCCTCGACGATCTGGCAGAACTGCCGCGACTCACCTTCGACCAGGGGGCGAACAACTCGTTCTACTTCGCCGAGGAGATCCTCTCCACGCGGTCCAGCAAGCGGGAGATCCGGGTCTCGGACCGCGCCACCATTTTTAACCTCATGATCGGTCTTGACGGTTACACGATTTCGACCGGCATCATCAGCGACGACCTGGACCCGGAAATCGTCGCGATCCCGCTCGAGGTGGACGAGAGCATCGAGATCGGCTGGATCAGCCATTCCGGAATCCCCCTCACGGCCCAGGCCGAGCGGTACCTCTCCGAGATGCGGGCCGTCGTGGCCGACTATGGAATCGACCTGCTCGACGATCCCCGAGCGCGGGGCTGACGAGACGAACGGCGGCTAGCGTTCGGTCACCCAGCCCGGCGGGGGAGTGATGTCCACTCCCGCGCACCGCCACCCACTATGTTCGTCACTGAACGCTGCGGGTGGGGAATCGGTCCGCCTGTCGACGCATAGCCGCGAACCACAGGCAGTACTCGTCGTCGTTGAAATACGTCTCCGCCCGAGGCGAGCCGAGACAGCGGAGGAACTCCTCGGCGACCTCGTCCACCGTCGTGGCAGCCGAGACCTCCAGGGATCCGACGCTCGGGAACCCGCCCGCGGACAGCCCGAACACGGCGCTGTCATCGCGGAACGGGAGATTCACTCCGTCTCGGAGGTTCACGGCGGTAGTGATCTGCAGCCGCCAATAACCGACTGGGCCGAACGTCGGTATGACCCGGACTGCGGTGAATCCACGCCCGTGAAGCTCCTCCACCGCCGCGAGGAGGAGGGGCCAGATCCGGTCAAAGGAGCTCACGTCGGTCGATCGAGGCATAACGGGTCCTCACTGTCCTGGCCTGCTGGCCGGTTGGCCGGGTTGCCGGACCAATTGTCCGAGCCAGCCTCGAGTCCAATAGCGGACGGCGGGCGCCGTCCTCGTGAGAAGGAACACTGGCACAGGGGTCGGACATCATCGCCCCCGGTTGCCGCCGCGGACCTGCTCATAGGATGGTGGGGACATGACCTTCACCGTTTATCTGTCCGGCGAGATCCACACCGACTGGCGCGAGGAGGTCGCCCGCGGCGCGAAGGCGGCCGGCCTGGACGTGACGTTCACCGCGCCCGTGACCGACCATCCCGCGAGCGACGCCGCGGGCGATCACCTGGGCGAGAACGACGTGCAGTTCTGGCGCGACCACCAGTCCTCGAAGGTCAACGCGATCCGCACGCGGACGCTGATCGAGAAGGCCGACATGGTCGTGGTGCGTTTCGGCGACAAGTACAAGCAGTGGAACGCGGCATTCGACGCGGGTTACTGCGCCGCACTGGGCAAGCCGTACATCACGCTGCACGATGCCGACATCGTCCACCCGCTCAAGGAGGTCGACGCCGAGGCCCAGGCCTGGTGTCAGACCACCGACCAGGTCGTCCAGACCCAGAGCTACGTGCTGCGCGACTGAGGTCCCCGTGTCAGTGCCGGGCCCAGGTGTCGACGCGGCACTGTCCGTCGGCGTCGCTGCCGGTCGCCACGAATCGGCCGTCGGAAAGTAGAGCGACCGTGTGGGCCGCCCCGGCGGCGATCGCCACGACATCCTTCCACTGTCCGACCTCGCACTGTCCGAACTCGTTCGCGCCGACGGCCAGCACGGATCCGTCGTGGCGTAGGCCGACGGTGTGGTGGCTTCCGGCCGCGATCGAGGTCACCCCGCTCCAATCCGAGACGTTGCAGGCGCCGGTGCTGGCGTCGCCGGTGGCGAGCACGTTGTCGTCGTCGTCCACTCCCACGGTGTGGAGGTGACCGGCGGCGACGGACCGCACGCGCGACCACCCTCCGACGTCGCACTGTCCCCGGCGATTATTTCCGACGACGACGATGCCACCGTCGGCACGGACCGCCGCGGAGTGCCAGTCACCGCACGCGATGTCGACGATGTCGCGCCACAGCGCGACCTCACACTGGCCCTCCGAGTTCCGTCCTGCGGCATCCACCGTCCCGTCGCGTCGGAGGCCGAGGGTCGTCCGCCACCCGGCGGCCACGGCACGGATGTCTCGCCACGCGCTGACGTCGGTCTGGCCGTCTCCGTTCCAGCCCGTTGCCACCACGGTCCCGTCGGCGCGCGGTCCCACGGTGTGGGATCGGCCGGTGTTGCGCGCGGCGTGCACGGTGCCGGCCGCCACCGCCACGATGTCGGTCCAGCCGGACACGTTGCACTCGCCGGCGCCGTTGTGTCCGGTCGCGAGCACTGCTCCGTCCCGGCGCACGGCGACGGTGTGTCGGCGGCCAGCCGCGAGAACGGACATGCGTGGCCTCCCCGGTGGCGTCGGCGTTCATCAGGCACCCTGCGGCCAGTCAAGCACGGCTCCGGATCGGCACGAATCGATTCTCGAAGGACGTGGTCGCAGTCCGCGTAGCCTGGGTTTACGCTGCGAGCCACGAGGAGGAGCAATGGCTGTTCTGGTTCAGGTCAATTTCCCGATGCAGGGCCCCTGGGGTGAGGAGATGTCGGAGGCGTTCCGTGGCCTCGCCGAGTCGATCAACGCCGAGCCGGGCTTCATCTGGAAGGTGTGGATCGAGGATCAGCCCGCTGAGCAGTCCGGCGGCATCTACCTGTTCGACACCCGCGAGAACGCCGAGGCGTACGTGAGGATGCACACCGAGCGGCTCGCCGGCTTCGGCATCACCGGCGTCAGTGCGATTTTCTCCGAGGTGAACGAGGCGCTGAGCACGATCAATTACGCGCGACTCCATTGACCTCGGCTCCGCTCAACTGGCCCGGCGGATGAGACTGTGATGAAGTGCAGGGAGTAGTCATATCGGGTCGCTGAGCGTGTCGCGTGGAGTGGTGAGAATCTGTGTCTGGCAGGGGAGCCAGTTCCGGCAGAAGGTCGGGCCCGAGGCACCGGTTTCGCGCCAAGGCCGAAGCTGGCAGCCGAGACGGCCGCAGGAGGATTCACTCCTCCGGTCGGCCGCCGCCGCAGGCGAGGCATCCGAAGGTATCCGCCGCTGACCCAGTGACGAAGAGGGCCCCACGCCCGGCCGAGACCATCGCCATTGACGGTGAGCACGCTGGCCGCAGACTCGACAAGTTTCTGCGGTCCCAGCTCAAGGGTGTACCGGCAGGCCTGTTGTTCCAGCTCCTCCGGAAGGGGAAACTCCGGGTCAACGGGCGCAAGACCGAGCAGAATTACCGCCTCGTCGAGGGCGATGTGGTCGAGATCCCCGCACTGACGGTGGAGGCTCCCGCATCGACCGGGCCCCGACCTCCCGCCGCACTACTGGACCGGGTGAAGAATGCCGTGGTCTACGAAGACGCTGACCTGCTGGCCATCAATAAGCCGGCCGGCGTGGCGGTCCACAAGGGGACCGATAATCCCTTCGGGGTGATCGAGGCCTTGAGATATCTCCGCCCCGACCTTCACGAACTCGAGCTCGGCCACAGGCTGGACCGGGACACCTCCGGAGTGCTCGTCCTGGCCAAGACCCCCTCAATGCTCCGGTACCTTCACGAACTGCTGCGAGACCGGGAGGACGAGATTGACCGGCGATACCTCGCGATCGTGGAGGGGGCCTGGTCTGATGGCGTGACCGTACTGGAGACGCCACTGCTCACGCGCGACACCGGGGTCGTGGCGCATCCTACAGGGCTGCGCGCCGAGACACATGTAGAGCCCCGTCGCCGGGTGGGGAATCGCGCCACACTCGTCGACGTCCGTCTTCTGACCGGGCGCAAGCACCAGATCCGCGTCCACCTCCACCATGAGGGCCACCCGATCGCCGGAGACGACCGCTACGGTGACCGCGCGTTCAATGACCTCGTCAAGCGCAGTGGCGGCCGGGGACTCCACCTCCACGCAGCGCGGATGGTGATTCCGCTGCCCGACGGTTCGGAGCTGGTGGTGACGGCGCCGATGCCACGCGGGTGGGATCGACTGCTCAGCGGCGGATTGGCCCCGGCGCGATGAGGCTGGCGGGGCGGCGATCAGCAGGGGTCGCTGAAATCCGCAGTCTGGGTGAGCAGTCGGGCATTGCCGCCACGCGAGGCCTTGGCCTGACATAGTGTGGCCGTGTCGTGCCCGTAGTCGAGGTAGATCGGGTACACGCGGGCGCCGTTGAGGCTCGCCCGCAGTGACGGGCACTGGCCCGGTGTGGCGAACCCCGCCCCCGAATGCTTGTCGAGCAGATCGGCGATGCCCTGCTGAGGACTGGACGCCTCCACGTAGGAGTCGAGGATGAGGATTCCGCGCCCATCACACGAGGGGGTAGATGCGGTGACCAGCCTCCCGTCGGACGTGCGTACTCCGCTCACGAGGCCGCTGGCGCCCATGTAGTCACTCGGTTGCCCGGAAGAAGAGCCGGAGCCGGACTGGGAATCTGCCGAGGAGCCGCCTCCTGAGCGGGGATGGTTGGAGTAGTCGCGTTCAGCGAGCACGTTGCCGGAAGTGGATATCGTCTGACCTGCGCCGGTGATGGTGAACGAGTTGCTGCCGTAGCGGCACTCGAGAGTGGAGCTGTTCGGCTTTGAACAGCGGGTTTCACCGATCTGAACCTGCTGACCCGTCTCGAGGACGCCCGGCCCGCCGGGGATCCCCTCGACAAACGTATACCGAAGCCCGGCGCGGCCCAGTTCGATCGCGCTGGGCCGACCCGGGAAGTGCTCGGTGAGATCCGGCACCGATGCCGCGGGCTTGCCCGTGCAGGTCACGCCGTCGCCTCCGGAGACGCACAACCCGCGGTACTGGCCGCCCGTGGAGTAGTTCCAGGTGTAGGCGTCGGGGTGTTGAGGCGCGGTGAAGGTAGCGGGGTCGACGGAGGTCAGCCCGGTGCCCGTGCCCGCAGGCGTGCTTGTGGATCCGGGCTCGGTCGTGGTGGCCGGGGCGGTTGCGGTGACCGTGGTGGTCCCACGCTCGGAGGAGCTTGCGGACGCGACGTTGCCCGTATCACTCGAGGGGTCGGCGGTGCACCCGGACAGCTGGAGCGCAGCCCCGGCCATCGCTGCAACGCCGATCGTCGCGGCGCGTCCCTGGAAACGATGCATGTCCCGTACTCCCGTCTGAAAAACCTGGGATGCGTCCCGGCCGCAGCGTCCGCACTCCGTCAGCCACACCGAACAGGGAAGATCCGCCGAACGGGTTGATCCTACGCCCCCGGCGCGCTGGAGTGGCCGGATACAACCGGCCACAACTGTTAGCCTGACCAGATATTTTCCCGATCGACAAGGAGGTCAACAGTGGAACTGAGCATGGACAAGGGCAACCAGTTCGTCGAGCAGACGCAGTCGCCGGAGGGTACCGCCGCGTGGAAGCAGCAGTTGGACGAGTACGCCCCGGGCGCCTCCGACTGGGTGGTAGGAGCGGTGTTCGGTGGCACCTACCAGCGCGACGGGCTCGAGCTGCGCGACCGGCAGATGCTCAACATGGCGGCCCTGGCGGCGATGGGCGGCACCGAGCCCCAGCTGACCGGCCATATCAAGACAGCCGTAGAAGTGGCCGGTATGTCGAGGGAGCAGGTAGCGGAATGCTTCGTGCACCTCATGCCGTACATCGGGGTGCCCAAGACGCTGGCGGCCATGCGCTGCATGAAGACCGCGTTCGACGGCTGACCTGCCACTGCCCACGGACGTCGCCCCGCGACTGCCGCAGAAGGCGTTGTCGTCGTCGTAAAATTCTCGTCTCAGACACAGCACCGCGCCCCCGCCGGACGATTCCGACGGGGGCGCGGTGTTCTCTCACCCGGCGCCTGTGGCCGCGTCAGGCGAAGGCGCTGTCCAGGTGAGCGTTGAGCGTGGCGCTGGGGCGCATCGCGCTCTTCAGCTTCTCGGAGTCGGGCTGGTAGTAACCGCCCAGGTCAACGGGGTTGCCCTGGACGACGGTCAGCTCCTCGAGGATCTTCTCCTGATCGGCGGCGAGCTTCTCGGCCAGTGGCGCGAACCGCTCGGCCAGCCCGGCGTCCTCGGTCTGCGCGGCGAGCTCCTGGGCCCAGTACAGCGAGAGCCAGAACTGGCTGCCACGGTTGTCGAGCTCGCCCGTGACTCGCGACGGCGACTTGCGGTTCTCGAGCAGCTTGCCGGTCGCGGTGTCGAGCGCCTTGGCCAGGATGGTGGCCTTGGGGTTGTCGTACTTGCGCCCGAGGTCGTCCAGGCTCGCACCCAGCGCGAGGAACTCGCCGAGGGAGTCCCAGCGCAGGTGGTTCTCCTCCACGAGCTGCTGCACGTGCTTGGGGGCGGAGCCGCCGGCGCCCGTCTCGTACAGCCCGCCGCCCGCCATGAGCGGCACCACGGAGAGCATCTTGGCGCTGGTGCCCAGCTCGAGGATCGGGAACAGGTCGGTGAGGTAGTCACGCAGGATGTTGCCGGTCACCGAGATGGTGTCGAGCCCACGCCAGGCGCGCTCGAGGGTGTACCGCATGGCACGCACCTGGGACATGATCTGGATGTCCAGACCCTCGGTGTCGTGGTCGGCGAGGTACTCGTTGACCAGGGTGATGAGGTTGTTCTCGTGCGGCCGGTATGGGTCCAGCCAGAAGACAGCCGGCATGCCGGAGGCGCGGGCGCGGTCCACGGCGAGCCCCACCCAGTCGCGGATCGGCGCGTCGTTGACGGTGCACATGCGCCAGATGTCGCCGGCCTCGACGTCCTGGGAGAGCAGAACCTCGCCGGTGGCGGCGTCGACGATGTTGGCCACGCCGCCCCACTTGACCTCGAAGGTCTTGTCGTGGCTGCCGTACTCCTCGGCCTTCTGCGCCATGAGTCCGACGTTCGGCACGGTGCCCATAGTGGTGGGGTCGAACGCGCCGTTGGTCTTGCAGAAGTTGATGATCTCCTGGTAAATCCGCGCGAACGTGGACTCCGGGATGACCGCCTTGGTGTCCTTCTTGCGGCCGTCGGCGCCGTACATCTTGCCGCCGATGCGGATCATCGCGGGCATGGAGGCGTCCACGATCACGTCGGAGGGGGAGTGGAAGTTGGAGATGCCGCGGGCCGAGTCGACCATCGCGAGCTCCGGCCGCTGCTCGTGGCAGCGGTGCAGCTCCTCGATGATCTCCTCGCGCTTGGCGGACGGCAGGGTGTCGATCTTGGCGTACAGGTCGCCCATGCCGTTGTTGACGTTGATGCCGAGCTCGTCGAACAGCTCGCCGTACTTTTCGAAGGCGTCCTTGTAGAACACGCGGACGGCGTGGCCGAACACGATCGGGTGGCTCACCTTCATCATGGTGGCCTTGACGTGCAATGAGAACATGACGCCGGTCTCCTTGGCGTCATTGAGCTGCTCCTCGTAGAACTCCAGCAGAGCCTTCTTGCTCATGAACATTGAGTCCACGACGGTGCCTTTCTGAAGCGGCACGGTCTTGAGGACGTGGGTCTCGCCGTCCGGCGTCACGACCTCCATGCGGGCGTCGCAGTCGCGGTCGAGGATGATCGACTTCTCTCCGGCGTAGAAGTCGCCGTGCGTCATGTGCGCGACGTGGGTCTGCGAGGCCATGGACCACTTGCCCATGGAGTGCGGGTTGGCCTTGGCGTACTCCTTGACGGCCTTCGGTGCGCGACGGTCGGAGTTGCCCTGACGAAGAACCGGGTTGACCGCGCTACCGAGGATGCCGGCGTACCGTTCGGCGGTCTCCTTCTCCTCGTCGCTCTGCGGGTCCCAGGGGAAGTCGGGAATGTCGTAACCCTTGTCCTGCAGCTCGGCGATCGCCTTGGTGAGCTGCGGGACGGAGGCACTGATGTTGGGCAGCTTGATGATGTTCGTGCTGGCGTCCTGCGTCAGACGACCGAGCTCGGCCAGGTTGTCCTGCACCTTCTGCTCGTCGGTGAGGCGCTCGGGGAACGCGCCGAGGATGCGCGCGGCCACCGAGATGTCGCTGGTGGTGACATCGATTCCGGCGGCATCGGCGAAGGTGCTGACGACGGGCAGGAACGCCTCGGTCGCCAGGCGGGGGGCCTCATCCGTGAGGGTGTAGATGATCGTCTGTCTGCCATCGGTCATAGGTATCGACTCTTTCGTTTTGTGCTGATCTTGTTCTTGTGGAACGTCGTCATCTCGCGGCACCATCATCCCCCCATCCGCGGCGTTGTGGGCGGCACCACTCGCCGGGACCGGGGGAGTCGGGCGACATCGCTGTCGGGCGCAGTCGTCCCGGTACCCCTTGCAGTGTGGTCTACTCCACGCCGACGTGCGTGGAAATGTCGGCCGCTGACCCCGTTCGAGCGTGATCGCGGGGCAGAGGGACGATCCTGGCCCGCGCGTCGTCACAGGTGGTTAACGTGGGCCGATGGGCATCGGTGTGGTGACGTTTCGCGTGCGACGGTCGGTGGCGGGGGTGGTCGCGTCGCTGGCGTCGGCGCTGGTGCTGGCGGGCTGTGGGGGCGCGGAGCCGGACCGTGAGGTGGAACTGTTCGAGTCGGGGACCCTTGAGCGGTTGGAACTGGACGGGCGGGTGGTCGCCGGAGGAGATGGGGTAGACGACGACGCCGCCGGATTCGCGGTGATGTGTCTGTGGGCCTCGAGCAGGAGCGGGCCTCTGGTGGTCACCCCGGAGGTCGCTGACGAGGACTGGGCCGAGATCCGGGATGTGCAGATCAACTTCGACAGGGACTCGCTCCGGCTGACGTCGGTCGACCTGCGGATCGGCGAGGACTGGTCCAGGTGGAGTGAGGGCGCGGGGGCCGAGGCACCGGTGTTCCGCACGGAGGGCTCGGATTTCTCGCTGGACGGGCAGCTCACCGGAGCCGCGGGGACGCGCGTGCTCGGGGTGTCCGGTTCCTGCGAGACCCCGTTCGGTTGAGCTGCGTCCGTCCGGGGTGCCGCGCTCATGAGGTCGGGTTCTCCTGGGTGTCGACGGCCCGACGGCCTGCCGACCACGCGGTCCAGAGCCGGTCGTAGATCCCGCCGTAGTCGAGCAGTTCGGCGTGGGTGCCCAGCTCGACGATCCGGCCGGTGTCCATCACGACGATCGCGTCGGCCTGCGAGGCCTGGTCCAAGCGGTGTGCCACCACGAGAGCGGAGCGGTCGCGGGTCACCACGTCGGCGGCATCCTCGAGGGCCTCGGCCCCGGCGGACCCGGCTTCGGCGGTGGCCTCGTCCATGATGATGATCGCCGGATCGAGCAGCAGGACGCGTGCCAGCGCGAGTTGTTGTGCAGCCACCGGGTCCAGCTGGGTGCCCCGGGCCCCCACCACGGTGTCCAGGCCGTCGGGGAGGCGGTCGAACCACGAGCGGGCGTGGACCCGGTCCAGTGCCTTGAGCAGTTCGTCGTCAGTGGCGTCGGGCTTGGCCAGCGTCATGTCCTGGCGCAGGGTGCCGGAGAAGACGTGCACCTCCTGGCTCACGGTCGCCAGGCGGGCGATCCGCTCGCGGTCGGAGAGTTCGGAGACGGGGTAGCCGTCGACCAGCACCCGGCCCTGGTCAGGCACGAGCAGTCCGGCCAGAAGAGCCGCGACGGTGGTCTTGCCGGCGCCGGAGGCTCCCACCAGGGCCACGGTCTGGCCGGGTTCGATGGTGAGGTTGATGTCGCGGACCGCCCACGAGCCGCCGTAGGAGAAGCTCACGTCCTGCAGCTGTACACGGCCGCGGGGGGCGTCCACGCCGCTGTCGGGGACGGGGACGGGCGGGTCGGTGACCACGCCGACGATGCGTGCGAGTGAGGCGTAGCCGGACTGCACCACGTCGAGGACGCGCATGAACATGTTGAGTGGTCCGCGCAGGCGGATGATCATGAGGACCGCGCCGGTGACCGCGCCCACGGTGAGGACCTCGGTGGAGACTAGGTGGTAACCCACCACCAGGGCGAGGGCGAGCATGAGGAACTCGCCGACGAGCATCCACACGTTGAGGATGAGCATGGTGGTGCGGGCGCGGATGCCCTTGGTCACCACTGCCCAGGAGGCGTTGCCGATGTCGGTGTGCATGCGGTTCTCCATGGAGAACGCGCGTACGGTGGCGCGGCCGCGGATCGCTTCGAGCACCCGGCGGGCGCGCTCGGCCATGGCGGCACGCTCGGCGGCGTAGCGGTCGGGTGCCTTGGCCAGATACATCCGTGCGGCGACGTAGTACAGGGGTGCCACGACGAGCGGGATCACGAGGAACTGCCAGTCGAGCGCGAACAGGGCGATCACGGTGGCGCTGACGGTGAAGATCGAGGTGGACAGCGCCGGGACGGTCTCGGTGACGGCGGAGGAGAGCTCGGCCACGTCGTCGGTCGAGCGGCTCACCAGGTCGCCGCTGCCGGCGTCTTCCACACGGTGGGTGGGCAGGCCCAGCGCGGTGCCGATCATGTCCTGGCGCAGGTTGGCGATCACCCGTTCGGAGATGCGGGACAGGGTGTAGAAGCCGCTGGCGCTGAGGACGGCGCCGGCGACCGCGGCGCCCACCAGGGTGGTGGCGATGAGCCACAGGGGGCGGTCGAGTTCTCCGGAGACCAGGTCGACTATCTGGCCCATGAGCTGGGGGACCTGCACGCTGGCGTAGGCGCCGGTGCCGAGCAGGACCACCGCGAGCAGCAGGATCGGGGTGGCGTGGGGTACGCGCCGGAGCTGGGCGGCCACCTCGGAGCGGACCTGGCCGAAGCTGGCCAGGGGGAACCGCAGGGCGGTGTCCGCCTTCTCGGGAGGGGTGTCGAGGTCGGGTGTGGTCACCGGGCGGCCTCCGGGGTGAGCTGCGTGGTGGGTCCTGCCAGGTCGGCGACGTCCAGCACGTGGTCGGCGACGGCGCTCCAGGCGGGGGCCTCGGTGAACACCAGGGTGCGACGTCCGGTGCGGTGGAGGGCGACGGCGTCGGCGATGGCCTGTTCGGTGACCGAGTCGACGGCGGTGGTGGGGTCCTGCAGGATCACCACCTCGGGGTCGGCCGCGATCGCGCGGGCCAGGGCCACGCGCTGGCGTTGTCCGCCGGAGAGCATGCGGCCGTTCTCGCCGATCCGCTTGTCGGGACCCTCGGGGATGTCGTCACAGGAGGCCACACGCAGGGCCTGCTCGGCGACCGCGCGGTCGGGGTGGACGTTGTCGGCCACCGTGCCGTCGAACAGGTCGGAGGAGTGGGGGACGACGACGACACGGGTGCGTGGCAGTGACTCGAGGCGGTGGATCACCTCGGGGTCGCTACCTGTGACGACCGTCAGGCCGGTCGGTAGCGAGGAGATGACGCGGTCGGCGCGCTCGGCGTCCACCTCGGACAGTCGCTCGAAGTCGGCGCCGAGGACTTCCCGGATGCGGCTGCCGGAGGCTTCGGCGGAGGCCCAGCGGGAGGCGAGGTTGCGGCCCAGCATGGTCATGGGCGTGACCAGGAACTGGGTGAGTCCCACCACGGTGATGAGCTCTCCGATCGCGACGTGGCCCTGAAGGGCGAGCCAGCCGGTGGCGATGCCGAGGGTGGCCACGAAGAGCGCCCCGGCGACGTCGGTGGACCCGTTGAGCCTGGCCTCGGCGGCGGTGGCGTGAATGGTGCGCTCGTAGGCGTTGCCGGACACCGCGTCGTAGCGGCGGCGGACGGTGACGATCGCGCCCAGCCCCTTGAGGATCCGCAGCCCCTGGACCACATCGGTGGCCATGGCGGCGGTCTCGGCGATGGCCTGCTGCCGGGCCACGGACCGGCGCTGGAGGGGCCGGGCGACCCACAGTGCCACCACGACCAGGGCCGGGCCGCCGATGAGGGTGCCCAGGCCGAGCCACGGGTTGATGGTGAACATCATGATGGAGCCGTAGGTGATGGCGGCGGCCTCGGCCACCGGCATCACGGTCATCATCACGATGTCGCCGACCCGGGTGGTGTCGGAGGAGGCGATGGACAGCAGGCCACCTGCGGTCCGCTCCCGGCCGGCGAATCCGCGCGGGTCCTGGATGCGGTCGGTGACCATGGTCCGCAGGTCGTGGCTCACCAGTTGCTGGCTGCGCACGAGCATGAACCGTGCGGTCCAGTTCGCGGCGATGGCCACGACGAACACCGCGCCGAGGACGAGGATCCAGAAACCCAGTCGGCTGAGTGAGGAGGTGGCGATCGCGTCGTCGACAGCGCGCCCCACGACAACCGGGGTGATCCCGTTGCACAGGAACGAGAGGGCCATCCCGGCGGAGGCGATGAAGCTCCACGGGCGCTGGGACAGGGCGACCTTGAGCGTCCACCAGCGCGCGTCGACCGGTGGGATGAGTGATTTCCGCCCGCCCGGACCGGGGAGTGCCGCGTAGTCGACGGTGCTCTCGCGCCCGGTGTCAGAGAAGTTGTCGGGCATGAGGGGAGATCTTACCGTCGACGCAGGCCGTGGCTTGCTGCGTGAGTGCCCAGCCCGGCAGCGTGGGGCACCCACGCGGCGACCCGGTGCTCAGCTGGCGGCTCCGAGACTGCCGTTGCGGGCGGCGCGCCCGCCCACGATCTCCACGTGGTCCATGTCGGCCACGCCGAACGCCAGCAGGGCCTGCCCGGAGGCGTCGAGGGTGTCCTCCACGGTCCGGATCCAGCCACGCACGAGTTGATCGGGCAGGCGGTGGCGGGCGGAGAGCGCCACGACGAAGCCTGCGGCCGGGATCTGGGGCAGGAGGCTCATCTTCTCGCGGCGGAGCGGGGCGGGTTCGGACCAGTCGACGTCGGAGGCCAACACGGGAGCGGGCAGGCCGACGTCGCGGTGGTCGCACGGCAGGATCAGCAGCGAATTGCGCAGTCGGTCGCGGAATCCCACCACGAGGTCGATCACGCCCGCGGCGAGCGGTGCGTCGTCGAGGGGCAGGGTGGTCCAGTTCTCGGGGAGGTTCTCGAATCTCATGCCCTCGAGTCTTGACGGGCCGGACCGGCGGCGACACCCCTGCACGCCGATCTGTGGACAACGCGGAACAGGGGTGTGGAATGCCGTTTCCGTGGAACCCGGGGGCCGCCCCGGGCGTCCGGATGCCCGGCTCAGGGCTCGTGCCGGAACCCCACCTTGATGGTGACCTGCCAATGGGCCACCACGCCCCCGTCGAGTTTCCCGCGGACGGACTGCACCTCGAACCACTCGAGGTTCCGGATCGTCCTGGAGGCCTCCTCCACGGCGTTGGCGATGGCCTGGTCGGTGCCCTCGGGTGACGAGCCGACGATCTCGGTGATGTTGTAGGTGTGGTTCACGGCGCCCTCCTCTACTGTGATCCACCTCACTTTACGCCGGATGGGCCGGCGGAACCATCCCGTAGGGTCGGGCCCGTATGTAGTCGGATCGAGGAGGATTGCCATGACGGATGTGACCGCACGGGCGAAGGAGCTCGCGGACCGGCACGAATCGGGCGAACTGCTGGTGTTGCCCACGGTCTGGGACACGTGGAGCGCCGCAGTGGCCGCCGGGGCGGGGTTCGCCGGCCTGACCGTCGGCAGCCACCCTGTCGCCGACGCGATCGGCAGCGCCGACGGGGAGAACATGGATTTCGGCGAGTACCTGTCGGTGGTCCGGACGATCGTGGATTCGGTGGACGTCCCGGTCAGCGCCGATGTGGAGTCCGGGTACGGGCTCGAGCCCGCGGAGCTGATCTCCCGACTGCTCGACGCCGGTGCGGTGGGCGCCAACATCGAGGACGTCGTGCACGGCGAGGGCAAGCGCGTGCGTGACCGTCAGGAGCATGCCGACTACATCGCCGCCGCGCGTCGCGCGGCGGACGACGCCGGGGTGCCGTTCGTCATCAACGGCCGGACCGATGCGGTCAAGCTCGGCACCGATGCGTTCGAGGACCCGCTCGCCGAGGCCGAGGAGCGCATCCGGCTCATGGAGCAGGCGGGCGCCCGGTCCGTGTACCCGGTGGGCCTGTCGACCGCCGAGCAGGTGAGCCGCCTGGCCGGGGCGGTCTCGGTCCCGCTGAACGTCACCGCGCACCCGGTCAAGGGGCACGGCGCCGGCGACCTGACCGCGTTGCGTGGGCTCGGGGTGCGGCGCGTGTCGTTCGGCCCGCTCTGGCAGATGTGGCTC
>NZ_JAALDM010000336.1:7053-8950 GCF_014144865.1 Dietzia aerolata | reverse complement strand
CAGTCGCTCGCCCGCCGCGCGAGCAGTGCGGCGCATTCGGTCAGCGCCGGCCCGGACATCAGCCCGCCCGGCACCGCGCTCGCCAGCACCGCCGACATCCCCGACGCCGCCGCCGACGCCTCCTCAAGCGCCTCGACCAGCTCCGACGCCTGCTCGGCGCACTCCTGTCCCGCCACACGGACCTGCCGTGCGTAGCCGTCGATCACGTCCTGCCCGAAAGACAGTGCCGACGCGTCACCCAGCCCGTGCCGCGTTTCCGCCTCGCCCCACGAGGCCGGCACCTGCCACGACCTCGCGCTCCCCTGATCTGTCATCGCCCCGCTCCCCTCCCGGCCCGCACCACCGGGCCGCTCGGGAGATCACGCTAGGGGTATCGCGAAGCGGATCCGGCCCGGCGAGGGAAGCCTGTGTACAGAGGTGACGACCATCCACATGTAGGGCCGCAGACCGCTCGCGCGACGACGTCTTCGCAGGCCACAGGCCACGCCGCAGTGGTCGAACGGATCTCGTGCGGCGGGCGAAATCGAGGGTATAGGCGCAGCGCGGAGGCGTGTGAGCGTGGTCGGGAAAAGTCTTCGGAGCGGGGTGCGGTGGTCTGGCGCGGTGCTGAATGGCGCGGCGCAGTGCGGTCTGGCGCGGCGCGGTGCGGTCAGTCGAGGTCGGCCTGCTCCGTGTAGCGGCCGCTCAGCATCCGCACGATCACCGCACCGATGCCCACCGCCAGGACCACGAGCGTGCCCCACATGTAGACCGAAGACACCCCGTCGCCGCTCGTGATCGCGGCCTGCGTGATCCCCACGTTCGCCATCACCAGCACGGCCAACGTCGCTGCGGCAATCAGCCACAGGTCCTCACGCATAAGACGCTCATACCGACTCAACCGTGGCGCTGTAGCCATCCACCAGTCGCGATTGGGCGAATTGATGAGGGACGGCCACCGCAACGCGATTCGTGACAGAAGTGGCATCGGGAACACCACGATCAGTGGAATCAACAATGCCGTGGCAATCGCCCCGGGCTTGCTCATCCAGCCATCGGCTTGCCCAGACGAGTCGAAATGAGTGGCCACCGACTCGGGCAACACCACGATCTGCCAGACGATCACGCCAAGCCAGGTGACTGTCAATATGGCCACGATGGCCAGGATCCAGGGCGCAGTGGGTTCGCGCGGCAACTCGCGAGCCTCGGCAACAGCCTCACTGATGGTCATGCACGCCACTTTCTCACAGCAGGTTGACCAGTCAGTTAACTATCCCGGTCGTTGGTCGAGCAACTCCTATCTCCCGCGGTCGACTGGTCCGTCTAATCCGGAAAGGCTGGATGGCGCGACGGCGTGGAGGTGTCCGGCTGAGGTACTACCCGTCCAGGTCGGGCTGCTCGGCGTAGCGGCCGCCGAACATACGGACCATGAGCGCGCCCAGCAACATCAGAAACACCACCGTCGGCACTGCCAGCAGCCAGCCCGGCAGCGATTGCCCCGGCGTGGCCGAGGCCTGCGTGATGACCACCTGGATACTGACGAACAGCATCATCATCAGCGCGGTGATCAGCCACAGGTCCTCGCGCAGCAGCCGCTCGAAGCGCCGGATCCGCGGGCCAGTCGCCGTCCACCAATCACGGTTCGGCACGCTCAGCATCTCGGGCCGGCGCAGCGCGAGCAGGGACAGCAACGGCAGCGGCAACGCGGCGACCAGGGGCAGCAGCAGCGAGTACCCCAGGGTCCAGGTCCGCGACGACCACTGCGTCGGCTCGCCCCCGACATCGAACCGGGTGGGCGCCTGCTCGGGCAGCACCGCGACCTGCCAGACCAGCACTCCGAGCCACGCCGCCACCAGCAGGGCATTGAGCCCGAGGATCCAGGGCGTAGTGGGTTCACGCGGCAGCTCGCGTGCGGAAT
>NZ_JAALDM010000336.1:0-6927 GCF_014144865.1 Dietzia aerolata | reverse complement strand
GGTGGCCACGGCGACGCCCATCCGGCGGAACTCGGTGGCCGAGGGCTTGCCGAACAGTCGCACGTCGGCCTCGGGCACGGCGAGCGCCGCGGCGACGCCCGTGAAACCCACCCCCTCGGCCCCGTCCTCTACATCCGTACCGCCGTACACGACTGCGGACGCACCGGGGCTGGCCATGGTGGTGACGACCGGCAGGCCCAGCACGGCGCGCGCGTGCATCTCGAACTCACTGAGCACCTGACTGCGCAGCGTGACCAGGCCGGTGTCGTGCGGCCGGGGGCTGACCTCGGAGAAGTAGACATCGACGCCCTTGACGAACAGCTCGACGCCGAACACGCCCACGCCTCCGAGCGCGCCGGTGATGCGTGCCGCGACCGACCGCGCCGAGTCGTAGGCATCCTGCGTCATAGGCTGCGGCTGCCACGACTCGACGTAGTCGCCGCGCTCCTGCGTGTGCCCGATCGGCTCGCAGAAATCGGTGCGGATCTTCCCCGTGTCGGGATCGACGCTGCGGACGGTGAGCAGGGTGATCTCGTACTCGAAATCCACGAACGATTCCACGATCACGCGCGCGCCCGCCACGCGGGCGCCGGACTGCGCGTAGTTCCACGCCGTCTCCACGTCACCGGGACCGTGGAGGGAGGACTGCCCCTTGCCCGACGACGACATCGTCGGCTTCACCAGACACGGGTACCCGATCGCCTCGCACGCCTCGCGCAGCTCCTCCAGGGACGAGGCGAACGCGTAGCGGCTGGTCGGAAGGCCGAGCTCTTCGGCGGCGAGGCGGCGGATGCCCTCGCGGTCCATGGTCAGCTGGACCGCCCGCGCGGTGGGCACCACCCGGGCCAGACCCTCGGCCTCGATCTCGGCCAGCGCGGCGGTGGCGATGGCCTCGATCTCCGGCAGGATCACCTGCGGCTTCTCCAACTCCACGACGCGGCGGACCTCGTCGCCGTTTGTCATGTCGATGGTGTGCGAGCGGTGGGCGACCTGGTGCGCGGGGGCGGCGTCGTAGCGGTCCACGGCGATCACCTCGACGCCCAGGCGCTGTAGCGCGATGGTGACCTCCTTGCCGAGCTCACCGGAGCCGAGAAGCATCACGCGCGTGGCCTGCGGGGTGCCGGGCGTGCCGAAGCGGTCCGTGGTGGGCGGCGCCAGGGGGTCATGCGGTGCCACGGGGTCATGCGCGCTGGTCATGGCCCACACGTTAGTAGATGACTGCGGTCGCCTCAGCGCAGCCGACCCCGGCCGGTCCACCCGCATCCGGGGTGGGGGCCTGCCGGGGTCAGCTGTGGTGCGTGCGGATTCGGTGAGATCAGGTGCGATTCAGCGTCGGCGCGTCAACCGCCATCTGTCACCGTGTGACCGCTAAGGGTGCCGTTCGGGCTTTCGCCCGGACACCCAGGGGTCACTACTCCTCCCCGGCCGGCGGCTCTTCGTCAGCCGGGGGCTCCTCATCGCCGGCAAGGCTGCCGAGCATGGTGACGCCCGTCTCGACGCTGCCGCCGGAGATGCTGCCCGCACCCACGGGCTCGACCGAACCACCGGGAATCTTGCCGTTGATCTGGTCGGCGACGACCTGCTTGTCGATGCCGATGTTGGTCTCCATCGCGCCCAGCGCACCGGTTTCAGGATCCACGGGCACGCAGAGCGCGGCACCGATCGCCGGAGAATCCGGGGTGGGGGCCGTCCACGACACGGCCTCGCCGGCGGGCACGACGACACTGTTTCCTGGCTGCGCGAAGACGAACGGCAGAACCAGGCCGACGACATCGTTATCCGGGTTGGCCGGATCCGCGTTCGGATCCTCGTACGCGATCGGGTCACCGTCCTCGTCGGCTGCGAGGAGCGAGACATCGCCGCCGTTCTCCAGACCCTGGATCAAGGTAATTGCCGCAGCCAGATCTTCCTCGTCGTAATCCGTGTCGAGATCCTTGTCGACAATCGTCGAGTAGGGAGCGGTGAAGCCGACACAGCGATGGTCAACGTCCGACTCGTTGTTGTAGGTGACCGTCGGGCCGCCCTCGGCGTTCGGAGTGATTGTCACCGGACCATTGAGTGCCTCGGCGGCGGTCTCGAGATCGGCGACTGTGTCGCCGAGGTCTAGCGAGCTACTGGACAGCGAACCGGTGGACTCCTCACCTTCATCCTGCGCCGAGGCGAGGCCGGCCCCGGCGAGAGTCGTTCCGGCGGCAAGCGCCACGGCCGAGGCTCCAGCCATGACGCGTTTGCGAGAAAACATGAAAACTCCTTACTGCGAAGGGGTGTCACCGCCCTCCGGCAGCGGTGACGTCGTGGGCAATCTGTGCACCACCCGTTCGGAGTGTTACATGCATCACATTTTCGATGCAGTCAGCAAAGGCGGATTATTAGCCCCTGTAAGCACTTATTAACGGCGCTAATATCACCAACAACTCTGGCCACACCTATTGCAGCTATTCCGGCACTGCCCAACGGGTACCTGGCACGGCCACGGGAGCCCACTAGGCGATAACGTGTGTGAAAGACCACATGAAAGGGCACACCTGTGACCACCTCTTCCACCGGCCCCCTCGCCGGCATCCGCGTCGTTGAACTCAACGGCATCGGCCCCGGCCCGCACGCCTGCATGATGATGGCCGACCTCGGCGCCGACGTTGTGACCGTTATGCGCCCCGGCGAACTGGCCACCCAGGTCGACGGCTGGGCGCACATCACCCGACGCGGCCGGACGGTGGTGGAAGCCAACCTCAAGAGCGACGAGGGCCTCGCCCAGGTGCGCGACCTCATCTCCAAAGCGGACGTCCTCGTCGAGGGATTCCGCCCGGGAGTGACCGAGCGCATGGGCCTGGGCCCGGACGAGTGCCTCGAACTCAACCCGCGCCTCGTTTACGCCCGAATGACCGGCTGGGGCCAGCACGGTCCCCTTTCCCAAACCGCTGGCCACGACCTCAACTACATCTCGCTGACCGGCCACCTCAACGCGACCGCCCGTAAGGGCGAGCGTCCGGTTCCGCCGCTGAATCTCGTCGGCGACTTCGGCGGAGGCTCGATGTTCCTCATCCAGGGCATCCTCGCCGCGATCATCGAGCGCGCCACCTCTGGCAAGGGCCAGGTCATCGATGCCGCCATGACCGACGGCGCCTCCGTGCTCGGCCAGTTCCAGTGGGCCATGCGCGCCCGCGGTCAGTGGTCGGACGTGGCCGGCACCAACATGCTCGACACCGGCTTCCCGTTCTACGACGTCTACACCTGCTCGGACGGCAAGTTCATGGCTGTCGGCTGCCTCGAGCCACAGTTCTACGCCGAGTTCACCCGGATCCTCGGTATCGACGGCGACGAGGTTCCCGGCCAGTTCGACACCGACCGCTGGGACGAACTGCGCGAGATCATCGCCGCCAGATTCGCCACCAAGACCCGCGATGAATGGGCTGAGCAGTTCTACGGAACCGACGCCTGCACCACCCCGGTCCTGTCGTACACGGAGGCGCTGAGCCATCCGCACATTACGGCTCGGGAGACGTTCGTGGAGGTCGCCGGCGACATCGGGCCGTCGCCCGCCCCGCGATTCTCGCGCACCCCGGCCAATCCCGTGCCGGCCGCGCCGCCGCGCGAGGTCACCGACATCAACCAGGTCTGGGGCTGAGCATGAGTGGAGCGGGGGCCGGCGCAGCCGGAGGGGCGCGGGTCGGCGGCATCGTCCTGACCCTGGACCCGGACGCGGCCGAGCCCCCGTTCCGCCAGCTCAAGGCACAGATCGTCGAGGGGATCCGCCGGGGGAACCTGACCCCCGGCACGCGTATGCCGGCGATCCGGGCGATGGCCGCCGATGTCGGCGTCGCCGCCCGGACCGCGGCCAAGGTCTACAGCGAACTCGAGGACGCCGGCCTACTGGAGGGCCGCGGGCGTTCCGGCACCTACGTGACGGATCCGGACCTGACCACCGCCGTCCTCACGCGCGCGGCGGAGGAGTTCGCCGAGCGGGCGGCCGGCTCCGGGTTCACGGTGGACGAGGCGATCACCGCCGTGCGCGTCGCCTACAGTCACGTGCGATGAGCCGTGATGCGCGGCACGTTCCGTAATGCGCAGTCCAGCAACAGCGATGAGAGGTACATGACCATGACCCGCACCGGATCCCTGGCCGCCGCCCTGGCCCTCACCGCCGCCACGACCGTCGCCGTGGCGCCCGCCCACGCCGAGCCCGTCGCCCCCGCCACCACGGGCACCGTCCAGTACGCCACCGAGTCCGGCGACTCCCCGTTCAGCGGTTCGCTGGAGAACGAGGGCGTGCAGGCCGGCCTGGTCCTCCTCGCCGGCATCGGCGTGTCGATCGGCCTGGCCATCAGCGCCGGGATCGCGGGCGGTGCCATCGAGCTGCCGCCGATCCCGGGCCTGCCCGCCTGATCGAGGCCTCCACCGAATCAGCTGCCGGGCCGGATCGCTGCGCCGTACGCGGTGGGCGACTCCGGGTTCTCGTTGTTCAATGAGGTGAACCAGTCGCACGGGTTGGTGATGCGCCTGGCCGTGTCCTCCGCCTGGTCGATGATCGCCTTGCTGCCCACGTTGACCATGCAGCCAAGTTCTCGCCCCGACTCGTTGCGGTAGGTCAGAACGTCCGCGCCGGAGTCGTCCCGCTCGATGCTGATCACGCTGGGGCTGGTGAAGGTGGAACCGTCCAGCGCCACGACCTAGCTGAGCGGCCTCATCCGGCATCACCCGCCGACATTCCTTCATCCCTCACCTCCTGTGGGCGAATGACTCAGCGCCCTCGCCCCTTAGACGTGGGACGAGGGCGCTGCATCAAAACTGCGGTCAGCTGCCGAGCGAGCCCGTGGTCCGCGCGACCGAGCCGGAGCTGCCAACGCCGGTCAGCGCCGCATCGAGCGACCCGAGCCCCGCAGGCACACCGAAGCCGGGCGAGACCTCGATCTCGACGTAGCCGTCAGTGCTCTGACAGAGCGCTACTGCCGCCGGAGCGAAGGAATCATCGGTCAGGCCCGGATCCCAAAAAGCGAATTCCGTGGTCTTGCCTGATTCAACGTCCCCCTCAAAGTTGGCAATCTGTCCACTTTCCCGAGCCTTCTTAATTCGTTCCTTGAGCTCCTCAGACATGCCATCGGGGTCAAGGTACTTGCCAGTCTTCTTTCCCTCTTCCAAGAGATCAAACAGCAGCCCACCCGGCCCCACATTGCCGAAGCACTCGAGGTCCTTGCCCGAATTGTTGGTGTACGTGACCTTGGCGTTCTTGCCCTTGCCGCTGACGGACACGCTGCTCTTGCTGTCGAAGACCGGCTCGTTCGCGGCATCTTCCGCGGCGGCCATGCCAGCACCGGCGAGAACGGTCGCGGAGGCGAGAGCGGTGGCAGCGACAGGAGAACCGAGACGGGAAAGTGCCCGCATGAGTACTCCTAGGTGTGGGAAAACGTGATCAGACGGTCACCTTCCTCCGACTTCACCCCAGGAATACGCCGAGCGCTGTCGCCCGTTCGTACGACTTTTGTCATACGTTCACACGATTCCGAATCACCTTGACACCACAAGCACCACGTGCACCAGCCGCGACTGGCCCGTCACCCCAGGATGTCGCGCCGCACCACGTTCTGGTCGCGGCCGGGGCCCACGCCGATGTACGACATGTGGCAGCCGGCGAGTTCCTCGAGCCGCAGTACGTAATCACGCGCCTCGGGCGGCAGGTCGCTGAACTCGCGCGCCCCGGTGATGTCCTCGTCCCAGCCGGGCATGGTCTCGTAGATCGGCGTGGCGTGGTGGAAGTCCGTCTGCGTCATCGGCATCTCGTCGTGCCGGACGCCGTCCACGTCGTAGGCCACGCAGATCGGGATCTCGCCGATGCCGGTGAGCACGTCGAGCTTGGTGAGGAAGTAGTCGGTGAACCCGTTGACGCGCGCGGCGTAGCGGGCGATCACGGCGTCGTACCAGCCACAGCGGCGGGTGCGGCCGGTGTTGACACCCACCTCACCGCCGGTGACCTGCAGGTACTCGCCCCACTTGTCGAACAGCTCGGTGGGGAACGGCCCGGCGCCGACGCGGGTGGTGTACGCCTTGACGATGCCCAGAGAGTGGGTGATCTTGGTGGGCCCGATGCCCGAGCCCACGCACGCGCCGCCGGCGGTCGGGTTGGACGAGGTGACGAACGGGTAGGTTCCGTGGTCCACGTCCAGCATGGTGGCCTGGCCGCCCTCCATGAGCACGGACTCGCCGCGCTCGAGCGCCTGGTTCAGCATGAGGGTGGTGTCGGCGACCATGGGCCGCAGCCGGTCGGCGTAGGAGAGGAAGTACTCGACCATCTCGTCGACCTCGACCGCGCGACGGTTGTAGATCTTCACCAGGATTTGGTTCTTCAGGTGCAGCGCGCCCTCGATCTTCTGCCGCAGGATCGACTCGTCAAAGACGTCCTGTACGCGAATGCCCACGCGCGAGACCTTGTCGGCGTAGGTGGGGCCGATGCCGCGGCCGGTGGTGCCGATCGCCTTCTTGCCGAGGAACCGCTCGGTCACCTTGTCGAGCTGCTGGTGATACGGCGCCACGAGGTGGGCGTCGGCGGAGATCCGCAGGCGGGAGGTGTCGGCGCCGCGCGCCTGGAGTCCCTCGATCTCGGTGAACAGCGCTTCGAGGTTCACCACGACGCCGTTGCCGATCACGGGTACGGCCGTGGGCGAGAGGATGCCGGCGGGAAGGAGCTTGAGCTCGTACTTCTCACCACCCACCACGACGGTGTGGCCGGCGTTGTTGCCGCCGTTGGGCTTGACCACGTAGTCGACGTGGCCGCCCAGGATGTCGGTGGCCTTACCCTTGCCCTCGTCGCCCCACTGGGCGCCGATCAGAACGATCGCTGGCATGGTTCGCTTTCACCTCGAAAAGAGTCGTCTACACGGTGAGGGACGGGCACATTGTCGTGATTCCGCGCACACCAGCGCTCCAGAGTAGTCG
>NZ_JAALDM010000040.1 GCF_014144865.1 Dietzia aerolata | reverse complement strand
GCGCGGGCGGCGACGGCGGCCATCTCGGCCTCCGACCAGCGCCCGGCGTCGATCCCGGCGCGGGCCTGCAGCGCGGCGATGTGGTGCCGGCCCGGCCACAGCGGGGTGACCGTGTACGGGTCGAGTTGCAGCGCGAGCGTGGTGTCGAGGTCGGCGCTGGCCGAGGCCTTGCCGAACCCGTAGACCAGCGCGGTGTCGGCATGGCCGGACGCGATCTTGAGGTACGCCTCGAACAGCGCCCAGGCGGCGTCCATCTCGACGTGCGATTCGGAGATCGGCGGCATGGCGCCGATCGTGTCGACGGCGGAGATGAAGGAGAAGGCGCGGCCGGCCAGGTAGTCGGACGAGCCGGAGCACCAGAAGTCGATGTCGGTGCGGTCGAGCCCGGTCTGCCGGTAGCACTCGGCGAAGACCGGGGCGAGCATCTCGACACCGTTGGTGGTGCCGAAGGTGGACTCGGTGTGGCGGGCGTGGGCGAAACCGACGACGGCCACGTCCCGGGGTGCAGTCTGGGTCACGAGGTGTCCTCTACAGGTGCTTAGCGTCGGTGGCGGTGGCGGTGTCGGGCTCGAAGTGCGCGATGGCCTTCATCGTGGCGGGCCGGCTCTCCTCGGGCTCCCACACGGCGCGCACGCGCATCCCCATGCGGACCTCGGAGGCCTCGCAGCCCAGGACGAGGTGCTGGATCGGTACGTCGGAGCCGTCGAGAAGGATGTAGGCGGTGACGTAGGGCGGCTTGATCTGCTGCCCGGCGAACGGCACGTTGACGATGCCGAAGGTGGTGACGGTGCCGACGTCGGCGACCTCCACGTACTCGCCCATTTCGACGCCGTCGGAGGGGCAGTAGTCGCGTGGCGGGACGTAGACCTCGGGGCCGTTGGACCGGCGACGTCCCAGGATGCGGCCCTGCACGATGGCGCGCAGGAACTCGCTCTCGGCGGGCGCGGCCGTGTGGGTCACCGACAGCCCGATGGGCGTGACGATGCCCGTGACGGGTTCGGCGGGGGTGGTCTCGTCACCGGAGGGCTCGTCCGCGGTGGCCTCCGCGCCGGTGGACGGGGCGCCGGTGGTGGCGTCGTCGTCGCTTCCCTCGGCGACCACGCACGCGATGTCGTGGACGGTGCCACTACGCTCGGCGGCCCACCGCACGCGCACGCGCATCCCGGTGCTCACGGCGTCGGGGCCGTCCGCGGCCAGGGGCAGGAGCATGGCGGTGTCCGCGCCGTCGAACCGCACGAGTGCCCACGCGAACGGGGTGTCGAGCGGGTTGAGGTCGGTGGGGGTGGGGACCCAGGTCCATGCGACGACGACGCCGCCGAGCTCGTCACCCGAGCCGAGTTCGACCAGTTCGGTGATCGGCTCGCGCGTGTGCGGGTCGTATTCGACGGGCGGGACGTGCACGGTGCCCTCCGAGTCGCGGTTGCCCACGATCGTGCGGTCGCGCAGGCCGGTGAAGAACGCTCCGAGCACGGGGCCGGTCGACCTGGTGTAGTCGAAGGACGGCGTGAGCGAGGCGGACAGCACGGGCTCGTCCGGCGGGGTGATATCGACAACGATTTCTCTGGATGTCACACCCCTAAGTAGAACACGTTCCAGTCTTTTTTGTGTGACTTTCGGTGGTGGGCGTCACGCGGCCCCGGCGGCGTGGGTCACACTGTGGGCATGAAATTCGCCTTGCAGCTCGGATACTGGGGCGCGCAGCCGCCCACCAACCACGCCGACCTCGTGGTGGCCGCGGACAAGGCGGGATTCGACACCGTCTTCACCGCCGAGGCCTGGGGATCGGACGCGTTCACCCCGCTGGCCTGGTTCGGCTCGCTCACCGAGAACATCCGGCTCTCCACCGCCGTCGTGCAACTGTCCGCGCGCACGCCCACCGCCACCGCCATGAGCGCCATGACGCTCGACCACCTCTCGGGCGGTCGCTTCTGCCTGGGCCTGGGCGTCTCCGGGCCACAGGTCGTGGAGGGTTGGTACGGACAGCCGTTCGCCAAGCCGCTCGCCCGCACCCGCGAGTACATCGACATCATCCGCAAGGTCCTGCGCCGCGAGGCCCCCGTCACCTCCGAGGGCCCCGCCTACCAGCTGCCCTACCAGGGGCCCGACGCCTCCGGGTTCGGCAAGCCGCTCAAGTCGATCGTGCACCCGCTGCGCGAGGACGTCCCCATCTGGCTGGGCGCCGAGGGACCCAAGAACGTGGCGCTCGCCGCCGAGATCGCCGACGGCTGGCTGGGCTTCCTCGCCTCCCCGCACACCGCGCACGAGTTCAATTCCTGGCTCGACGAGGGCTTCGCGCGCCCCGGCGCCCGCCGCACCCGCGAGGACTTCGAGGTGGCGTTCCTGTGCCAGCTACACATCACCGATGACCGCGCCGCCGTGCTCGACGCCTACCGCCCCATGACCGCGCTGTACGCCGGCGGCATGGGGGCGGAGGAGAAGAACTTCCACGCCGAGGCTTTCCGCAGGATGGGCTTCTCCGACGACGTGGATCGCATCACCGAACTGTTCCGCGCCGGCCGCAAGGACGAGGCCGCGGCCGCCGTGCCGGACGAGATGATTGAGGCCACCGCGATCATTGGCGACGAGCCTGAAGTGCGCGAGCAGATCGCCGAGTGGGAAGCCGCCGGAATCACGATGCTGGTGGTCACGGCGCGGACCGTCGAGCAGATCGAGCAGATCGGGCGCCTCATCGACTGAGGGCGGGGGCGCGGCGGCAGGCGCGGGGGGCCGTGCGGGGAGTAGCGCGGGGACCGGGCCTGTCAGTTGGCGCCGTGGACCCGCACCGGCTCGCCGGCGTGGTTGACCACCAGGTAGCCGCTCTGGTGCACGTCGTTGGAGGCGTACACGGAGTAGGCGGGCATCCCGGAGGCGTCGGCCTCGATGATGATGTGCGACGGGGTGCCGTCGGGGATGCCCAGCGTGGCCGGCGCGCCGGCGATCACGGCCGCGATCATCTCGGCGTCCAGGTCGGCGAGGCGGAACGACTCATCGCGGCTGGAGGCGCGGTCGTCGGGCTCGTCCCACCCGCCCCGGTACGACGAGGTCCACGACCGGCTGGGATGCTCGGGGTCGGCCCACTCCATCCCGCCGTGCTCGGGGTGGGCGGTCATGCGCGTCGCGAACTCCGAACCGGAAGCCTCGGGCGCGGTGGCGAACATCTGCTGCAGGCCCTCGAGGGTCAGCGGCGAGGGGTTGTCGATCACCCGCGCCTCGATGGAGTCGGTGGCCCGGTCGACGACGTCCTCGATCTGCTCGATGGCGGACGGGGACGAGGTGGCCGGCGTGTCGTCGCTGTCCGGCCAGGCCAGGGCCACTCCCACCACGACGATCGCCACGACCGGGACGGCGAGGAGCAGGCGGGTGCCGAGCGTGGTGCGCGTGTCCTCGTCGGTGGTGGACGACGTTGATGACGAAGACGACGACGACGACGACCGCGCCAGCCCCTTCTTGCGCCTGCGGTCCCCGGGGAGTTCCACATCGACGCCCTGCAGGTCGGTCAGCAGCGGGCGCAGTTCGTGGACCCAGCGCGCCTGGGCAGCTGCGCGTACGCGCTCGAAGTGCTCGAACTGGTCCAGTTGGCCGCTGGCAAGGGCCTTGTCGAGCGCGCCGGTGACGGCGGCCCGGTTCTCGTCGGTCGCCCGGATGTCCGGGGCGCCGGAGTGGGTGGCTGACATACCCGGATCGTAGCCCTGAGCAGGAGCGAGAGCCGCTGTGGCACCCCTGCTTCGGGTCGAATTCGGGGCGCGGTTCGGGCAGAGTTCGCCGAGATTTCACCTGCCCGACAATTCCCGCGCCCGTCCAGTTCCCACGTGCGTCAACCGGAGAGGATCACGGCGAGGACCATCATCCCGAGCACGAGCGCGCACAGGGAGGGGAGGGTGAGACGCTCCCGCAGCGTCCGCGTCGCGTTCCGTTTCGCGCTGCGAAAGGGTCCGAACTCCCATTGGTTGGCGAACGGGTCGTCGGCCCAGAGGCCCGTGGTTCGCAGTTCCAGTTCCAGGGGGCGCAGGTTCAGGTCGGAGATCAGCGGCGTGAGCTCGTCCTCGAACCGGGACAGGGCGGCGGTGCGGTAGCGCTCCTGGTGCTCGGCGCTGCTGAGGCGGCCGTCAGCCCGGGCGGCGTCCAGTATCGCCAGGGCGGCATCGCGGCGGGCGTCGGACACGGGTGTGCGCGGGCCTGCCGATCCGGGCGGAGGGGAATCGCTCATCGTGGCGGGGTCAGGGACAGGAGGGCCGAGACGATGATCGCGACCACGCCCAGGACGAGGGCTCCGGCGGCGATCAGGGGCCAGTGGCCGCGGAGCCAGCCGGGCCAGCGAGGCCCACGGTCCGGTGGCAGATAGGCCAGTTGCCGGCCGTTTCCCGCTTCGTAGGTGAACCGTCCGCGGCGGCTGGAGCCGCGTGCGGTGCGCGCTGCGTCCAGCCCCAGGTCGTCGATCAGCACCCGCAGCTCGTCCACGTACCTGCTGTGGGGGATCGCGCGGGTGCGTTCGAGATGTTCCAGGGGATCGAGTCGGCCGTCGGCGTAGGCGGCGTCGAGCAACTCCCAGACCGCGGTGCGCTGCGCGTCGGAGGCGCGGCTGCGCGGCGGGCGTCTCATGCGCCGAAGGGTACAGCGCGGGCGGTGCTCAGCGGGGTTCCCGAATCTCCCTGACCTGGCCGTCGACGCCCACGGTCACCTGGCCCAGCGGGTCCCCGGGGCCCTCGGAGATGTTCACCACGAACTCCGGCTGGCCGAGCGCGTCGGGGTAGACGGACACGTGGCTCGTGCGCGCGTCGTCGTCCATGCCGAGTTCGGCGGGGGCGGCGTCGATGGCGGCCACGACGACGCCCGGATCGATGTCGGAGAGTCGGAAGGTGTTGGCGGCGGGGTGTGAGTCGAAGTTCGATTCCTGCCACTGGCCGCGGAAGACGTAGATGAGGCGCTTGCCCGGCTCCGTGGGGTCCTCGAGCATGAGGCTCGCGCGGTCGCCGTGGATCCCGAGCGTGTCGATGTCCTGCCCGCCGAACTCCGCTTCGGCGGCCGCGAGCATCTGAGTCATCCCGTCGAGGGTGTGGAGGGGCCCGGGTCCGACCTCCCCGGTGACGGCCGACCACTTGTCCGTGCCAGGGGAGCCCGCGGGGCCGTCGGAGACCGAGGCCGCCACCACCCCGCCGAAGACCGCGAGGACCGCCACGGCCACCGCGATCCCGATTCGCGCGCCCCGCCGCCCGGTGCGCGGGGAGCCGGTGGTGGCGTTGTCGTCGTCGTCCTCTCGTCCCGCGCCGAGGCCGAGGTCGTCGTCGCCACCGCGCAGGTCGGCGACCAGCGGGCGGAGATCGTCGACGTATTTGGCCCTGGTGGCGGTGCGGGTGCGTTCGAAGTGCTCGAAGTGGTCGAGCCTGCCCTCGGCGAAGGCGGCGTCGAGCGCCTGCAGGACGGCCGTGCGCTGGGCGTCGGAGGCGCGGGATCGTGACGGCGACATGACCGCGAGGATAGCGGCCCCGCTCGCTCAGATCAGCTGGCGGGCTCGACCTCTCGAACTTCGCCGGCGGCGTCGAAGGTGGCGCGCCCGAGCGACGTGCCGAACGCCAGCGCGACCAGGTACTCGGCCTGACCGCTCTCGTCGGGGGAGATGGACACGTGGCCCAGTCGCGAGAGGCCGGACTCGAGCACGACCGGCGCGGCCTCGACCACCCTGCGCAGGACCTCCGGGTCGATCGCGTCCAGCGGCAGGAGCGGCTGCGTGCCCGGCCGGGGCGCACCCACGGGGCTGGACCACGCCGCGTCGAGGTACTCGGAGCGGTTCCGCGTGTCCGGCTCGGCGGGGTCCACGAAGTACAGGCTCGTGGAGTCGGGGTCGAGTTGGAGGAGGTCGACCTCCACATCGCCGAACTCGTCCGTCGCCGAGGCGAGGGCTGCGGCGAGCCGCTCGCTGAGCGCCAGGGCCACGGTGGGGGCGGGCTCGCCGTCGATGAGGGGTGTCTCGTCGTCGATGGTGGCTGACGACGAGGCGCTGGTGGTCGTGGTGGAGGTCGCCCCGGAACTGTCTTCGGAGCCGGGCTGCGTGGCATCGGCGCCGCAGCCGGCCACCACGAGTGCAGCGACGAGGGCGGCCGTGACCAGGGCAGAACGGCGGGAGCGGGCAAGGGGCAGCATGGATGTCACCATAGATGCTCAGTGCGGTGCGGTGGTCTCCATGACCTGCAGACCGTGGTCGAAGACGACGCTGCCCAGCCCCTCGTCGGTCGTCACCGCCACCACGTACTCCTGCTCGTCAGTCTCGCCCGTGCCCACCGCCACGTGCTCGATCTCCACCTCGTCTGGCTCGAGCCCGAGCGTTGCGGGCGCGTTCGCGGCGGCCGTGCGGAGGGTGTCCGGGTCGATCTCGTCGAGCGACAGGGTCCGGCCGGTGGTGGCGTGCCGCAGGGAGCTGCGGTCGGTCCACGAACCGTCGCGGTAGGTGTGGCTCAGCGTGGAGGTGCGCGGGGAGTCGGGATCGACGTGCCAGAGCATGGCCTCGTCGGCGTAGACGTACAGCACGGACACCTCGATCTCGCCGAACTCGTCGCGGGCCGCCGCCAGCATGGTGGCGGGGTGCTCGTAGAGGGGACCGGACTCTGCAGGGCCGGACTCAGCCGGGGTGGGGGAGGTGGCGGTTTGTGAGGTGCCGGTGGGTGGAGTGCCTGTGGTGGCCCCGCCACTACTGCTGCCGGTGCCGCCACCGCACCCGGCGAGGGCGAGCGCCGCGATGAGCCCGACAGCGGCCACGGTCGGGACGGCGAGCCGGCGGTGTCGGGTTCCCATGTGTCGAGCGTAGGGCGGATCGGCAGTGGGTGGACCGGAAGTGGACGGACCGGAAAGGTCGCCACAAAGCTAGAACACGTTCTACCATGGGGCGCATGAGTGCACCCACGCCTTCCGTCCCCGCCGACGCCGGAGTCCTGGACCCCCGGACCGGTGAGTACGTGACCAGCGTCTACCGCATCGCCGAGGCCGAACCGGACCGCCTCGCGGTGATCGAGGGCGGCTCCCCCGACGCGCCCGGCCGCCAGGTGACCTTCGGCCAGCTCGCGGGCGCCGCCCACGGCTATGCCCGTGGTCTGCAGGAGCTGGGACTGGGGGCCGGCGACTGCATAGTCCTGCTGGCCCCCAACTCGATCGAATTCCTCGAGGTCTACTACGCGGCCATCGAGATCGGTCTCTACGTGGCGCCCGCCAACTGGCACCTCACCGGCCCCGAGGTCGCCTACATCCTCGAGAACTCCGGGTCGACGGTCTTTATCGCGGACGAGCGGTTCGCCGACGTCGCGACCGTCGCCGCAGCGGAGGCCGGCCTCGACCCGGCCCGCTGCTTCGCCGTCGGTGACGTGCCCGGATTCCGACCTCTGAACGAACTCGCCGCTCAGGCTGGCGGGGGCGAGGGTCAGGCCTCGTCGTCGTCGTCACATAATGGGGCTCCCACGTCCCTCCCGTCGGATCGCACCCTCGGCGCCCCGATGCTCTACACCAGTGGGACCACCGGCCGCCCGAAGGGCGTGCGTCGCCCGCTGACCGGCGCGAGCCCCGACCAGGTGACGGTCCCCAACTACTACTTCTTCGCCGGCTTCAACATCCACGCGCCGGACAACGTCCACATCTGCGGCTCGCCGCTGTACCACACGGCCGTGCTCAACTTCGTCACCATCTCGCTCAACCTGGGCCAGGCCGTGGTGCTCATGGACAAGTGGACGCCCGAGGAGATGCTGCGCCTCATCGACGCGCACGGCGTCACGCAGTCGCACATGGTGCCCACCCAGTTCTCGCGGCTGCTCGAGCTGCCCGAGGGCGTGCGGGCCAAGTACGACGTGTCGAGTCTGCGCACGATCGTCCACGGCGCCGCCCCGTGCCCAAAGCACGTCAAGCAGGCGATGCTCGACTGGTGGGGCCCGGTGCTCACCGAGTACTACGCCGGCACCGAGGGTGGGGGATGCACCATCACCGGCGAGGAGTGGCTGCGCAAGCCCGGCAGCGTGGGGCGGCCCTGGAAGACCACCACCCTGAAGATCCTCGACGACGACGGCAACGAGCTGGGCACCGACGAGATCGGGAACGTCTACCTGCAGATGCACGGTTCCAAGTTCGAGTACCACCAGGACGCCGAGAAGACCGCCAAGACGTATGTCGGCGAGCTGTTCACGATGGGCGACATCGGGTACGTCGATTCCGACGGTTACCTGTTCCTGTGTGATCGCAAGAACGACATGATCATCTCCGGCGGTGTGAACATCTACCCGGCCGAGATCGAGTCCGAGATGACGCGCCACGAGGCCGTGCGTGATGCGGCCGTGTTCGGGATCCCGCACGCCGACTGGGGCGAGGAGGTCAAGGCGGTGATCGAGCTGGCCGAGGGATTCACCGAGTCCGAGGAGCTCAAGGCGCAGATCCTCTCCGACCTCTCCGGCCGGCTGGCCAAGTTCAAGATGCCGCGTTCGATCGACGTGGTGGACGAGCTGCCCCGCCAGGCCAACGGGAAGCTCATGAAGCGCACCCTCAAGGATCCGTACTGGGCGGACGCGAAATAGTTCGCCCTCTGCCATTGCGCCGGTCCGCCGGCCGGGTGGGCTGACGTAAGACTCGAGCCCCTGCCGTCCTTTGTGGGGAGGGCGGCAGGGGCTCGAGTCGTTCGCGGGCCGGGCTGGCCTTTATCTGGTCAGCTGAGGCCGATCAGCTGGCCGATGTCGATCCCATTGATGATTTCGGAACTGAAGCTGGCCGGGTCGCTCGAGATGCCGCCCGCGGCGGTGGATCCGGAGGTCACGGAGCCCAGCCCGAGGCCATCGAGGCTGCCGGTCACAGACTCGACAGCGTTCGGCTCGCGGATGGTGACGCAGGTGTTGATGGGGTTGACCGTCCAGCCGCCGTCGATGAGCACGATGTCCGTGCCTGCGCCGGTGTTGAGCACGTCGCCGGGGGAGACATTGTTGGGCACCTTGTAGGTGGTCTCAAGGGTGGAATACGCGCCACCGGCGGTGGTCCAACCCGAGCTCGCACGGGTGACCGAGTTGTTGGTGGCGTTACGCCGCACGTCGTCGGTGACGTTGCTCCAGGTCTGTCCGCCGAGGACCTTCCAGACAGATTCGCGGGCGCGGACGAGCTCAAAGCCCGCAGGGTGGTAGTCCACGATCTCGCGCACAAGCGCGCCGGCACCGCTGACGGTCGTTCGGAAGGTCACCTCGCCGCCGGGGGCGGCGGTGCCGTCTCCTACGACCTCCTTCTCGATGTAGTACTTGGTGCCGAGCGAGCCGCCCCAGCTGCGTTCGACCTTCTGGCTGGTCTCGCACTTAGACGTATCGGTGGGCTGTGCGCTCGCGGTGGCGGCCCCGGCGGTCAGGCTGGACAGGGCCATCAGTGCGGCGGCGCCCATGGCGACCGTCTTCCTACGGTTCTCGGACATTCATCGATCCTCTCGACAGGTGCGTAGTAGCTCAGGGTTTGCATGCGGCAGTCGGGGTGCGCCGACAGAATGTGCGGCATCGGGCTGCCTGAAGTAGCTGTCTCTTCCTCGGGCCGCGAATCAGGCTGCGTGGCCCAAGAGTCCCCCTCTGCTGTGGTGTAGATCACCACGCGGGGTAAGCGCGACTTTACCGCAAGCTCCCCCGTGGGTGGGCCGGTAGGTGGTCGGCCCGCAGCGGCGTGAGTTCTAAGCTGCGTCACATAAGTTGTGGCTCACCATAAGCGAGGTCAGCGCTCAGCGTTTCTGCAGGTTTCCGGCGCGCTAAACGTCTAGCGAATCGTGCTCAATGGGCTCCTAACTGCGACTATCGTGCGGGGGCGCCATCGGCATTGGGCGTTGACTTGTATGAGAAGACGATAATGTAAGTCTGGACGTGCGACTAAGTGTGAGTTAGGTTACTCGGCATGCCCGCCTTGTTGTCGCAATGCACTCCTCGCTTGAAGAGCCGTCGCGGCCCCCTGCTCGCCGCCTCAGCCGCGGTGGTGTCGTTCCTCGCGGCGGGCTGCATGGCCACCGCCGCCCCCAGCGAGTCGGTGCCCGTTGACCGGGAACGCCAGCAGTATTCCGCCGACGGAACTGCATGGGGTGGTGTCGAGACGATTCCCTGGGACACCACGACGATCCCAGTCCCGGGCGGTTCGCCCAACTCGACGTCGTTCCATCTACGGGTGCCGGGCGACACGGCGGTCGACGGCGAGGTGTATGTCGGCAACTGGTCTATCGATCGCGGAAGCGCGTGGTTCCGGGTCGACGTCAACGGGGCGCAGGGTGCGACGCGAACTCTGCCGGTGGTGCAGGCTCTCGGGCCTGGCGTTCTGATGAGTGAGTTCTCGTTGCCTGCTGGTGAGTCCGTGATGCTGACTCTCAACGTGGGCGTGCCCTTCAGCGAGGTTGAGCAATCGGCTCGCATCACGCCGGACTGGGGGATCACCCTGCAGGAGCGCCCAGGTTCCGGCGGCGGTTCCGGCTCCGCCGGCTCGTCGGGCTCGTCCGGAAGTAGCGGTTCTCTCGGCTCCGGCTCAATCGGCTCCTCCGGGGGGAGCGGGTCGTCGGGGTCCTCGGGCTCGAGTGGCTCGTCGCGTTCGAGCGTTGGTTTCGGCTCGCTCGGCAGCCCCTCCTTGGGCTTCGGGTAGACGCCCACACATCCTGCCCCGGATTCCCCGGGGCTCTTGAACTCGGTCATCAGCGCCAGCTGTTGACCGTCGGCAGACCTGAGTCTGCCCTGTACGAGCGATGAGATGGCCAGTGGCCGGCGACATCGCACCGCTGGTCCGGGCGGATTCGCCGCACGGTACCGATCACCTTGAGGGGAATTATGAAGAAGAACACCAAGGGCGCCATCGCCCTGGGCGCGGCCGCACTGTTGCTCGCCGGCGGCGCCGGCACCTACGCGGCGTGGAGCGACGACGCCACGCTAGGCGGCGGCGAAGTGAAGACGGGTCACCTCCGAATCACGGAGGTCCCGGGCGAATCTGGCTGGACGTGGGCCACCGCTGACGTGACCGGCGACTTCGACCCGGACACCGACACTCTCGCCCCGGGCGATTCGATCCGGTTCGAGGGCACGTATGCGCTGGAGATCGAAGGATCGAACCTCACCGCGGACCTGGTCGCTTCCACCGCGTCGACTGGCACGCTTCCCGCTGGATTGACGTGGACCGCGGATTCGGATGCCTCGCTCGAAGATCTCAACGAGACCAACAACCCCGGCGAGGTCACCGTCGGCGGCACGCTCGCCTTCGATCCGAATGAGACCGAATCGATGGACGAGACCATCACCATCAGCGACCTCACGGTCACCCTCAAGCAAACCGATCCGGCCCAGGCCTAGTCAGGATTCTCGTGAAGTCCCATGTCACATGGGCGCTCGTGGGGGCGTCGGTGGTGCTGCTCGGGTTCACCTCGTTGCAGCTCACCGACGCCGCCTGGAGTAGCTCAGATACCACGGATGGCGCCACGGTCCGGACCGGTCATCTGCGGATTTCCGGCGATGGTCAGGCGACGCTCAACGTGTCGGGACTGACCAGGGAGAACATGGAGCCGGGTGCTCAGGCACAGATCCCGCTGACTGTGGTCAATGACAGCACCGTTCCAGTCACCTTTCGGCTGACGGGCGTGGCACCGTTGGCCGGAACGACGCCGCCAGTGCTCAACCTGCGGGTAGCCCGGGTGTCGGAGGCGAGTGACTGTCCCGCCACAACTCAGCCGGGTACCCCTGGCAGGCAGCTGTTCAGCGGCGAGATCACTTCTGCCAGCACGTCGGGGAAAACTCTCGCGGTCGGCGAGACTGACGTGCTGTGCCTGACCACCACTGCCGGCGCCATGACTCCGAATCTCAGTGGGAAGTACGAGTTCACGTTCAAGGCCGATCAGATCAAGGCCGGCCAGCCATGACGATCACCGCTGAAGAAGCCCACACGAGCACGGCGAGCAGTGACGAGGCAACACCCCTGTGGTGGGTGCGAACGATCGTCAGCTGGTTGGTGCTCTTCGCGTGTGCCCTGATCTTGCTGGCCTTGGTGGTCGTACCTCGCGTTTCAGGGGCGCAGGCGTACACGGTCCTCACGGGCTCGATGCAGCCTGCGCTCTCGCCGGGCGCCCTCGTCGTGGTCCGACCGACACCGGCGGAGGATCTGGCGGCCGGCGACGTCATCACGTTCCAGCCGTACTCCGGGGATCCGTCAGTGGTCACCCACCGGATCAACGGGATCTACTACGACATGTCCGGTCAGCAGCGGATCTACACCCAGGGCGACGCGAACAATGTCGCCGACAACTGGGCGCTCGTCCCTGAGCAGGTCCGAGGGAAGCTCTGGTACTCGGTCCCACAACTGGGCCGGGTCAACCTGCTCCTCACCGGGGATACCCGGGTGCTGGCTATCACCGCGGTCGCTGGCGGGCTGATCGTGTATGCCGCGTGGATGTTCGGCAGCGGGCTGCGTGACAGGACCAAGAAAAAGCGTGCAACGCAGCTGAAAACCGCTGGGCCGATTGATGAGCCCACGCCAAGCGGCGAAGCCGCGGCGGAAGGTGTTGGAGATCGACATGAGGAGGCCGGTCATGGCGACTCTGCGTAAGAACCCCTGGCGCGACTACCGTTGGCGAGAGTCTGGCTGGACCAGAGCGCGAGCAGTGCTCGCCCTGGGAATGGTCTTCGGCCTCGGCACCGTAGGGACCATGGCCCAGTGGTCGCAGACTGTAACGGCGGAGACCGGGCTGTTCAGCTCGAGTGCGGGCACCGTGGACGTGACGATCAATGGCCAGAACCCAGGCGTGGTCTTGAGCGGGATCCCGCAGCTAGGCAAAGGGCAAAGCGCGTCCACGATGGTGAACCTGCAAAATAATGGAACCGCCAACCTCAAGTACTCCGTGAATTTGGCCGTTGCGGAGCTCGGTTCAGGGGTGGATTTGAAGGGTCAGCCCGCTGGAAACGCGAGTAACCTGCGCAATAACATGACGGTGAGTCTCTTCGCTGGCGCAACCTCCAATGGGACCACCTGTACGGGTGGAACCCAGATTACGACCCCATCCCCACCCGTCACATTCACAGGACTTAGGACGGATGTAGCGCTCAACGCGGGCGTTTGGGATTCCTACTGCGTCCTCGCGAGTGTGAGCTCGAATGCGCCCACAGATAGCCGTGTCGCCCGCGTCGGCGTCACGTTCAGTTTCAACGCGAGCATCGCGTAGGGGAGCAGGTGAGTGTGATGACACAGAATGTGGACGACAAGGGGCGCGGCTTCGTGAACTCCGGTAGGCGGGAGCTGGCGCTCAATATCGGCGCAATCGCTGGGTTGATCTGCATTGCGGCCGCCTCGTTGTCGATGTTTCTGGGGATCAAGCCGTTGGTGTTCCAGTCGGGCTCGATGTCGCCGTCAATTCAGACCGGCGCGCTGGCTTTCGCGCGAACTGTGCCCGCCGACCAGCTGGGGGTCGGTGACGTGGTGAGCGTGACCAACGCCAGTGGCGTGCGCATCACGCACCGGGTCACAAGCCTCGAGCCAGTGGGCGGGGACGAGATGATGATGACGATGCGTGGCGACGCTAATGGCGCCGATGATCCGGTGCCCTACTACGTTTCCGAGGCCGACCGCGTCTTGTGGCACATGAACGGCCTCGGCTATGCCATGGCATGGCTGTCCAACCCGGTGGCGATCTTCCTCGGAGGAATGGTGGCTGGCGGACTTCTCGTGATCGCGTTCGGCCGAACGGGGACGACGACGGCTGGGCCAGCATCCGGAGACGGCGCCAAGACTGATAGCGCGGATTCGCGAACCATGCGTGAGATGGAGGAGGCCCGTCATGGGTAAGTTTGAGCGGCTCCGAAGCAAGGCATTTTCTCTGCGCGGAGCGATCGCCTTCGCAGGCGCGGCGGTTATTGCGACAAGCATGGCTCAGGCCACGAACACCCTGGCTGCCTCGGAAGTGACTCGAACGGCCAAGGTGGAGGTGGTCTCGCAGAACTACTTCCCTACCCCACTGCCCTCGAGTATAAGTTGCAGAGAAAAGGCGTGGTTCCCCGGCAGGGACGTAATCATCTCATGGTCAAGTGCTGGGCAAGGCATGAAATATCTGGTCCGTATTATTAGGGACAATGACGATTCTAAGCCAGGCAACATAATCGATGAATTCTTTACAGATTCGACCTCGCACCAATTTCATACTAGTGCCACCAATAAGTCTGACCGGGTTCGCATCCATACCGTAAATATTGCAAGTGGCAGCGATGACTCCAACAGAATCGTATCCACGGGCTACGTTAGCCATACTGTTCATGTCTCAACTGTGACTATCACTTTATGTTCAGGCGATCCACGCTATGACGCTCCAAATGAGAGTTGGGAAAACCAATCCGTGTGGAGTCCTGGCGGCAATTTGAATGCCTCTACTCCGGGCGCTTCCATTTTTGCCGCGCTATTCGACGAGGAGGCCTCACAGGATGTGCTGGGTGAGCTCCCCGAAGGGGGCGAGCTGACCACGCTGGACGAGGTGGCGTTCGATGAGGCGCCCACCCCATCAATGGTGGAGTCCACGGTTCCGAGTTCGCCGCGGCCCGGTCCGTCGACGTCGGCTCGCGAGTCGGCGCCGTCCGCCACCCCTCAGTCGAGCTCTGCACAGGCAACCAGTGACGTGGCGACTACTGAGTCGTCTACTTCGCGGACGACAAGATCGAGTAGCCCGACGGTGACGAGCCTTCTGCCGGAGCCGTCGCTGACGCAAGCGGAAACGTCGCCGTCGTCGTCGGTTCCAACACCTTCGATCACCACGGCCACGCCGTCGGTCAAGGCCGGAGTGGGGGACTCACCGATTCCGGTGGGCGACGCCTTCGCGCGGCTCGAGGACATCGACGGTCGTACCCACCTCGCTGTGAGCCGGGACGGTGCCGAGGTCTGCTCCGCGGACGTGGACGGCGCGAGCCGGATCGAGGAGGCCGACGGTGACCTCACGGTCACCGTGGCTGGCCGCACCTCGAAGGTGGACGTCGAGACCTGCGAACTGACCTAGGAATCCATTCCATAACGTCGCGCCCGGAGCAACCGGGCGCGACGTTATTTAGTCGAGACCTGTGAAGGCGACTCAGGTGAGCTTCGGTGCATGTGGTGACCGATAACGCATGTGACAGCGTGGTTCTTGTGTGGGACGACCGTCAAGGTCCGGCGTTCAGTAAGACTTTTCTTTTCATCGCTGCCCGTCTAGTGTTAGTCGGGTCACACCACTTGGGGTCGATACTGGTGAACGGGTATGGGGCCGCGCCAGGTGAATGCAAGAACAGGGGAGTCGATGAGACAGGGAACAATGCGCAGGGCGCTCGCCGCGGCGAGCGCGACCGCGATTGCGGGGGCGGCGCTCGTCGTGGGTGGGGCTGGGGTCTCGCAAGCAGCTCCTACCGCGCCAGCGAAAGGATCCCAAGGTGGCGTGAGCTACGAAAGGACCGTCAGCGAAAGCTCGCCGGTCTGGGGTGACGAGATCACAATCACCAATAAGGTCACCCGTGGAAGCAACTTGTGGCAGGTCTACTGGATCGAAGACGTCAAGCCGGACTGCCTCGAGTACATTCCCGGCTCTACCACGTGGTCGGTCAGCGGCAAAACGTACACAGAGGCTTCAAATCCGGGCGAGGTTTTCGTTTCGCCAGGGTCTACGAAGATTGATCCACCGCTTGCCAACTCGTGGGCGCCGCCCATCACTTTCTCCGCGGGATACCGCGTCACGTGCGCAGCCGGGCCGCTCCCTACTGGTGGACCCAAGTGGAACACCACGAACGCAATCAGTGGCGCGGCAAACTTTTCCAGCAACGGGCCAACGATCGATGTCCGGCGCATGGGCACCTCGGTCTGGTTGGCGCAGCCCGTCAACCCGGAAGTCAATCAAACGGTCATGCTGAGAGCCACCGCCAAAGACGTGCCGGACGGCGGGCTCGTCGGCTTCAGCGTTGACGGCGTGCATGTCGGGGATGGCACGGTCAGTGATGGTCAGGCGACGCTCGAGTGGACGCCGACCACCGCCGGGACCAAGCAGGTCAAGGCCAGCTTCGGCCAGACCGGAACGCATGGTGGATCGACATCCCAAGACCGCACTGTCGTCGTATCGCCCACCAACGTCGCGTCCACGGTGGCCATCACCACCTCGGGAGACCTGAAGGTGGGGCAGAGCGTCCGGATCACGGCGACTGTTTCCCCTGAGGGCGCTGGTGGCGAGGTCGAGTTCTTCGATGACAACAACCCAATCGGACACGCCCCCGTGGGTGCGGACGGCACGGCCGCGATCGACTGGATTCCGTCAGTTGCAGGTCAGCGATCGATCGATGCCAACTTCTCGGGGCGCACCGGTGTGAACCCCTCGAACTCGGGGCTCGCTGTCAACATTGCCGAGGCGGACCCCGAGAGCCAGAGCACCACCACGACGCTGGCGGACATCGAGTCCGTGCAGGTGGGCCACGAGACCACTCTCAAGGCAACGGTCGTTGCAGGAGAGGTTGGTGGAACCGTCACCTTCTACGACGGCAGCACCGTCATCGGCACCGCCCCTGTTCAGGCCGACGGCACGGCGACCATGCCGTGGACCCCGACCACGGACGGGGATCGGACCATTCGCGCGGCGTACTCCGGTCACGGGGTCTACCTGGCCTCGCAGGACACCGAGTCGGTCTTCGTTGCCCCGAAGGTCGTCAATCCCGACCCGGACCCGGATCCAGTCGATCCGACCGAGCCCGGGACCGGCAGCCTCGGCTCGCTGACCGGCTCCGGTGGCGGCGATAGCGCCAGCGGCTCGCTCGGCTCGCTGAGCAGCTTCGGCAGCTAACGCATCACCAATCGGGCGGCGGAGCGGATATCGCTCCGCCGCCCGATCGCACCACGGCCGCTGCGGCCGCATCGTTACTCATCCCCGGGGGAAGGGGCACTCATGAAGAACAGGTTGAAAAGACCACTAGCGCTATTGGGAACGCTGGCGATGTCTGCGGCGTTCCTTGTAACGGGCTCTGCGGGGATTGCGAATGCTGCATCGTCGTCTCAGGAGTACGGCAGCCCCAACAGCAACTGGAAACTGACGAGAACGATTGATCCGACGTCGTATCAAGTGGGCGATACGGTGACAGTTAAGGCGGAAGTCCAGAGGAGATGGATCACAGCAAATCTCTATGCCTATAAGGATTTGCATCCGCAGTGTCTGACCTACATTCCCAACTCGGCGATGTTGAACGGAAAATCGTTCAACGCAGAGGTGGTTGCCGCCGACCCGGAATTGCCGGGATTTGGCTATGTCAAATGGTCGGGTAATGAGTCTCTCGGGGCTGCCCTTGGGCACTGGCAAGCTACTCGGACATTCTCGATCCAATACAAGGTAACGAGTAGTTGCGCACGAGAGACAAATCTTGAGTCGACGGCGCACGTAAGCGGCACTCTTGGTGGTGACCGCAACTTCTCGCCGTCTGACTTCAATGGTGGCCCCTCCATCACGGTCCAGAAGGACGCCACCTCCGTCACGCTGGCAGCCGAGCCGACAAATGCAGTTGTCGGCCAAGACGTGACCTTCACGGTCGACACCACTGGAATTGCCAACGACCAGACCGTGGCCATCAGCGGCGATGGAACTGGTGTCGCTACTGCCACCGTGACTGGCGGCAAAGCGACCTTCACCCGATCGTTCGATTCGACCGGAACCAAGAACGTGCAGGTCAGCTACGGAGGCTCCGCTATAGCGCAGCCCGCAGAGCCCGCGACCGCGACCGTCGAGGTCGGCAAGATCACGTCGACGCTCACGATCGCCGCAGGCACCCCCGCGGTCGCCGGATCTGCCGTGCCTCTCACCGCCAACGCAGGAGGAATCCCGAACGGCGAGTCGGTGGACTTCTACGTGAACGGTGCCAAGCAGGACTCCGCCCCCGTTAACAACGGCAGCGCTGTGTACGCCGGCTGGGTACCCGGCGATGCAGGCACCTACACCGTCCAGGCGAGGTACGCAGGATCGGCCACTGTCACCGCGTCACAGTCGATGCAGACCGGCGTGACCGTGACGGCACCCATCAACCAGACGGCCACCACGCTGGTCGTCAACCCAGCACCGACCCCGGGCAGTGCCTCGACCCTGACCGCCACCGTCACCGGAGGACAGGACGGGGACACGGTGGCGTTCACCAATCACGGCACGGAAATCGGTACCACCACTCTCAGCGGTGGCGTTGCCTCCATTGAGTGGACACCGGCAGCAGGACAGGCGAATCAGTCTTACAGTCTCGTAGCCCGGTACGCTGGCTCTGAGGGCTTCGCCCCGTCGGCTTCCGCGCCGGAAACCGGAACAGTCGGACGCATCCAGGCCGCGGTCACCGACGTGACCGCGGACGCCACCGCAACGGTGGGGGAGCAGGTCGTGCTCAGCGCCACCGTGAGCGGGGGTGAAGCCGGACAGATCATTGAATTCCGCGACGGTGACACTGTCCTGGAGACCGTCACCCTCCCCGCCAGCGGCGTCGCAACGGCCTACTGGACCCCCACCGCCACCGGCGAGTACCACGTGACCGCCCACTACGACGGGACGAGCACCACCACGCCGGCGCAGTCGCCGCAGGCCACCACCGTCACCGTGGGGCTCAAGGCCTCCTCGATCGAGCTCACCGGCCCCACCAGCAGTTCGGTGGGGAGTAGCGAGACGCTGACCGCCGAGACCACCGGGATCGCCGACGGCCAGACGATCACCTTCGAGATCCAGGGCGAGCAGTCGCGCCCCGCGCAGGTCGCCGACGGCAAAGCCAGCATCGACTGGACCCCGACCACGACCGGCAGCCACACCATCCGTGCCGTGTACGCCGGCTCGGATACTGTCGCCGGTTCGGAGTCGGTTGAGCTCGTCGTCGTCGTCGACACCCGACAAACCACCACCTCCACCGTGACCGCTTCCGCCGATCCGAAGACCGGCGTGCCGGTCACCCTCTCCGCCACCGTCGACGGCGGCGCCGAGGGCGTGGACGTCCAGTTCCGCAACGGTGACCAGGTGCTGTGCACCGCGCAGGTGGGCGCCGACGGCACTGCGAGCTGCGAGTGGACCCCGGAGCAGGTCAGCGACGTGGCCGTGACCGCGCACTACGCCGGCAACGAGACCACCTCCGCCTCCCAGTCCGGCACCGCCACCACCGTGAGCGTCGCGCAGGGCGACGTGGCCGCACCGAGCGGACTGACGATCAGCCCTGCCACGCCCACCGCCGCTGACATCCTCACCGTCAGCGGCACGGCCCCCGCGGGATCCGAGGTGACCGTCTTCCTGTTCACCAACAACAGCGAGTGCACGGCGACCGCCGACGCCTCAGGCGCGTTCCAGTGCGAGCTCGGCACACTGCCGGCAGGCCAGCACGAGCTCAACGCGTACGCGCTCCTCAACAACGAGCAGTCGGGGACCACGACGCTCCCGGTGAGCGTCAGCACCATCAGCACGAACATCGAGCTGGCCGGGCCGGGCTCCATCCAGCCCGGGGAAACCGCCGACCTCAGCCTCACCACCACCGGCATCGCCGACGGTGAGCAGGTGGACATCCTGGTCAACGGGGAGAAGAAGGGCAGCGCCACCGTCACCGGGGGCGAGGCCACCTACCAGTGGCTCGCTGAGGCCACCGGCACGTTCACGATCACCGCGAGCTACGCCGGGAACGCCTCGACCGAGGCGGCCACGTCGGCACCGCTGACCATCACCGTCGACGAGGCCGCCACGCAGACCTCCGGCGTCACCGCGCCCGGCAGCGTGACGATCGGCGAGACCGTGCCGCTCCAAGCCACAGTCACCCGCGGCACTCCCGGCGTGGACGTCCAGTTCCGCACTGGCACCGACGTGTTGTGCACCGGGCAGGTCGCCGCCGACGGCAGC
>NZ_JAALDM010000039.1 GCF_014144865.1 Dietzia aerolata | reverse complement strand
CAGCGCCTTGAGGCAGCCCGGGGAGGCGTTCCAGCGCGGCGGCGCGAAGATGCGGGTCCGCAGGCCCATGTCGGCCATGAGTCGGTCGGCGGCGGTGAGTCGCACGGTGGCCTCGGCGGGTCCGATGGAGGCGAACTCGGGGCGCCGGATCTTGGTCGCCGCATCGTCGTAGCCGCCGAGCACGATCGCATCGCCCTGGTCCCGGCGGTGCCGCAGCCAGTCCTGGGTACCGCGGTCCTTGGCGAGCTCGTACTCGTGGCCTCGCCGCGGCGCGACGAGGAGCGATACCGGCACCGACCGTCGCTCGAGCTCCCCCACCAGGTCGATGGCGCCGTCGAGCGTGGAGTCGCGGAGGCCGGAGAGTGAGACGACGAGGCGCGATGTCATGGCCGCATCGTGACAGCCGGGGATTACCGGACGACGACGACGAGGTGTACTCCACGTGTCCGGACCACCTACATGCACCCCGACTCACCCTCACCCAGGTGCCCGCACCCCCATCATCTGTGCGCAGCACCCCAGTCGGCCATCATTTCGCGTCAGACCGGGAGCTGCTCCTCGATCGCGTCGATCAGCTCGTCGGCACCCGGCTCGACCTTGGGCCGGAAGCGCCCCACGACCTCACCCTGCGGCGAGATCAGGAACTTCTCGAAGTTCCACTGCACGTCGCCGGCTTCGCCGTCCGCGTCGGCGGTCTTGGTCAGCTCGGCGTACAGCGGGTGCTGCCCCTCGCCGTTGACGTCGACCTTCGACGAGAGCGGGAAGGTGATCCCGTACTTGCCGGAGGTGAAGTCCTTGATAGCCGACTCGTCGCCGGGCTCCTGCCCCATGAACTGGTTGCACGGGAAGCCGAGCACGAAGAAGCCGCGGTCCCGGTAGTCGTCGGCGAGCTCCTGCAGACCCTCGTACTGCGGGGTCAGTCCGCACTCGCTGGCCACGTTGACCACAAGGACAGCATGCCCCGCGTAATCGTCCATCGACGCCTTCTCGCCGTCGATGGTGGTGAACTCGATGCCCTTGACGTTGACGTTGCTCATGTGACCCAGACTACGTGCCCGCCGCACTCCCCGGCGCGCCCCTGGTACGCCCCCGGCACGACCTCGGCACGCCCCCGACGCAACCCCAGCACGGCCGCCAATCACCCGCACCGCCGCTACCGCCAAACACCCGCACCGCCGCGAGCGAGGGCGAACATAAGCACACATTTCCTTGACGAATCGTTGGGTTTTCCCAACACTTAGATGCATGAGCCCAGTCAGAAGGGGAGAAAAACTCCCGATCTTCAACCGGATCGCCGTCCTGCGGGCCGAGCATCGGCTCAGCCGGGCCGCACTGGCCGAGCGGATCGAGGTCAATCCGCAGACCGTGGGGGCCCTCGAGCGGGGCGACCACTACCCCAGCCTCGACCTGGCCTTCCGCATCTGCGCGGTCTTCGACCTCCCCGTCGAGGCCGTGTTCTCCCGCACTGAGTTCCGCCCCATGTCCGCGGAGATGTACCGCCGCACCACCGCTAATTCCGCCAACACCGCAAGTTCCGCCAGCACCGCCAGCCACGTCACCAGCGAAGGGCAATCGTGATGAACACCCAGCACCACGCCATGACCGACGCCAACTCCGACGCCCGCACCGCCCCGGGCGCCACCGCCGACCCCCGAACGCGGGCCGAGCGGCGCTTCGAGCGTCAGCAGGTCGCCACGTCCGAGTCGCTGCGCTCCTGGCGCACGCCGGCCCGCCGACGCCTGCTCGTGCAGTTGAACTGGGCCTCGATCGGGGTCATGGCCGCAATCGCGGTGGCCGGATACTTCTGGTTCCCGATCGTGATCGCCTGGCTGCCGATGACCGTCGTGATCTGCACTGTTTGGACGATGCTGCGGGTGACCATCGACAGCAAGGACGGCGCACCCGCCGGCTACCTGGACGAGTTCGAACTGAGCACGCTGCTCGCCGCCCGATCCCGCGCGCTCTCGGTGACCACCGGCATCCTCTTCCTGATCGCGATCGTCCTCATCACGGGCTCGAGCCTGCAGCTCGGCGACGGTCACCGACTCGCCTACGCCATGGGCGGCCTCGCAGTTCTGTCCGTGTTCGTGGCCGGGGTGATCCCCGCGTCCGCGATGGTCAAGACCATGGACGACGAGGTCTGAGCCACCGCGCCCCGACCTGCCCGCGCCCCCACATCGAGGCGAAAGCCGCCAGCGAAGCCGCAGGTGAACGCGTTGGTCGTCATGGCTGCGGAGATGGTCGCCATGGCTGCGGCGAAAGCCGCGTGTCGCCGCGGTGAGTACGACCATCGCCGCACTGATGACGACCATCCGGGCTCAGCCGTTCCCGGCCCCAGCTCCGGCCGACGCTCGGCGGCGCGGAGGCGCGGGGCGGGCGGGGCGAGGGTCAGCCGGCGGTGGCGGTGCGGACCGTCCAGGCGTACTCGAACGCGATCTGGCGCCAGCGCTCGTAGCGGCCGGAGACGCCGCCGTGCCCGGCGCTCATCTCGCAGCGCAGCAGCACGGGCCGGTCGGTCGAGTTGGCCGACGTCGAGATCTCGCGCAGTTTGGCCACCCACTTGGCGGGCTCCACGTAGAGCACGCGGGTGTCGTTGAGCGAGGTCACCGCGAGGATGGCCGGGTAGTCCTTGGCCTCGATGTTCTCGTACGGCGCGTAGGTCGCCATGTAGTCGTACACCTCGGCATCGTGCAGCGGGTCGCCCCACTCGTCCCACTCGATCACCGTGAGCGGCAGCTCCGGCATGAGGATCGAGGTGAGCGGATCCACGAACGGCACCACCGCCTGGATCCCGGCGAACAGCTCAGGCGCGAGATTGGCCACCGCGCCCATGAGCAGGCCGCCCGCGCTGCCGCCCTCGGCGACGAGACGGTCCGTCGCGGTCAGGCCCGAGTCGATCAGGTGCCGGGCGCACGCCACGAAGTCGGTGAAGGTGTTGCGCTTGGTCAGCGTCTTGCCGTTCTCGTACCAGAGCCGGCCCATCTCGCCGCCGCCCCGCACGTGTGCCACCGCGTAGACCATCCCCCGCTCCAGCAACGACAACCGCGCGACCGAAAAGGAGGGATCCATGCTCGACTCGTACGAGCCGTACCCGTACAACAGCGTCGGCACCTGCTCCCCCGCATCGATGCGGGCCGCGGTCTCCCGCGACATCGACAGCGAGATCGGCACCCGGGTGCCATCGTCGGCGGTGGCCCAGTCGCGACGCTGCAGGAAGCGCGCCGGGTCGTAGCCGCCCAGCACCTCCTGCTCGCGCAGCAACGTCCGCTCGCCGGTCACCGGATCGAGCGAGTAGACCCTGCTCGGCGTGATGAACGAGCCGTAGCCGAACCGCAGCACCGGGGTCCGCCACTCGGCGTTCGCGCCCGGCCCGGAGGTGAACAGCTCCTCCTCGAACTCCACCGGCTCGAACTGCCCGTACTCCTGCGTACCGGCGGTCGACGTCGAATCGAGCAGCATCAGCGAGAACCTCGGCAACGCCGCCTCACGGTAGACCAACACCAGGAACTGCTCGAACGCGTCCACGCCCTCGACCCGGACATCGTCCCGGTGCGGCACCAGCGTGCGCAACTCACCGAAATCGCCCTCGACCGGTCCGGCCGGCGCCTCCACGATCGTCGAGTTGGGCGCTCCCGCGTTGTGCGTGATCAGGAAGCGGTCCTGCCCACCGATCACCGCGTGCTCGATGTCGTACTCCACGCCCTCCTCGCGCGGCCGCACACACCAGAACTCTCCAGCGGGATCGCTCGAGTCCAGGCACCACACCTCGGTGGTGATCTTGGAACCCACCGCTATCTGCAGGTACTTCTCGCTGCGGGTCTCGCCCACACCGATCCAATAGGACTCGTCGGGCTCGTGGAACACCGTGTCGTCGTCGTCCCCGGGGGTTCCCAGGCGGTGACGCCACACCGTATCGGGACGCCAGGCATCATCTACGGTCACGTAAAAGACATATTCCCCGTCCAGCGACCAGGTCACACCCGCGGCGATACCGGAGATCTCCTCGGTCGGCGCGGTGACCTCCGGGTCCAGCGACCGGAAGCGCAACGTGTAGCGCTCGTCGCCCTCGGTGTCCGTGGACCAGGCCAGCATGCGGCCGTCGTGGCTGACGGAGAAGGCACCGAGCGCGAAGTACTCGTGCCCCTCGGCCTCGACGTTGCCGTCCATGAGTAACTGCTCGCCCGGCAGCTCTACACCTGGCGAGACCTCCGGCGGCACCCAGCCCGCGGGGTCGGACATGTCGGCGGCGTGCTCGGGCGCCACCGGAACGCGGCAGTGCTGCGCGTACGACTTGCCCTCGATGGTGCGCGAGAAGTACCACCAGCTGCCGGCGCGCACCGGCACCGACATGTCGGTCTCCTTGACGCGGGACTTGATCTCGTCGTAGATCGCGTCCTCGAGCGGCTTGAGGTCCGCCGTCATGGCGTCGGTGTACGCGTTCTCCGCCTCGAGGTAGGCGCGCGTGTCCGGGGCGTCCTTGTCGCGCATCCACTCGTAGTTGTCGACGAAGACGCGGCCGTGGTGCTCGCGCGAGTGGGGACGGCGCTCGGCGACCGGTGGGGTGGGGCTGGCGGTGGTGGTGCTGGAGTTGGTGGTGCTGGCGTCAGGGGTGGTCATGCGTTGTCGCCTCCGATCCAGTCGGCAAAGGACAGGCCCGAGATGCGCTCGTAGGCCTCGATGTAGCGGGCGCGGGTCGCCTCGACCACCTCCGCGGGCAGCGGCGGCGGGGGCGTGTCCGAGGCCTTGTCCCAGCCCGAATCGGGGCCGGTGAGCCAATTGCGCACGTACTGCTTGTCGAAACTCGGCTGGACGCGACCGGCCTCGTACGAATCGGCCGGCCAGTAGCGCGAGGAATCCGGCGTGAGAACCTCGTCGGCCAGGATCAGTTCGCCGCCGGAGAGCCCGAACTCGAACTTGGTGTCCGCGAGCAGCACGCCGCGCTCGGCGGCCATTTCCGCGGCCCGCGAGTAGACATCTAGCGTCGCGGTGCGCAGGCGCTCGGCAAGCTCGTCGCCGACGATGCCGGTGAGCTGGTCGAACGAGATATTCTCGTCATGGTCGCCCACCGCCGCCTTGGTGGCGGGGGTGAAGATCGGCTCGGGCAGCTTGCTGGCCTCGACCAGCCCCGCCGGCAACTCGATGCCACACACCGTGCCCGACTCGCGGTACTCGACCATGCCGGAGCCGGTCAGATACCCGCGGGCCACGCACTCGGCCTGGACCATGTCGAGCCGGCGCACGACCATCGCCTTGCCGAGGACCTCGGCGGGGATCCGCTCGTCATCCATCGGCCCGGCCAGATGATTGGGCACGTCGAGCGCGTCGAAGAAATACGCACTCATCGCCGTAAGCACACGGCCCTTGTCCGGGATCGGCGTCTCCAGCACATGGTCGTACGCCGAGATCCGGTCGGTGGCCACCATGAGCAGAGTGTCCGCGTCGATCTCATAGAGCTCGCGGACCTTGCCGGCAGCGAGATGGCGATAGGAGGAGAGATCAGGTCGCATGGAGGCCAGCGTAGCCGCCGCGCCGGACACGGCCGCACGCGCCGAGGCGCGGTCGTCGATCGCGAATCGTCAGCCCAGACGAGTGTCGAGCCAGTCGCCCAGCACCTCGTACGCCTCGTCGGCACACAGGTCGTTGAAGAGCTCGTGCCTGCCGCCCTCGAACTCCCGGTAGATGACCTCCGGCCGCGGATCGTGATCCGAGCCCGCCAGCACGGCGAAACGGCGCGCGCCCTTCGGCGAGGTGATGGTGTCGCCCGAGCCGTTGACGACGAGCGTGGGCACCCGCAGTCCCCGCGACCGCTCGATCAGCTTGGCCCCACCGGCCAGCAACGTTCCCGCGGACAGCGCCGGTACCCCGCCGTGTAGTACGAGGGGATCCGAGTTGTAGTCGTCGACGTACTCCGGCACCCGCGAGATGTCGTTTGCGTCGAGCTTCTCCACCGGCAGGAACGGCAAGAGCCGCGCGACGACCGGAGCCACCGCCTTCAACGCCGCCGGACTGTCCTCCCCCACGATCAAGCCGGGCGAGGACAGGACGAGCCCCTTGAGATCCCACGGCCTGCGCAGCGCCGACTCCCCGGCCACCAGGCCGCCCATCGAATGCCCCATGAGAAGTCGCGGCAGCTTATCCGCGCCGTTGCCCTCGGCCGATCGGCTCCACTCGGCGACCGCGTCACGCACCGCCAGGTTGTCCTCGATGTGCTCCTCCACCGCGACCCGGTAGCGCGGGCCCGGCGCCGAACCATGACCGCGCAGGTCGTAATTCGCCACGCTGATCCCCCGCGCGAGAAGGAAGTCCACCATCCTCGCGTACCGGCCCGAATGCTCACCGAACCCGTGACAGAGCACGAGCACCGCCCGCGGATCATCAGCGTGATGCATGGTCACCTGCAGACCACCGGTACCGGGCACGGGAATGAGAGTCTGGCGCATGAACGC
>NZ_JAALDM010000038.1 GCF_014144865.1 Dietzia aerolata | reverse complement strand
ACCGTAAGAAGACTTCAAATGCGGACCACTAGACTTCGGGTCGTGACGATGGTTGTTCGGCCCGCCCTCCCCGACGAAGCAGCGACGCTCGCGGACCTCGCAGCCCGGACATTTCCCCTCGCATGCCCACCCGAGCTCCCTCGCGAAGCGATCGAGGAGTTCATCACCGAGCATCTCGATGTGGACGCCTTCCGCGGCTATCTCAACACGGACGGATACACCGTCCTGGCCTCTGTGCGCGCCGACGGTGAGGTCTGCGCGTATGCCTTACTCGTCGATGGTGCCGCCATGGATCCCGCATGTGCGCACCTGCTGGCAGGTGATCCCACCATCGGCATCAGCAAGTTCTATGTCGATCAGTCACTACACGGCAGTGGAGCCGCACGCATTCTGCTCGATGCCGTGATCGACCATGGCCGGCTGGCAGACGCGAGGAGCCTGTGGCTGGCGACCAACGTCGGTAATGCCAGGGCTCGCGCCTTCTACACCCGGAGCGGATTCGTCGAACGGGGCACCCGCATCTTCACCGTCGGCGGCCTAGACAACCAGGACGTGGTGCTAGAGCTGCCGCTGTAAGCCTCAATACTGCTGCTCTCACGGGGCAGGGTCAGCCGCCGACCTTGTCGAACCGGGACAGCGCGAGCAGACGAGACGTCGCCCGCAGGTACTTCTTCCGGTAACCACCCGCGACCATCTCCTCGGTGAAGATGGCGTCCAACTTGTCACCGGAATTCCGCACGGGAATGCCGGCGTCATACAGTCGGTCGGCCAGAACGACCAGCCGGAGCGCGATCGACTGGTCCGGTAGTGGCTTGACGCCGCTGAGGCATACCCGCGTGACACCGTCGACGAGGCGGTTGTACTTGGACGGATGCAGTGTGGACAGGTGCTGGCACAGCTCGTCGAAATCGTCCAGGGTCGCACCCGGTACCGCCGCCGCGTCGGCGGCCAATTCCTCATCGGTCATCGGGTCCGGGGCGGGCGGCAAATTGCGGTGACGGTAGTCAGGGCCGTCCACACGGATCGAATCGAAGATCCCCGACATCTTTCGGATCTCACGCATGAAGTCCTTGGCCGCGAACCGCCCCTCACCCAACTGCTCGGGAAGGGTGTTGGACGTGGCCGCGACACTCACCCCGGCAGTGGTGAGCTCGGCGAGCAACCGTGAAACAAGCATCGTGTCACCGGGATCATCCAACTCGAACTCATCGATGCACAGCACCGAATGCCCGGACAACTCCTCCACCGCCCGGTTGAAGCCCAACGCGCCCACGACGTGGGTCAACTCAACGAATGTGCCGAAAGCCTTGGGCTCGGGGCAGTTGTGATAGATCGAGGTCAGCAGGTGGGTCTTGCCCACGCCGAAGCCACCGTCCAGGTACACCCCTGTGCCCTGCACTACCTTGGGTCGTCGACCGAACAGGCCCTTCTTCGGTGCACGTCGTGCGCTGACCGTCTCCGCGAACTCACGACACGTCTTGACCGCCGCCGCCTGCGAAGGCTGTGCGGGATCCGGAATATAGGAGTCGAAGCTCACGTCGTCGAACATCGAGGGCGGCACCATCTGGGCCACGAGTTGGTCGGCAGGGATCACCGGGGTGACGTCAGCGAGGCGAGAGACCATGGGCGAAGCTTATCGTGGGATGAGCCCACGCCAGAAAGGGAGGACATCCGACGTGCACAGTTGCCGACCCGAGGTGGTGGATGACAACCCGGCGGCGCTGGATGTCCTGTGGCGCGCTCTCGAACCAGAGCCGTTCGGGCCGGCTGTCCGGATCAGGGCGGTGATGATCTCCTCCGTCGACGGCACAACCGCCGTCGACGGACTCAGTGGTCCTCTTGGGACCCCCACGGACCGGCTAGTCTACGACGCGATGCGGGCCCGCGCCGACGTCGTTCTGGTCGGCTCGGGTACCGCACTCGACGAGGGTTACGGTCCGGCGACCGTCGCGCCCGTGTGGACCGACCGCCGTGATCGAGCTGAACCACCGCCCGTCATCGTCCTCACTCGCAATCTCGACGATGCCCTTCTCGACCACTGCGCCAAGATAGGTTCCGGCATGCAGATCGCTGCTGCGGCGGAGACTCCACCGGCCCGGATAGCAGCCGCACGGTCTGCGGGGGTATGCGTTCACGTGATGGGAAAAGGCCCCTTCGCGCAGTCACTTCGAGACTTGTTGGCAGAGCTCGGCGCCGGTGAGGTGACCTTCGAAGGCGGCCCGCGCCTGTTGGCGGACTTCGTAACTCAGGGTCTCGTCGACGAACTGGTACTGACTGTCTCGCCCGAGATCATCGTCGGCGGCAGGTCCCCGGGTTTGGTTCCGTCGCACACCCTGCACCGCGTCCCGATGCGGGTGGCGGCGGCGTTCTCGTGCCCGCGGGGCGGCCTCTACACTCGGTGGGTCGTCGACCACGGTGGCCGCAACGAGCCGGCCGGTGGCACCGTGTCAGACAGAACGTACGGGACCGACGGGGTGGACGGGGCTGACGAATGAGGATGTCGGGCGTTGCTCGAATGGCGGCAGCCAGCCTGTCCGCTATCGCCATGACGGTGACCGCGTGCGCACCACTGCCGGCCACGGGACCGCAGCTGGCCACCGACAACGGCCCCCGGGGCACCGGGAGTTCAGTGTCCGAGGGTGACGGACCTGCCGAGCGACCCGAATGGTTGGTTCCCCCGCGCGACCTCGACTGGTCACCGTGTGGAGACCGCCCGATCGACGGAGTCCCTGATGAGGTGTCCGTGGGATGTGGTCTGGCCGGAGAGTCGCCCGCGATCCGGCTCTCGGCGTCGACGACGCCGGAGGATGCGGCGCCGCTCGTCGTGGTCGCCGGACCGGAAACACCCGCGTCAGCCCTGGCCGGGAGGCTCATCCGGACGGGTCGTGACCTCATGGACACCCGGCCGCTAGTCGTGGTCGATCATCGGGGACGCACCGATGCTGCGGGGTCGTGCCTGTCATTCCAGGCACGTCGGACGCTGGACGGCCTTGCCGACAACGGCGTCGATCCGGGATCGCCCGAGTTGCGCGCGGACCTGGCCGACACATCCCAGTCCTGCACTGATCAACTAATGGGTCATGAGCTCGACTATGGCGCTACCGGTGCGGCGCAAGACCTCGAGAGGCTGCGTGAACAGTGGGACGTGCCCGGGCTTGCACTACTGGGCATAGGTACCGGAGCGCGGACCGCTCTGGCCTACTCCACGACACACCCGGACCGAGTGTCGCTTCTCGCCCTCGACTCCCCCGCGCCGGACGACGGCGACCAGGAGTCCACCGCCCGCACGGCACTGGCGGGTTCTGACGCCGCTCTGAGGCTGTGGGCCTCGTCCTGCACACGGCCAGAATGCGGTCCCGGCGAGGCCGACCAGAAGGTGGAAGCGATCACGCGGGCACTTGAGCGCGCGAGAGAACCTGATGCAGACGTACCGGCAGCGTTGCTCTCGGACGTGGTTCGGTCGGCCCTCGGTGATCTCGCTGGCGCTTCGGCGTCAGCACCCTCCCAGGGCGACATCATCCTCGGGGACCTGATCGAATCGGCACCGGGCGAGATCCCGGACAGCGCCCGCGATCTGGCGCAGGCGCTCACGGCATCCTCGTTGCCCTACGTCGCAGGCTGCTCCGACCTGTCCCGACGGGTTCCGGTCAATCGGGTGGAGGAGCTCGAATCCGAATGGTCGGAGACACCGCCGTTCGGAACGATTCTGGCGGCTCAGCTGTCAGCCTGCTCCACCTGGCCCGTCCCCGACGCCACACCGCTGGAGATCTCACCGGCGATCCCGGTCCTGCTGATCGCGGGCATCGCAGATCCCGTAGCGGGTGCGGCCTATCTCGAGCCGACCGCCGGCCGGCTCACCGCCGCCGGCGCCACCGACGTCCGCACAGTCACCTGGGGCGCTCCGGGATCCGACATCCTCGGACATTCGAGTTGTGCTCGGGAATCGCTGATCGCCTTCCTCGACGCCCCCACCGATGCCGATGAATCCACCGCCTGTCCGTCCTGACGGACCGGAGTGCCTCACCCGGGGGCGACGACGCGAAAGGTAGCCTGCTCACCGTGCCGCTGCCCACCCGAAGCACGATGACCGTGCCACGCATCCTCTCCAACGTCCTGTGGCCGTTGGCGATCATGACGGTGATCCACCGCGTCCTCATCAGGGCGATCAACGGATCGATCACCAACGACTTCGGAACGGTCTACGCCGCGACGCGGCGCTTCCTGGCCGGCGAGCCCGTCTACTCGGAGAACCTGCTGACGGTTCAGCCGCACTACCTGTACGCGCCGAGCGGAACCCTGATGCTGTCGCCGTTCGGGATCTTCGACAATTACACGATCGCGAGATGGCTGTTCATCCTGGTCAACACCGCCGCGATCATCCTCGCGTTGTGGCTGCTCATGCGGCTGTTCAACCTGGACGTCAAGACCTTCGCAGCTCCGGCGATCCTCCTCGCGGCGTTCAGTACGGAAGCGGTCACCAACACCCTGGTGTTCACCAACATCAACGGCGTCATCTTCCTGTGTCAGGTGGCCTTCCTATACCTGCTCCACACTCGCCGGCTCTGGTGGGCAGGCGTTGCGATGGGCCTGTCCCTGGCCATCAAACCGATGCTGGCCCCGCTGCTCGTCCTCCCGCTGATCCGCAAGCAGTGGCAGCCGTTCGTCGGTGCGCTGGCGATCCCGGCAGCGGCGATGGCCGCCGGCTGGGCGATGACGGTGGACGCGGCGAGCTACCTCGACACCACGATGCCGTACATGGGCGAGGTGAGGGACTACTACAACAGTTCACTGTCGGGACTCGGGGTCTACTACGGCATCCCCGAACCGTTGATCCTGGTGGCCCGGATCCTGGTGGTCGCAGCGACCCTGCTCGCGGTGTGGCTGCTGCTGGACTACCGCCACAACAACGAGGTGCTGTGGCTGGCCACCACCTCCGGAGTGGTCCTGGCCGGTGTGTTCCTCGTCTCCACGCTCGGGCAGATGTACTACTCCATGATGCTCATCCCGATCATGCTGACGGTCGTTCTGAAGGACTCCCTGGTCCGAACGTGGCCGGCCTGGCTGGCGGCGTACGCGTTCTTCTTCCCCGACGTCTGGGAGTCCGTCCGCTGGCCGTACTACGGCCGTGTCCTCGAGTTCGCCCACCCCACGTTGGGCTGGTTGCTGCTGCTCGTCACGGTCCTGGTCGTGTTGCTGTGGCGTCGTGCATCGCCGGACCGGCACGAGCGGATCGCACCGAGCGCCGCGGCGGCGTAGCCTGCGGGCATGAGCGAGACCACCAACACCCCTCAGCCTGACTTCACCCTCGACGACGCGGAGTGGCGACGTCGACTCACGCCGGACGAGTACCAGGTGCTGCGGCAGGCAGGTACCGAGCGACCGTTCACGGGCGAGTACAACGACACGAAGACCGAGGGCGTCTACCGTTGCCGCGGCTGCGGTGCCGAGCTCTTCCGCAGCGAGGGTAAGTTCGAGTCCAACTGTGGCTGGCCGTCCTTCTTCACGCCGCTGGCCGGTGACGCGATCATCGAGAGGGAGGACACCTCCCTCGGGATGCGCCGCGTGGAGGTCCTGTGCGCGAACTGCCACGGTCACCTCGGTCACGTCTTCGAGGGCGAGGGCTACCCCACCCCCACCGACCTGCGCTACTGCATCAACTCGCTGAGCCTGACGCTGGAGCCCACGCAGGACTGACCCCGCCACGCCCACCGGGCACACCGAATACGACGAAAGCCCGCCGGGAATCTTCCCCGGCGGGCTTTCACCACGCATCGACTGAGCAGGTCAGTGCGTGTCTGGTTTTGTCAGGGCATCGTGGCCGCGAGCTTGTCCGGCGTCACGCGCGGCCCGGTGAAGAATGGGATCTCCTCGCGGACGTGGCGCCGCGCCTCGGTGGCCCGCATGTCGCGCATGAGGTCCACGATCCGGTCGAGCGCGGGCGCCTCGAAGGCGAGCAGCCATTCGTAGTCACCGAGGGTGAACGCGGGCACCGTGTTGGCGCGCACGTCCGGGTACTCGCGCGCGGCCCGGCCGTGGGCGGCAAGGATCTGGCGCCGCTCCTCGTCGGGCAGCAGGTACCACTCGTAGGACCGGACGAACGGGTACACGGAGATGTACGCGCCGGGCTCCTCCTCGGCGAGGAACGCCGGGATGTGGCTCTTGTTGAACTCGGCGGGACGGTGAAGCGCCGTGTTTGACCAGAACGTGGTGCTGGCCTTCCCGAGCAGCGTGGTGCGACGGAACTCGTTGTAGAACCCCTGGAGGTCCTCGATGTGCTCGGCGTGGGTCCAGATCATGAAGTCGGCCTCGGCGCGCAGCCCCGAGACGTCGTAGATCCCACGCACCACCACGTCGGTGTCCTCATACTTCGCGAGGAAGGCCTCCAGGTCCGCGGCCACCGCCGCCCGGTCGTCCCCCAGCTGGCCCGGGGTCACGGTGAAGACCGAGAACATGAGGTACCGCAGGGTCGAGTTGAGCTTCTTGTAGTCAAGGCGTGCCATGGCTCAATCCTGCCACTTCGCGGCCAACCGGCGGGCCGCGGCCCGCGCCGAACCGATGCAGGCCGGGACGCCGACGCCTTCGGTGGCGCCGCCGATCACCTCGACGCCGGGCAGCCCCTCCGCCAGGCCCGCCCGCATCTCCGCGATGAGCGCATCGTGTCCGGGTCCGATCTCCGCGAGGGAGTTCTGCCATCGCCGAACCCGCGAGTGCATCACGATCGGGTCCGAGCCGCACACATCTGCGAGCCCGGAGACGGCCATGCGGGTCAGGGTGTCG
>NZ_JAALDM010000335.1 GCF_014144865.1 Dietzia aerolata | reverse complement strand
CGGGCGGTGTCCCCGAAGGTGGGGTTGGTGCCGACCGAGATGGCGGCCGGGTACCGACGTCCGGGGACGATCGTCCCGTCGACCGGCCCGTCGTCGGTGACTGTGAACCATCCGGCGTACACGCCGTCCACGGGCACGGCGGTGTACTCGGGCAGGTCGAGGTTGGCGGTGGGGTACCCCAGGTCGCGTCCCCCGCGTCCGGCGCCGTGCACGACGGGGCCGGCGACGCGGTGCGGGCGCCCGAGGAGTTCGGCGGCGGCCGCGACGTCGGATCCGGCCAGGAGCCCGCGGACCCGGGACGAGGAGACGCGTTCGCTGCCCATCTCGAGGAGGTCCTCCACCTCGCAGGCGATCCCCCGCTCCTCGCAGAGTCTGCGCATGGTCTCCGGCGTCCCCGAGGCGCGGCGGCCGAAGGTGAAGTTGCGCCCCACCACAACGGCTCGGCAGTCGAGTCCGTCGACCAGTACGTTGTCAACGAACGCGGCGGGCTCCCAGGACGCCATCTCCTTGTCGAACGGCAGCGCGAACACCGCGTCGACGCCCGCCTCGCCGGCGAGTTCGGCGCGCCGCTCGAGCGGCGTGAGGACCATCGGGTGGGATCCGGGCCGGACGACCTCGACCGGGTGCGGATCGAAGGTCACGAGCACGGGGGCGGCACCGAGCTCGCGCCCGAGCTCGACGGCACGGTCCACCAGGACACGATGCCCCCGGTGGAGTCCGTCGAACACCCCGAGGGCGATCGAGGTACCGCCGTCGGGGATCACGATCTCGTCGAACGTCCGCCACAAATGCACGGCGACCACCTTACGCCCGCTCCTCACAGTCCGGCCGGTCGCATGACCACCACGGGCGAGGCCCGCCGTCCCGATTCGGACACCAGCGCCGCGACACGCCCGTCCGGCCCGACCGCCGCGACGACGCCGGTGTCGCCGCGCGCCTCGAGCCACCGGCCGTGGCGGAGGCCCTCCGCCTGCTCGGCGTCGATGTCGCGCCGCGGGAAGGCTGCCAACGCCGCCGCGTCGAGGTCGAGTGAGAGTTCGGGGGCGGCCTCGAGTTGGTCGAGGGTGCGGGCCACGTCGAGTCCGAACGGCCCCACGCGGGTTCGCCGTAGTGCGGTGAGATGTCCCCCCACGCCGAGCGCCTCACCGAGGTCCCGGGCGAGTGCCCGGATGTAGGTTCCGGTGGAACAATCGACGACGACGACGAGGTCGACCGTCTCACCGGTTCGGGAACGTTCGAGCACATCGAATCGGGACACGGTCACGTGTCGGGCCTTGAGTTCGACCTCCTCGCCGGACCGGACGATGTCGTAGGCCCTCCGACCGCCGACCTTGATCGCGCTGACGGCCGAGGGCACCTGATCGATCTCCCCGGTGAGCGCGGCGACACCCGAGTCGATGGCAGCGTCGGTGATCCCGGAGGCGTCGGTGGTGCCGGTGGTCTCGCCCTCGGCGTCGTCGGTGGTGGTGGTCTGCCCGAGGCGGATCGTCGCCTCGTACGACTTGGTCTCGAGGGCGAGTTGCCCGAGCATTTTGGTGGCCCGCTCGATTCCCACTACCAGGACGCCGGTGGCCATGGGGTCGAGGGTGCCGGCGTGGCCGACCTTGCGGGTGCCGAAGAATCGGCGCAGCCGGGCCACGACGTCGTGACTGCTCATCCCGGAGGGCTTGTCGACCACCACGAGGCCGGGCTCGGGCGCGGGGCGGGTGTCGGGTCGGCGGGGGCTCACGGGTCCACGGTATCCAGACCGGCCGGCCGGAGCACGATCGACGAGGCCACGTATCCGCCCCGGACAACCCAGCGTCCGTGGAATTCGACCAGGTCGGCCCCACCGTCTACCGCCCCGGGATCGACCAGGATCCGTGAACGCAGGGATCCGGTCACGACCGGACCGGCGGCGGCCTCGTCGTCGTCAACATTCCC
>NZ_JAALDM010000334.1:411-1603 GCF_014144865.1 Dietzia aerolata | reverse complement strand
GCGTGCGCGTGGTGGCCACCGCCCCCGGCGGCACCCTCGCCCCCGAGCGTCGCATCTCCCGCGGCGGCGACGCCTCCACCGATCAGGAACAGGCCTGGTACTCGCAGATCGTCGACCAGACCATCGATTCGACCGTGATGGGCCGCTACGGCACCCTCCACGAACAGGCCGCACCCATCTGTTTCCTCGCCTCGGACGAGGCCTCCTACATCACGGGCTCGGTCCTGCCCGTCGCCGGCGGCGACCAGGGCTGACGCTCCGCCACCGGCCGGGCACTCGCCCGGCCGGCCCCGTAACCCACCGAACGGAGTCATCCGTGTCCATCACCCCTGCCCAGAATGTGTGGGAATCCCCCGCACATCGGCGCACCGTGTACGGCGTCCTCGCCGTGGTGGCCCTGTCCATCTTGTTCGACGGCTACGACCTCGTCGTCTACGGCGCCGTCCTGCCGACCCTCATGAACGATCCGTCCCAGATCGGTGCCCTCGGCGCGGCCCAGGCCGGCGCGCTCGGCTCCTACGCCCTGGTCGGCGTGATGATCGGCGCCCTGAGCGCCGGCGCGATCGGTGACCGGATCGGCCGGCGCCGGATCATGCTCGGCGCGATCGCCTGGTTCTCGATCGGGATGGCCTTGACCGCGCTGGCCCGTGACATCACCACGTTCGGCATCCTTCGTCTGCTCACGGGCATCGGGATCGGCGCGATCGTGGCGACCGCCGGCGCGGTGATCGCGGAATTCGCGCCCGCCGGACGTCGCAACCTCTTCAACGCCGTGGTCTACAGCGGCATCCCCGCCGGCGGTGTGCTCGCCTCCGCGCTCGCGATGATCCTGCGCGACCACATCGGCTGGCGCGGACTGTTCCTCATCGGCGCGCTTCCGCTGGTGCTGGTGCTGCCGTACGCGTGGTTCGCACTGCCGGAGTCGCCGCGCTGGCTGGCCTCGCGGGGCCGGGTCGAGCGCGCCCGCAAGGTCTGCGACGCCTATGGCCTACCGAGCGAGATGGGCGCCCCGGCCGGGCCCGTCACCGCAGCACCGGTCGCCTCCGGGGACGACGACGACACCGCAACCACCCCGGCCCGGTCACGGACCGGCTTCGCCGCCCTGCTCTCCCCGGACTACCGGTTCGGAACCCTTCTGCTGGGGTTCATGAGTTTCTCCGGTCTGCTGCTGACCTACGGGCTCAACACGTGG
>NZ_JAALDM010000334.1:0-100 GCF_014144865.1 Dietzia aerolata | reverse complement strand
GAGTCGCCTGGTGTGCCGGCTTCGGCCGCCTCGGCGGCATCCTCGGCCCGGTCATCGGCGGACTGCTCGTCGCCGCCGGCATGCAGGCGGAGACCTCGTT
>NZ_JAALDM010000333.1 GCF_014144865.1 Dietzia aerolata | reverse complement strand
GGCGCCGACGACCAGCACCTCGCGGCCGAGCAGCCCCACGGTGAGCGGGAGGCCGTCGAGCGCGGGGGCGGGCGCCGGGGTGCGTGCCAGACCGGCGAGGGCGGAGGTCACAGGTGGATGCCGCACTCAGTCTTGGACGAGCCGGCCCAGCGACCCGAGCGCGGATCGGCGCCCGCCTCGACGCGGTGGGTGCACGGTTCGCAGCCGATCGACGGGTAGCCGTCGTCGAGCAGCGGGTTGAGCAGGCAGCCGTGCTCCTCCGCGTACTTGTGGACCCGCTCGAGCGTCCACGCGACCAGCGGGTTGATCTTGATCATCCCGTGCTTGGCGTCCCACTCGACGATGCCCGCACCGGCCCGGTGGTCGGTGTCGACGCGGCGCAGGCCGGTGATCCAGGCCTCGTAACCGGACAGGGCGGCGTCCAGCGGCTCGACCTTGCGCAGGCGGCAGCACAGCTCGGGGTCCGTCTCGTAGGGCTTGGCGCCGAGGACCGCCTCGTGCTCCTCACGGGTCGCGGGGCTGCGGACGTCCACCACGTTGAGGCCGGGCGTGGCCGCGAGCGCGTCGCGGACCCCGACCGTCTCCGAGAAGTGGTAGCCGGTGTCGAGGAACAGCACGTCCACACCGGGGGCGTGGGGTGCGGTCATCTCGGGCACGACCGTGTTGGCCATCGAGCAGGCCACGGCCAGGGCGTCGCCGAAGGTCTCGCCGGCCCAGGCCAGGACCTCGTTCGGGTCGATCTCGTCGTGGTTGCCGTAGAGCCCGCGGTCGTCGAAGCGGCGCGCGGCCTCCTCGGCGATCGCCTTGAGCTCCTCGGCACTGCGCTTGCGGCCGGGGCCGGGGGTCAGCACCGTGCTTCGGGGCAGCAGTTCCAGGGATACCGGTGTCACACGAGCACCTCTTCATCCACTCGGTGCGCCCACTCGGCGAAGGTCTCGCCGGCGTCGCGGTCGTCGACGTACTTGCGGATCACGCGCTCGACGTAGTCGGCGAGGTCCGAGGTCTTCACGCGCAGGCCGCGCACGGTGCGGCCGAGGCCGCCCTCGTCACGGTGGCTCGCCGCCAGTCCGCCACCGAGGTGGACCTGGAAACCGGGGGTGTCGCCGTCGAGCAGCTGGCCCTTGAGTCCGATGTCGGCGGTCTGGATACGGGCGCAGCTGTTGGGGCAGCCGTTGAGGTGGATCGACAGCGGCGTCTCCAGCGGCGCGTCACCGGCGAAGCGCTTCTCCAGCTCGGCGACCAGCTCGGTGGCCGAGTCCTTGGTGTCGACGAACGCCAGCTTGCAGTACTCGATGCCGGTGCAGGCCATGGTCCAGCGGCGGAACGAGCTGGGCCGGGCGTGCAGGTTCACCGCGGCCAGGCCCTCGATGAGGGGCTCGACCTGGTCCTCGTCGACGTCCAGCACGATGACACCCTGGTGCGGGGTGAAGCGGACGCGAGTGGAACCCGCGGCCTCCGCGAGGTCGGCGACCTTGGTGAGCACGTCGCCGCCGGCGCGGCCGACGGTCGTGGTGGCACCCACGAAGAAGCGGCCGTCCTTCTGCTTGAACACGCCGATGTGGTCGCCGGGGGCCGTGGCCTTGGCCGGCGCCGGTCCGTCGGCGAGCGCGCGGCCGAGGTACTCGTCCTCCAAGACCTGGCGGAACTTCTCGACGCCCCAGTCCTTGACGAGGAACTTCAGTCGGTTCCGGGTGCGCTGGGCGCGGTAGCCGTAGTCACGGAACACGCTGGTGACGCCGTGCCACACCTCGACGGCCTCCTCGGGCCGGACGAAGGTACCCAGGCGCTGCGCGAGCTGCGGGTTGGTGGACAGTCCGCCGCCGACCCACAGGTCGTAGCCGGCGCCGAGCTCGGGGTGGACCACGCCGACGAACGCGATGTCGTTGATCTCGTGGACCACGTCCAGGCTCGGGTGACCCGTGAACGCCGACTTGTACTTGCGCGGCAGGTTGGAGAACTCGGGGCTGCCGATGTAGCGGCTCTTGATCTCCTCGATCGCCGGGGTCGGGTCGATGATCTCGTCGGCCGCGATGCCGGCGACCGGGCTGCCGAGCACGACGCGCGGGCAATCGCCGCATGCCTCCATGGTGGTCAGGCCGACCTCGTCGAAGCGCCGCCAGATCTCGGGGATGTCCTCGATGCGGATCCAGTGGTACTGGACGTTTTGGCGGTCCGAGATGTCCGCGGTGTTGCGGGCGAACTCGGTCGAGACGCCGGCGATGACGCGCAGCTGCTCGGTGGTGACGGCTCCGCCGTCGATGCGCACGCGCATCATGAAGTATTTGTCCTGCAGCTCATCGGCCTCGAGCTTGGACGTCCGTGCGCCCGAGATGCCCTGCTTACGCTGCGTGTACAGGCCCATCCAACGGAACCGGCCGGACAGGTCGTCCGACGGGATCGAGTCGAAGCCCTCCTTGGAATACACATCGAGGATGCGCTGCTTGACGTTGAGCGCATCATCCTCGGATTTGAACTCCTCGTTGTGGTTCAGGAGAAGCTTCCCATCGATTTTCCACTGTCCCTTCGGCTTGGGAGCGCGCGCGGGACGAGCGGGGCGAGAAGGAGCTGCGGTGTCGGTCATGCCCGCGACAGTACCGAGAACAGACCAGTCTGTCTATTGAGGCGAACCTAAGCGACCAGGCGACCGGTGAACTCTTGGACGGAACGGGGGAAAGGTGAGTGACGAGGCCCACACCAGGTGGGCGCACCAGGGAAGGCAGTCATGTTCTCCACGTTCTGGCACAACCTCGCGTCGGCGTCCGCTGACATCGCACCGGGTCCGGTCGGGTCCGACGCGATCGACGGATTCGTCTACCTACCCGCGTACATCCTCGGCACCATCGGCGGTGGAGCGGCACTCTTCGGCTCATAGGAGCACCACAACGATCTGGCGCCGGGCGCTGCACTCAGGGCTCAGGGCTCACGGCTCAGGGCTGCGCCTATTGCACCGGAGCGCCGTCGAGACCGCAGAACTCGCGCCACAGGCCGACCTCGCCGAGAGCCTGCTCGCGGCCGAGGTCATAGGCCTCGGAAAGGCGGTCGACTCTGCGCTCGTAGCTGCGGATCATCACCTTGTCCGGGCGGAAGACCACGGCCTCGCCGGATGCCTCGAGCTCATCGATCTCGTCGAGGGTCTCGTTATACAGAGCCCACCGATGCAGGAGCGCGTCGCCGACCGCCGGGAAGCGACGGAAGTACGACCGGTAGAACGGCGTGAGACGACGTGGCGGGATCTTGCGGTAGCCCTTCGGCTGGGTGAGCACGATGAGGAACTTCTCGAAGCCGGCATCCCGCGCGGCCGACAGCGGAACGCCGCCGTCGTGGCCGAGGGCACCGTCGACGTAGTACTCGCCGTCGATCAGCACGGGCGGCATCCACACCGGCATGGTCGACGACGACCGCACCATCCGCATCAGACCGGACATGGTCGCCGTGTCCTCTTCGGTCCAGAACACCGTCTCGCCGGTCGAGCACCGGAACGTACCGATCCGTGCGGCGGCACCGCTGGAGGAGAACGTCTCGAAATCGAACGGTAGGGCCTGATCCGGAAGGCCCGCCTGCTCGTAGATGTACTCGGCGTTGAACAGGCCCTTGCCGCGGGCGAAGCTGCGCCAGTCGCCGAAATTGGGATCCGCGGCCATCTCCACGAAACTGCGGCGCGCCCGGTACGCGTCCCGGGACAGGTAGTTGGCCAGATGCGACGAACCGGCCGAGATGCCGGCCACCAGCCCGGCGTGGATGTTGGACTCGATGAGCGTCTCCACCACGCCTGCGGTGTGCACCGCGCGCATGCCGCCGCCCTCGAAGAGCAGTGCCACATCCGGAGCCGTGGGCGCCAGCATGCCCTCGCCGCGGGAGGCGTCGCCGGAGCTGGCACCGTCGGCGTCACTCGCCCCAGGATCGGAATCGGGCCCAGAATCAGTCACCCGACCAGATTACGTGGCGCAGCCGGAGCAGCCTCCCCCGTTCGCGGACGCGCAGGCGCCGCCCCCTGCTCACGATGCAGTTGAAGATGAGCACAGCCCCCGATGAAATTCCGCCCAGTCACCGTCGGTCACTCGGAATCTCCCGCCGCTATCAGATAATGTCTGGCCGTGACCTATATCACTGACCTCGTGGGATCCGTAAACGACATCTACTGGTACGGCGTGATCGCTCTACTGGTGTTCGCGGGCCTGTATTTCTCCGTCACCACGCTGGTGGTGCAGATCCGGATGTTCCCGGAGATGCTGCGGACGATCACCGAGAAACCGTCGGAGATCGAGACCGGCAAGAAGGGCATCTCGGCGTTCCGGGCGTTCACTATCTCGGCGGCCTCCCGCGTCGGCACCGGCAACGTGGCCGGCGTGGCGATCGCCATCACCGTGGGCGGCCCGGGCGCGGTGTTCTGGATGTGGCTCATCGCGATCATCGGCGGTGCCACCGCGTTCATCGAATCCACCCTCGGTCAGCTGTACAAGGTCCGCGGCAAGGACTCCTACGTTGGCGGCCCCGCCTACTACATCCGTGACGGGCTGGGCTGGAAGCCGGTCGCCGTAGCATTCGCGGTGATCATCACGGTCACCTACGGATTCGTGTTCAACGCCGTCCAGGCCAACTCCATCTCCGAGTCGGTCCGCAACCAGTTCGACCTCACCGGTCTGGGATCGGGCCTGATCATCGGCATCGTGCTGGCCGCCATCACCGGACTCGTCATCTTCGGTGGGGTCCGCCGGCTGTCCTCGGTCACCGAGGTACTGGTCCCCGTCATGGCGTCCGCGTACATCGTGGTGGCGCTCGTCGTCGTCGCCATAAATATCACCGAAGTACCGGAGATGGTCACCCTCATCGTCGGTCAGGCCCTGGGCTTCAAGGAGGTCGCCGGGGCGACCATCGGCGCGGCGATCATGCAGGGCATGCGCCGAGGCCTGTTCTCCAACGAGGCCGGCATGGGCTCCGTGCCCAACGCCGCGGCCACCGCATCGGTCTCCCACCCGGCCAAGCAGGGCCTCGTCCAGTCGCTCGGCGTCTACTTCGACACCCTCGTCGTGTGCTCGGCGACGGCGTTCATCATCCTGCTGTCCGATCCCACCTTCGGCGGCGACCGCGAGGGCATCTCCCTGACCCAGAACGCCCTGGCCTCGCAGGTCGGCGACTGGGGGATCCCGTTCATCACCATCGTGATCTTCTTCCTCGCCTTTTCCTCGATCCTCGGCAACTCGTACTACGGCGAGGCAAACATCAACTTCCTGCGCGACAGCCCGCTAGCGATCAACATCTTCCGCGGCCTGGTGCTGCTCGCGGTTCTCGGCGGCGCGCTCGGCTCCGTGGACCTGGTGTGGGGCCTGGCGGACCTGTTCATGGGCTTCATGGCCACCATCAACCTCATCGCGATCATCCCGCTCGGCAGTCTCGCGGTGGCGCTGCTGCACCACTACCTCAAGCAGAAGGCCGCCGGCCACAATCCGGTCTTTCACCGAGACGACCTGCCCCAGGCCAAGAACATCGCCTGCTGGGACGGCTCCGATCCGCTGACGCACCAGGCTGTGGCCGACGAAGCGCGGAACCTCACTGGCGATGCGCAGGGCGACTGGAAGGGCGAGGCAAAGGGCGACCAGTGACGGCGCGCGCCCGCTACGCGGCGCTCCCCAAGGCCCACCTGCACCTGCACCTCGAGGCCGCGATGCGCGAGGACACGCTGCGGCAGTGGTGCGCCGAGGACGGCATCGCCGTGCCGCCGCTCGTCCACTACCCCGATTTCACGCAGTTCCTCGACGCCTACGGCCTGCTCATCGGCCTGCTCCACACCCCGGAGCGCGTGGCCCGGCTGCTCGACGAGGTGATGGCCGACGCCGCCGCGCAGGGGGTCGTGGCGCTCGAGTACGCGTCGATCCCCGAGAAGTCTGCGGCCTTCGATACGGCTGTAGAGGCGCTCGAGTTTATCCTGCCCACCGCCGCCGACGCCGGGCGCCGGCACGGGGTGTGGAACGGGGCGATCGTGAGTATCGACCGCGGCGCCGGGCCGGACCATGCGCGCGAGGCCGCCCGGCTCGCCGCGCGCTTCGCCGATCAGGGCGT
>NZ_JAALDM010000332.1 GCF_014144865.1 Dietzia aerolata | reverse complement strand
GGGAGCGCTCGGGGTCAGGCCGCCGGGACGTACTTCTTGCCGCGGCGACGGTCCCGTGCCTGGCGCATCGCCGTCTTGAGGCCGGCGCGCTTGCCGTTGCCGGCGGGCTCGGGCGCGGGCAGGCCGTCGAACATCCGCTCCGAGTGCGTCTCGGGCGCGTCGTCGGCGGTGTCGCGGAGCATGTGGTTGGGCAGCGACATCTTGGCGATCGTGCGCCACGCCTTGAAGTACTGGACCGGCAGCGGGCCGGCCACGTACGGCAGGTCGTATTCCTCGCACAGCGCGCGCACCCGCACGGCCGCCTCGGCCAGGCGGTTGGACGACATGTCCGGGTAGAGGTGGTGCTCGATCTGGTACGACAGGTTGCCGGACATGAAGTCGATGACCGGGCCGCCGGTGAGGTTCGCGGAGCCGAGCATCTGGCGCAGGTACCACTCGGCCTGCGTCTCCTCCGCCAGGTCCTTCTTGGTGAACTTCTCCGCGCCGTCGGGGAAGTGGCCGCAGAAGATCACCGCGTTGGTCCACACGTTGCGGATGCCGTTGGCCACCAGGTTGGCGGTGAGGGTGGACTTCCAGCCCTTGCCCGACAGGGCCGGGTAGAAGACGTAGTCCTTCGCGAGCTGCTTACCGGCCTTGCGTAGGAACAGGGACACGTTGCGCTTGGTGTGCTCGCGGTCATCGCGGCCCTTGACGACCTTGCCCAGCTCCAGGTACTGGATGCCCACGCCCCACTGGAACAGCAGTGCCAGCAGCGTGTTGTACGCCAGGTTGCCGTAGTAGAAGGGGTGCCAGCGCTGGTCGCGCGTCACGCGGAGGAGGCCGTACCCCACGTCGTCATCCATGCCCAGGATGTTCGTGTACTTGTGGTGCATGTAGTTGTGGGTCTGCTTCCAGTGCTCGGAAGTGCCCACGTTGTCCCACTCCCAGTTGGTGGAGTGGATCTCGGGATCGTTCATCCAATCCCACTGGCCGTGCATCACGTTGTGGCCGATCTCCATGTTCTCGATGATCTTGGCCACGCCGAGGGTGCCTGCGCCGATGGCCCACGCCGTCTTGTTGCGTGAGCCCACGGTCAGCAGGATCCGCGCGCCGACCTCGAGGCCGCGCTGGAAGCGGATGGTGTTGTGGATGTAGGCGGCATCTCGCTCACCGAGTGACCCGATGATGTCCTGCCGGATCTGCTCCAGCTCGGCGCCGAGTGCCTCGATGTCCTCGTTGGTGAGGTGGGCGAACTCTTCAACGTCAGTGATTGCCATGAACCTACGGTAGCGTAACTTACGGTCGCGTAGGTAGGCCCAGTTGCGTGGGTCACAGATTTTTTGGCCTCGTGGGGCGGCTGGGGCCGGTGTGGATACGGTGCGGATTCGTTCCGGATCCGGTGGTCAGCGGCATGTCGGCGACCACTTGGGCTGCGGCACTGGGCGTCCCGGAGGTCGGCGACAGGCCCTGTGGCCTGCGGCGAACGGTGTGGGAGTCGCCACACATGTCACGGTTGTGTAACGTCGTGCTGGTTCGTCACGACATACGGACGTACTCGGTCGCATGCAGCCGGGAAGTGACACTGACGAGGGGACCTACATGAGCAACGCCAACGACATCTTCCTGCAGGCAATCCAGCCCGTGGTCGACATCTTCTGGACCATGGTGTGGACGGCCACCGGCTCGACCATCAGCGTCCCGCGGCCGGTGAGCCCGCAGGCCTGATAGGCCCCACACGCACCGGGCCTGATAAGCCCCGCACGCGTAAGCGGCCCGCCCCCTCGATACCGAGGGAGGCGGGCCGCTGTTTTTGTGGGGGGTGGGGTGTGTGGCGGGTTAGGTCCCGAACTTCTCGCTTCCACCGAGGTCGACCGGGATCGACGCGCCGGTGATTCCGGCGCCGGCGTCACTGCACAGGTAGAGGGCCATGGAGGCGATCGCCTCGGGCTCGATCCACGGCTGCGGCATCTGGTTCATGCCGGCGAACGTCTTTGCCGTGTCCTCGAGCGTGGTGCCCTGGCCGCCGCTCATCATGGAGATCATCGAGGGGTTCTCGATCATCGGGGTTCGCACGTTGCCGGGGTGGATCGAGTTGCACCGCACGTTGGAGAAGCCGAGCTCGCCGGCCAGCGCCTTGGCGAGCCCGCGAACGCCCCACTTGGAGGTGGCGTAGCTGGAGGTGAAGGAGCCGCCGCGGAGGGCGACCATGGAGCTGATGAGGACCAGCGCGCCGCCGCGGCCGGTGGCGAGGATGTGGGGGATCGCCACGGTGGTGGTCACCCAGGTGCCCTTGAGGTTGATGTCGATGGTGGTGTCCCACTCCTCTTCGCTCCGCTCCCACGAGGTGGTGGGCTGGGGTGAGACGCCGGCGTTGGCGATCACGAAGTCCAGTCCGCCCAGCTCGGCGACCCCGGCGTCCACCAGTTCCCGCATCCCGGGCATGTCCCGGACGTCGACCTGGCCGGTCACGCAGCGTCGCCCCAGTGCGCGGACGGCCTCGGCGGTGGCGTTGAGATCCGCTGGGTCGGCCATCGGGTAGGGCACGGTCTCGATGTCCCGACACAGGTCGAGCGCGATCACGTCGCACCCGGCGGCGGCGAACGCCTCGCAGTGTTCCCGGCCCTGACCTCGGGCTGCGCCCGTGACCAGCACGACCCTTCCGGTCAGGTCGGGTGGGGTGATGGCGGGGTGGGGCATGTACTTCTCTCCTGAGGTTGATCGACGCCGACCCCTGCGGGTCTCAGCGCCCTGCGGCATGCTGGAAGTCTACGAATGACAAACAGAACAGGTCGTGATCATCATGCTTCAACGGACACTTGTCCTCGTCGATACCTCTTATCTATTGGCTAGTTTTTACAATTCCTGGGAGGAGGGGGCGCGCGGTCAACTCGAGATCTCGTTGGCCACGGTCGTGCACCGCTTAGATCAGGTTTCCCATGGTCTGGTTGATCAGCCGGTCCAGCGTCAGAACTGGTATGACGGCATCCCGGATTCGGGTCCGCACCGCTACCAGCGGACGTTGCGGGTTATCGAGGGAGTGCAGCTCCGGGCCGGTCAGCTGATCGAGTGGGGGGATCGCCGCACGCAGAAGGCCGTCGACACTCTGCTGGTCGCGGACATGATCAAGGCAGCGTTCAAGGGTCACTGTTCGGACATGGTCCTGGTGTCCGGGGACGCGGACATGATTCCGGGGGTGAAGGTCGCGGTCGATCAGGGCGTGCGTGTTCACCTGGTCGGTTTCGGTTGGGATTCCATCTCCTCGGCGCTGCGCCACGCCTGTGACACCACGACGGTGCTCGATCCCCGCACCGATTTCCACGACTCCATGCAGATCCGGGTCCTCGAGGGGCCGATCCCGCCGAAGGTTCGTACCACTCCGTCGAGTCCGGCCCACCCGGGTGAGGAGGACCATGATCCCGAGGTGGAGGAGACCGTCGGCATGGTCGACGTGCAGCTGCGCTCGGACCGCGCGGCGGCTACCACCGTCGCCGATGAGGCGCGCCAAACCGTGGCGGATGAGGAACTGGCCGCCGACGCCGAGGAGCTCGCCGCCGATGAGCAGGAGTGCGCGACCATCACCGAGACGGCCTTCCGCGAGGATGGTGCTCACCGCCCCGACGGTGCCAATCTCGAGGGCGGTGCTCACGGTCAACCCCATGGTCACGACGACAACACCACCGGCACCCCGATCGACCCGTCGAGTGCGCCCGCTGGCCCACCGTCTCCGGCCTCCCTCGCGGGGGCGGGCGCTTCTGCCGACACCGCGCCTGCTGCGGGATCTGCTGCGCCTGCCGCTCCCAAGCCCGGCCCTGGACCGCGATCTCCGCAGGCCGACTCTCCGGCGCAGGCACACGCTGAGTCGTCACGCGTTGAGGCCTCGCACAACGAGGCCCAGGCAGCGCCGAAGAGTGCCACGCCCGGCCCAACATCGGCCCCCACGCCCGGCCCCGTGCCGGGCCCCAACTCCGGTTCGGCGTCGGCCCCTAGCTCCGCCCCCACACCTGGCCCCACGCCGGGTTCTGCCGCTGGCCACACGCCTGGCCCGACGCCGAACGATGCCCCTGGCGCTCCGGGTGCACCGGGCGCTTCGCGTTCGGACGAGTCGTCGGCCAACGGCTCGGGTCGGCCGAATCCGTCGATGATGGCCCCGCATCGCCGTCCCCTTCGGTCCAAGTTCGTGCCCCTTCCGGACGAGGTGTGGACGTCGTCGGGGGAGCAGACCCCTTTCGATGTGGGCCAGCAATACGCCATGTGGTGGTACGAGCAGGCGGCGGACGAGCAGCAGCGCGACGAGGCTCATCTCCTCTCGGGTGGCACCCTGCCGCCGGCGATTGACCGGCCGCTGCTGCAGTTCGCCTGCCAGATGCTCAACGAATTCACGTTGACGGAGCATCAGCGCGTCCATCTGCGTGACGGCTTCCACGAGGGGATCCGCGCGGTCTTACTCAAGCAACGCTGAGCCGGACCGCTACCGGATTAGCCCGCCGTCGACCCTTTCCATTCGCCCTTCCGCGATATGGCCCCGGATACGACGTTGCCCGCCCCGCGAGATGCGGGGCGGGCAACGTCGTGTCAGCTTCGGTGAGCTGGTGAATGCTCCGGGCTAGCGCAGCGCGGGCATCACGTTGTCACGCATGGGGGCCAGGAAGCGGCTGAAGTTATCCCAGTTGTGCATGCCGGTCGGAAGGTAGTCGACGCGGGCCGGGATATTGAGCTCCTTCAAGCGATGGTCCATGTCCACCGTGCAGGCATGAGTGGCGATCTCCAGACCGGCACCCTGACTGAACTTCAGCAGGTCGTTGTCGTTGCGCTGCCATTCGTTGGCATCGGGCATGCCGGTCGCGGTGGCGAAGTAGAGGGCCTTGCCGCGCAGCTTCTCGGCATGGAGGAGACCATCGTTCTCGGCGTACGCGGGGCTGTTGCGCTGTCCCCACATATTGGCGATGTTGCCGCCGCGGGTCTCGGCAACAATCTTGGCGAGTAGGAAGCCGAGGTCATCGCGGGCGGTGTAGCAGCCGGCAATCGCGCCCACGGCCTGGTACATGCCGGACGGGGCACGCTCTGCGGTGGTGACGGCGCTCGCCGCACCCATCGACAGGCCGGCCATTCCGCGCTTTCCGTTGAACGGGATGGCGTGCTCGCCGGACTCGAGCAGGGGCGGCAATTCCTGGGTGAGGAACGTCTGCCACTTGTTGCGACTCAGGACCGGGTCGTCGTGCTGCCAGTCGGCGTGCAGCGAACCGTCTGCGCGCGTGGGCATGACCAGGGTGACGTGCTCGTCGGCAAAGACATCTTGGATGTGGCCCGGCAGTAGCCATCCGCTCGGCGACGGGGAGTCCACGCCATCGAGGAGATACAGCATCGGTGCCGGAGCATCCGAAGAGGCGCGCCAGATCTCGACCGGGAGGATCCGGTTCATGGACTTGGACTCGATCCACCAGCGCTCGAAGCGGGGGTCACCGCCAGCGACCATCGGGTCGCCGATCTCGATGTTGCGGACCTTCGTGGTCTCGATCGGCTCCGCCTCCATTCCGATCGGCGGGGTGGCCGAGGTGTTCTGGGAGCCGGTACCGATCGGAGGCAGGGTGCCCAGTCCCTCGAGCGAGTGCGTACCGGTAGAGCCGGTGGAGCCGACCGTCGCCGAACCGGCGGCGGCACTCGACGGGTCGACACTGCCGCCCATCTTGGTGATCGACCCGATGTTGCCGATCGAGGTCGGGTCCAGCGATCCGGGGTCGGACTGCGCCATGGCGGGAGCCGCGGTCCCGCAGACCAGGGTCATTGCGACCACGGGCACGAGGGCCTTGCGCGTCGCGGAAGGCGGGAAAGATTTCAAGTTCACAGGGTCACCTTGGTTGTGCCGGAAAGGTTTCCGGCCCCCTGTTAACGCGGTGGTACTGCGTCCGCGGAGGCCGCAGGCCTGATAATAAACCAAGAAGAAGCCCACACTGGTATCAGAGCCAGCTGAGCATTCGCCATGCAGACACCTGAGCACGGCGGTTGAACTGCGCGAATGCCTCCGCGTGCGGCGCGGATTTACTGCCGGGTATCGCGGGGCAGTGTGGGGCCGGAGCCGCCGTCGGCCTCGGCTGCACCTGTCTCACCCTCGGCGCCGGAACTGCCCGCGCCAGCCGACTCAGTCGCGCCAGCCGACGTACCCGGGCCACCCGCACCGGCCCCAGCGTCTGCGCCGCCCTCGGTCAGCTGCCGATCGGCACCTGAATTCGCGCTCGAACCAGCCTCGAGCCCCATCGACGCGCGGATCTGCTCCAGCTTGGACCGACCCTCGGATTCGCGGGTGAGCGCGGCGGCGTCGAGCTGCGCGGACGACGTGGCTCCGGTGGCCTCGGCGAGCTCCTGCTTGCCCAGGGCGGTGGTGTAACGGCCCTCGATCTTGGCGCGGATCTCGTCGAACGTCGGTGAATTACCGCCGCCGACGCCCTCCATGGAGGTCAGCGATTCGGTGGTCCGGTGCTGCATCTCGGCCTGGGTGGCCTGCAGGAGCAGCTGGTCCTCCTGGGCGAGGGTCTCCTTGAGGCGACGCTCGGACTCGCCGACCGCCTGCTTCGCCTGCTCGGCCGCCTGAACGGCTTGGCTGTGGAGCTGCCGGGTGTGTTCGAGGTCGGACTCGACGGTCACGAGCCGCCCGGCCATCTGCTCGGCCTGCATGTCGAGCCGGGCGGCCTTGTCCTGGTCGCCTTCGGCGCGCGCCGTGTCCGCCAGCTGCAGCATCTGCCGGATCTGCGCCTGCACCTCATCGAGCTCCCGGGCCTTCTTGCCCATCGAGATCTCGAGCTGCTTGGCGTTACCGATTACCGCGGCCGCCTGGTCGGCGACGGCCTTGTGCTGGTCCCGGGCGCCCTGCATCGCCTGGTGCACGAGAACCTTGGGATCGGCGTTGTCGTCGACCGTCTTGTCCAGCGAGGCCTTGAGGTAGTTCCAGCCCTTGGAGAACGGATTCGGCATGGCGGCGTCCTAACTGTCGACAAGTGGCGAGCGCCGCGCGGCGGGTGTCGGGCGCTACCTCTTCACGGTACCGAGCAGCGCCGCGACCGGCAGGGCGGTCCGCGGCAGGTACGGCTGACGCCACAGTCCGCCGGAGGCAGCGCCGGACGACTCGTGCTGCCATTGCACGTCCACCTCCGGCCGGCCCACGTTGAGGTCGTGGACGAGCAGCGCCGCGAGCATCGCCGACGAGGTGGCCGGGTCGAAAATCTCGATGCCGAACGCGCCCGCGCCCTTGTAGGTGCTGGCGAGGATCTTGTTCTTGGTCACCGAGTAGGTGTCGGTGGCGGGGGCCACGTTGACCGAGACTGTGTGGCCGTCGGCGAACGCGGTGGTGGCACGCCAGCGTTGGATGCGCTTGGCGAGCGTGTAGTTGGGGCCCTGCTGGGGGACGAGCGCGTCGTGGACGGCGGGGCCGTTGCCCGGCTCGTAGTTGCGGTGGAACACGCGTCCGCCGGTGAGGGTGCCGACGATCTTCTTGATGTCGGTGGCCTTGCGGGCGGCGAGGGCGGCGTCGGAGGCCTCGCGGACGTCGGCGGGGACGACGAACGTGTCCATCGGGGTGGCCAGGTAGGCCAGTGCGGTGGCGGTCGAGTCGGACAACAGGTCCACGACGAGTGCGTCGGCCGCCGAGGACAGTTGCACGTGGGTCCCGCCGTCCGCGTAGAAGTAACTGCCGACCGTCAGCGGCGCGGGGGCGGCGGCGCGGGCCCAGGCGGCGAGTTCGGGCAGCTCGGTGAGCAGGTTGATCCCGGCGCGGCCGTCGGCGTCGGTGGGGATGTGCAGGCGTCCGGCGAACTGGTCGGCCTCGCCGCGGAAGCGGTCCCAGGCGGGGCTGGAGGGCAGGTCGACGCCCATCACGTCGGCGCCCCAGCGCAGGAGTTGGCGGGCGGGGCCCATCTCGGAGCCCAGGCCGAGCACGAGCATCGCGCGGCCGGGAAGAGAAAGCCACTGGGGGTTGTCCTGAACCAGGCGCAGGGCGTCGGCGCAGCTGGGTTCCACCACGCCGTCGCGCACCCACCGGTCCAACAGGTCGCGCAGCGCGGCGCCGGACAGGTTCTCGCCGCGGTAGGGGATCGAGAGGGTCTGTTCGGGCGCGGCCGTGCCGGTGATGGTCTCGGTGCCCGGGGTGGAGGTGGGGGCGACGACGGCGAGGTAGTCCTTCATCGGTGTCTCGACGGTCTCCCCGTCGACGTGATGGGCGCCGACCATGCGGGACTGCAGTGAGTCGAGGGCGGCCCGGGCCACTCCGTCCCAGTTGCCGGCGTCGTGGACGCCCACGGAGACGAGCTCGGTGAACGGCCTGATGTATCCCTTGCGCCAGTCTTTGATGCGGTGGACGCGTTCGGCGGCTGACGGGTCCGCGGTAGCGAGTGCGTCGGCCACCACGTCCTTGGCCAGGCGGCCGGTAGAGCGGCTGCCTGAGGGGTCGAGGGGGAACTGGACGCCGGTCGCGCTCGTGGACATGGGTCTCCTGAAGGTCGGGATATACGAGGTATTCCTCAAGTTTGCCCATGTTGGCGTTGCGTGTGGGGTTCCCACGGCGACTCTCAGGGAAAATTGTCCCATGTGACCGGGGTCTCATCCGTGGAGTGTTGACGAAGTCCGCTAAACGACCGTTCATGTCTCAGCGTTTGCATAGGTCGAGGTAGCGCGCTCAAGGCCGACGTCACCGGCTGTTTTGTACCCTAAGCTGCTACGGCATCGTGATGGTTGTGGCTGGGAGTTTCCTGATCAATTTCCAATCTGGATGTAACAGCGCGGCAATTTCGCCCGATAGTGTTGCGAAACGATCCGACGGGTCGTGGCGCAGCCACGGACCGGACCGGGCGGCGGGGGGTATCCGGCGCCGGGTCGTCACACGCACACAAGGAAGGCAATTCCTATGAAGAACCAGAAGCGGATGATCGCGGTCATCGCGGCCTCCGGACTAGCGCTCGGCTCGATGCCGGGTGTTGCTAATGCACAGGGCACCTCGGGCAGCCTCGATCTCGGCCTCGAGGTCGCCGTGAACCTCGGTTCCGCCGACCTCGGAGTGGACCTGGGCGCAGCCCTCGGCTCGATCGATCCGGATCTCCCCGCCCCCGAGCTCCCGGAGCCGGGCACAGGCTCGCTCGGTTCGCTGGGTGACGTCACGGGTTCTGCCAATAACGGCGACGAGGTTGAGGAGGGCGAGGAGGGCGAGGAGGGCGAGACCCCGACCGGCTCGCTCGGCTCGATCACTGACGTGTTCGACGATCTCTTCTCCGGTTCGGCCAATGACGGCGACGAGGTTGAGGAGGGCGAGGAGGGCGAGGAGGGCGAGGCCCCGACTGGCTCGCTCGGCTCGCTGACTGATGGCTCCGGTTCGGCAAATGACGGCGACGAGGGTACCGAGGGTGAGGACGAAGAGTCCAGCATCATCGAGCGGATCACGGCGTGGTTCGAGGAGCTCTTCAGCGGCTCGGCCGACGGCGGCTCCGGCTCTGGCTCGGCTGACGAGGACGCCACCGACGAAGACGGTGAAGGCAACGGCGAGGGCGAGGGCGAGGGCGAGGGCGAAGACACTGGTGACACCGTCATCAACTCCGCCGAGCTCGACGCTGACGTGCTCCTCGCTGTCGGTTCGCTGGCTGCCGCCGGCATCGCCGTGGGCATCGCCGCTAACGGTGGCGTCAACCTCCCGCCGCTGCCGGGCGTCGACGTGGGCGTCGTCTGTGAGCTGCCGCAGGAGGGCATCGACTTCCTCAAGGGCAACGGCTCCATGCAGCCGGACGAGTGCCTCCCCGAGAACTGAGCTTCTCGATCCGCGCACTGATCAGTCAGTGAACGCATAGCTCAACCCGCGATCCCCGCTGACCACATGGTCGGCGGGGATCGCTGCATTTCTGCGGCCGATAACCTGAGCGTCATGGCCACCCCCGACTTCGTCCTAGAGCTCCGCGAGCACGTGGGCAGCGCCCCGCTCTGGCTGGCCGGAGCCACCGCCGTCATCCGCGACCGGGCCGGCGAGCACGTTCTGCTGGTCCGGCGAAGCGACAACGGCTGGTGGACACCCGTCACCGGGATCGTCGACCCCGGCGAACACCCCGCCGACACCGCCGTGCGTGAAGCCAAAGAAGAAGCAGACGTGGACATCCGCGTGGACCGGGTCGCCTCCATCGGCGTCTCCCGCATGGTCACCTACGCCAACGGAGACCAGGCCCAGTACATCGACCACACCTTCGCCTGCACCTATCTCTCCGGCGATCCCCACCCGGCCGACGGCGAGAACACCGACGTCCGCTGGTTCCCGGTCGACGAACTCCCTGAGATGCGCCCACACATGCTCGCCCGCGTCGACGCCGGACTCTCAGCCGAGGAACGCGCGCGAATCGTCACCACCACCGAGTCGCATTAGAATCGGGCCATGTCCGTCGATCGCCTGCGAGCCGAGGTCCCACCCGTGGTGACCGCCGCCGTGGGGATCATCGTGGCGCTCGTCAGCGGCGTGTTCGGCATCAGCGCCCACGGCCTCGCCGCCGGCGCCGCAGCACTCCCGCCCACCTCCGGCGACATCCTGCTGGTCGGGGCGGCCAGCGCGGGCATCGGCGCCGTCACCGCCGCCGTCGCGC
>NZ_JAALDM010000331.1 GCF_014144865.1 Dietzia aerolata | reverse complement strand
GGCCACGCGCCGGCGCCACCACCACCGCGGTGACCTGACCGCCGCCGGTACTCACCGACACCGACGCGCCCGGCGCAGCCTCCTGTCCGGCCGAACGCCCCTGATCAGCCCCGGACGACGCGGCGACCCGCGCGGCCTCACGCGCGGAATCCACCACCCGGATCTGGGTCAACGCCGCGGCGACCCCGGCGGCGGCGATCGCCACCACGGTGATGAGAGACGCGATGCCCAGTGCCGCCTCGACGGTCACCGAACCGCGCTCACTGTCCGCCGCCCCGCGAGGTCGCCGCGACGTCATCAGACGGAGGTGTTGAGGGCCTGCTCGATGATCCCGCCGAGCGCGTCGGGTATCGAGTCGCCGCTGACCACCGTGTAAAGAACTGCTCCGAAGGCCGCGGCCGCAATCGTCCCCACGGCGTATTCGACCGTGCTCATGCCAGCATCTGCGCTGGCAAATGCCGATAAACGGCGTCCGAGTAGCGTCCGAGCCAGGATTCGGAGCGGGCCGCCCCGCCGTGCTTCCGTCGGCTGCGTCACGACCGGCTCTGCATCGTCAGGCTCCTCGTCGATTGGCTCCTCGTCGTCCGAATCCATGTCGACCAACTCCGCGTCGTCGATATCCGCGTACTCCGGCTCCGCGTCATCCGGCTCAGTGTCATCCGGCTCAGTGTCATCCGGCTCAGCATCGACTAGTGGTGCGTCCTCCTGCTCGACGTCGACCGTGGCTTCTTCTTCCCCGCCGGCCTCGCCGAGCTCCCCCGTTTCCTGCTCGGCCTCGTCCGGCGACTCTCCCTCCTGTTCGGCGATGAGCGAGGCGGTGCCGATCGCGGTCCGGACCGCGCTCGTGGTGGTGCAGTCGATGGTCATCGGTGTTCTCCTTCATTGGTGACCGGGACGGCGATTTCCGCCCCGGAATCCGTGGTGCCGGCGGCGGGGTCACAGCCCGATCCCCGGCAGCATGTCGTCGGCCAGCCCCACCACGACGGGCAGGACTCCCAGACAGACGAAGGCGGGCAGAAAGCACAGGCCGAGCGGTCCCGCCACCAGCACGGAGGCGCGCTCGGCGCGGGCGGTGGCCGCAGCATCGGCCTCCGCGCGAAGCCGGACGGCGGCGTGGTCGAGGGTCGCTCGCACGGAGCCG
>NZ_JAALDM010000037.1 GCF_014144865.1 Dietzia aerolata | reverse complement strand
CTAGTGGTCCGCATTTGAAGTCTTCTTACGGTTGGCCTTCGCAAGGACTTCCTCGGCGGTTTTGGTCCAGACGAACGGATGGGATCGCTTGTTCCAACCGTCAATGAAGGCACGGATCTTTGCATTCAAATCCTTGACCGATGTAAAGACTCCGCGGCGTATGGCTCGGCGCTCGACGATGCCGAACCACACTTCGACCAAGTTCATCCACGAGGCGTGACTGGGCGTGAAGTGGACCGTGAACCGAGGATTGTCGGCCAGCCACTTGTTGATGTTGGCGTGCTTGTGGGCGGCGTAGTTGTCCATCACCAGGTGCAGCTCGACCGGGTTGCCGTCCGCATCGACCTCATGCCGGTAGGCGCGTTCGATCTGCTTGAGGAACGCCAGGAACTCCTGATTTCGATGCCGCGGCTTGAGGGCGGCGGTGACCTGGCCGGTGGCGATATCCAACGCGGCGAACAGGGTGGAAGTGCCGTGGCGAACATAGTCATGACTACGGCGTTCGATCAGGCCGGGCTGCATCGGCAGGATCGGCTGCGTTCGATCCAGGGCTTGGATCTGGGACTTCTCATCCACGCACAACACGATCGCGTTCTCCGGTGGCGCCAAGTACAGGCCGCATATGTCAGTGACTTTGCCGACCAGCTCCGGGTCGGTGGAGAAGCGAAACGTCTCGGACCGCCACGGCTTGATCCCGTACGCCCGCCACGCGGTCAGCACCGAGGTGGGCGAGATCTTCAACCGCTGCGCCAGCAGGCGCGACGACCAGTGCGTCACCCCCAGAGACTTCGGAGGTGGCATCAACGTCGCGGTCACGATCGCCGCATGATCAAGCGTGCGCGGCCGGCCCGAACGCTTCTCATCAACCAGGCCAGCGATGCCCCGCTCTTCATACCTGTCGCGCCACAGATTCACCTTCGGCCGCGACGCCCCAGCCAGCTCCGCGATCTCCGCATTGCGCCGCCCCTCGGAGGCCAACAGCACGATCCGGGCACGCTGAACGATTCCTGCCGAGATCGACTGAGAGCGCGTCAT
>NZ_JAALDM010000330.1:9664-15582 GCF_014144865.1 Dietzia aerolata | reverse complement strand
AGCCAGCCCCGCCGCTCCCGCCGAGCCAGCTGCTCCTGCGGGCCCGGCAGGCGCCGACGTGCCCCCTCAGCCGCCGGCCCCCGCGGTGCCACTGCCACTGCTACCCCGCTGACGCCCACACGCCGGAGGTACCTCGACGGTGCGAGTCCATGAGGTGAGTGTCCACGACCCCGATAGCCTCCATCAGCGCGAATACCGTCACCGGGCCGACGAACGAGAATCCCCGCCGCTTGAGCTCGTTGGCCAACGCCTCCGACTCCGCCGACCGGCTGGGAACCTCCTCCATGACCCGCGGCCAGGGCGTCGACTCGGGCCGGTAGGACCAGATGAGCTCGGACAGCCCCATGTCTGACCGGAGCTCGATCACGGCGCGGGCGTTGGCGATGGCTGCGTCAATCTTGCGCCCGTTGCGCACGATCCGCTCATCGGCCATCAGCCGGTCAACGTCCGCGGGGCCGAACTGAGCCACCGCATCAGGCGAGAATCCCGCGAACGCCTCACGGAACGCCGGGCGCTTGCGCAAGATCGTGGCCCAACTCAGTCCGGACTGGAATCCCTCGAGCACGAGGCGCTCGTACAGCCCGGCCTCATCACGAACGGGCATGCCCCACTCGGTGTCGTAATACTCCCGTAGCAGCTGGTCTTTGGCCGCCCACGGCGGTCTCCGCAGTCCGTCCTCGCACAGCACGGATCCGGTTCCAATGACCACTGCGGGAGATTCATGCGACGTGGCGGCGGGCGAGCCGCTCGACGTGGCGTCCGTGGAGGTGGAGGTAGTGGAGGTTGAGTCGGTGCCGGTGGCGGTGGCGGTCGAGGTGTGCGTGGCGGTGGTCTCGGTGGCGTTCTGCATGTCATCTCCCGGATTGCTTGGCCCGCAGGTCGCGGGTGGCCGCCACGCTAGCCATGCCCTACGACATCGCGGAGACGATGTCCTCCATCTCCACCGCCGACCTCAGCCGCCTGGTCGCCACTCAGCGCTCTGGTCGCTGCTTAGCCCCCTGGTCGTCACGTCGTTCTCGTCGCTTCGCTGTGGTTTCAGTCTCGGCACGAGCGGCATCCCACAGGCGTAGGAGCATCCGCTCGTCGACCTCGAGCTCGTCACCGGACGCATCAACGTGGACGGTGTCGCGCACCTCGGAGTAGAGCTGCTCCATGTGCTGGTCCAGCAGTTCGGACACCTTGGCGGCATCGGTGAGGCTGGCAACGAGCCCGGGTGGAACCGCACCTTCGTACTTGTAGAAGATCTTGTGTTCCAGGCTCGCCCAGAAATCCATCGCGATTGTTCGGACCTGCAATTCGACCGTGACGGGAATCGGGCCGGTACTCAAGAACACCGGGATCTCGACGAGCGCGTGGAGACTCTTATAGCCGTTCGGCTTGGGCTCGGCGATGTAGTCCTTGATCTGCACGACTCTCACGTCATCTTGGGAGGTCAACGCTTCCAGAACCCGGTAGGTATCGGAGATGAAACTACAGGTGATCCGTACGCCGGCGATGTCCTTGATGCCCGCCGTGATCTCGCCGGGAGTGGGTGCGATGCCGAGACGCGCTGCCTTTCGGAGGATACTGCCCGGGCTCTTGACGCGAGAAGTGACGTGCTCGATCGGGTTGTAGCGTTCCAAGCGCAAAAACTCTTTGCGGAGGATCGACACCTTGGTCAGCATTTCTTCGATCGCGAACTCGTGTTGCATGCCGATGAACTCAAAGTCTCGGCGGAGCTGACGGGCGAAAGCGACCATCTCGGGGTTCAGGCGCTGCTCGTCACCAAGGCTGAGTCGCTTAGGTGGCGGATCTTCCACGTCCATGTTCAACTCCTGAGAATGTCGCTTCGTACAGCAGCGTGGTGCCGGACTTTCCTACTGCAGCACCCCGCTGAGCTGCACGATCCGCACCGCTGCCGCCACTAGCAGCGCGATGCCCACCACCAGGGTGAGGATCCGGCCGGCCACCCGGCCGAACGAGAGGAACCTGTCGATGCGCTTGGTGGCTGCGGCCACGCGCCCCGAGGGGACCCGCGCCAGCGTGATGATGAGTACAACGCTGGGGATGATCGCCACGATCGCGAACATCACGATGTGGAGGAGCTTCACCCACGTCGGATTGTGATGCAACGAGATGAGCACCATGCCGCCGGCGAACGGCGCCGACGTGCCGGACTGGATGATGCCCAGCACGATGCCGGTGGCCATGATCCCGAACCGCTGCAGCACGTTCTGCGCGATCGGCGACTCGACCTTCTCTTCCGCCTTCTCGGCGGGCTTCTTCAACCCCAACACCGTGATGACCAGGCCGATCACGGCGATCACGACCATCGCCCAGATGTTGCAGAACAGGCTGCGGACGAACTCCTCGTTGTTGCCGATCACCCACACCGACACGAGCGACAGCAGGATGATCCCGCAGAAGGCACCGCCGGTGAACTGCGCCGCCTTCCGGGCGAAGGGCTCCTGCCTACTGGCAGCGGTCAGCCACAACCCCGCGATGACGGCAAAGGCCAGGAGGTTGGCCGAATCGATCGCCGCGAATCCCAGCAGACTGAGGTAATACTGCACCGGAACACCCTACCGGCGACCGCCCGGACCGCGATCAGAGCCGGGGTCCGGGTCCGGGTCATCGCTGGCGGGGTGGACGTCGTTGTCGTCGTCGTAAAATTCTTGGTCTTGTCGGTTCGAACCCGGGCGGTCACGATCGGCAGCACCGCCGCCACCCGGGGCGGGGCGCCCGAACACCGACTTCTCTCGGCGGCGCGGGACCTCCGGGTCACGCACGGTCCAGCCGCGCATTTGGGCGGGCACGCGCCACTGCTTCCACCAGGCCACCAGGCGGAACGTCACGACGAACGCGGCGAGGACTCCACGGCCTGCCCCTAGATCACCGGGTCCGCGGCGCGCTCGGTCTGTCCGGCCTGTCCGGCCTGCTCGGCGTTCTCGGTGCGCGCCTGGTGGCGGTTGCGCACCGCGCGGAAGGTCCAGAGCTTGTTGACGATGAAGTTAATCGGCATGGTGATGACGATCGTCAGCAGCTGGCTCCAGTACTCACGGGAATGGATCCCCGCGTCCTCGTGCCAGAAGGGCTCCGGCAGATACACCGGCGAGGTGGGGTTGGTGAAGGCGAGCTTGATGAAGATGCCCGCGACCGCCGCCACCGAACCCACGATGAGGAACGGCCAGAATTCCTGCCAGAACGGGGCCTTGGTGCCCGAGTGCTTGCCGAAGGTCCAGTTGCGGTTGAGCAGGAAGTTGTAGAAGTTCGCCACCAGGAACGCGACGATCCACACCAGGGTGGTGAAGCGGAAGTTGAACTCGGTGCCCGGGAACGGGAGCAGGATGTCCTGCGCGTTCTGGGTGCCGCCGTTGGCCTTGTTCATCAAGACCGTGACGATCATGTTGACGACCATGCCGGAGCCGCCGACGATGCCGAACATGATGAACTGTCTCAGGCTGCGGCGGTAGCGGCCGATCTCAGGGGGCGCCGGGGTCACAACATGCCAGTCTAGGCCCTCCCCGGCGCCGGGGCCGCCTACTGCGCGCCGTGGCCTGCCGGAACGCGCTCGGACTCGATGCCGATCGGGCCCGGGGCGGTGCCGTCGCCGAACGGGCTGCCGCCCAGTTCCTCGCGGTGGTGCGGGGTGAGCAGGCCGGCCAGATTCGGGCCCTTGGGCACGACGCCCGTGGGGTTCACGTCCGTGTGGACGGCGTAGTAATGCTCCTTGATCTGCGGGAAGTCGCAGGTGTCGCCGAAGCCGGGGGTCTGGAACAGGTCACGCAGGTAGCCCCACAGCGCGGGCATCTCGGTGATCTTGTTGCGGCCTGCCTTGAAGTGGCCGTGGTAGACGGCGTCGAACCGCACGAGGGTGGTGAACAGGCGGATGTCGGCGGCGGTGATCGTGTCGCCGACGAGGTAGCGGCGGGTCGACAGGCGCTCCTCGAGCCGGTCCATCGACTCCCACAACTCGTCGTAGGCCTTCTCGTAGGCGCCCTGCTCGGCGGCGAAACCACTGCGGTAGACGCCGTTGTTGATGGTGGGGTAGATCCACGAGTCGAGCTCGTCGATCTCGTCGCGGTGGGCCTCCGGGTACAGGTCCGGCGCGCCGTCGCGATGGAAGTCGGTCCACTCGGTGACCAGGTCGAAGTTGAGCTTCTGGTAGGCGTTGGTCACCACGGACTTCGTGGGGAGGTCCACCAGGGCGGGCACCGTGATGCCGCGTGGGTAGTCGGGGATCCGGTTGAAGTAGGCGGTCTGCAGACGCTCCAGGCCCGTGACCGGGTCCTTGCCGTCCGGGTCGAGGTCGAAGGTCCACGAGTTGACGTCGTGCGTCGGGCCCGCCAGCCCCATCGAGATGGCGTCCTCCAGCCCCATGAGGCGGCGCACGATGATCGTGCGGCTCGCCCACGGGCAGGCGCGGGCGGCCATGAGGCGGTAACGCCCGGCCTCGACCGGCCAGCGCATCTCGCCGATCTTGTCCCCCACCGGGTCCGAGCCGGGCTCGAGCCCCTTGACCACCCGGTCGTTGATGTAGGTGGCGTCGCGGACGAACTCGCCACTGGTCGCGGCGTTCTTCGCGGGCGTGAACTCGGGGCTGTCTGCCATGGCTGCTCTCCTACGGTCGGCGGGGGCGAGGCTCGCGGGCGGTGCGGGCCGGACGGTCGCAGATATTGTTGATGCGTCACCAACTATAGCTGGCCGGGCCACCACAGGCTAGCCCGGCAGCCGAGATCATTCTTCCGAGGCGACTACGTCAATACCGAGTTCAACCGCCGCCGCCCGGAGCCGCTTGTCCCGAGTCCAGATCGCAGAGCGACCAAGGAGCGCCGAGCCGAGCAGATGTACGTCGATAACGCCGAGTCCGCGTCCCCACAACCGTGCACTGTCAACAAAGCCCAGAAGTTCGTCGCTACTCATTACCGTGGCGCGATGCAGTGCTGCGAGCGACTCCAGTATGACGTGCCGCTGCCGCAATGACCCGAGCGCAAGTTCCCCCAGGACACTGTCGTGGACCACCACGTCGTCGTCGACCAATAGTTGCTGAAGGCGAGGCTCAACCTGGTGAAGATGATCGATCCACACCGAGGTGTCAACCAGGATCACGCTGCGTCGCCCTGCCCGCGACGTCGCGGAGCAGGGGTCGCGTCCGGATCGGAGCCCCCAAGCGCTGCGAGCCGACGGGCACTCTCGACCCGCACCAAGGTCTCGAGGCCAGCTCGCAGCAGCGCCGATCGCTCGGCAATGCCTGTAAGTTCGGCTGCCCGAGCAACAAGGTCGTCATCGAGAGTCACGGTGGTCCGCATAGTTCCTCCACATCAGATTCTGCATCAAATGATGCCATAATCGATGATGCATGTTGCGGGCAGCGCACGGTCGCGTGTGAGCATCCTCGCCCCTCTTCACCCCGGGCCGCAGGCCATGAGCGACGACATGTGCCACGCTGGGGCCATGGACTCCGCGCACGTCGACGACGTCTCCGCCCGCTACGCCGACTTCGCGCGGTTCGAGGTCCGCGGCCGCACCCCGGTGTACCTGGCCTGGGCCCGCGGCATCGCCGATGACGCCGCGACCTGCGAGTTGATCGCCCGCCTACCGCGCATCAAGCGGCAGCCAGTCCTGGTGTTCGCCGCCGCCCGCCACGCCGGCGCCGCCGAGACCGAGGACTACGACGCGTTCCGCGAGTTCCTCCACGCCCACTGGGCCGAGGTCGAGCAGATCGTGCTCGCCCACTCCACTCAGACCAACGAGGCCAAACGCTGCGCGGTGCTGCTGCCGTTTCTGTCGATGATCCCCGGCCCGCTCTCCCTGGTCGAGGTGGGAGCCTCCGCCGGACTGTGCCTCTACCCCGACCGGTACTCCTACCGATTCACCCTCGACGGCGGTGCGACCCGCGAACTGCGGCCCGCCGAAGAGTCCACCTCCGTCACCCCGAC
>NZ_JAALDM010000330.1:104-9501 GCF_014144865.1 Dietzia aerolata | reverse complement strand
CAGCAGGCCGAGCGTGTGCCTCGCCTCGACGCGGCGCTCGACATCGCGGCCGCCGATCCGCCGAACATCATCACCGGCGACCTGGTCGAGCAGGTGGAGGCCGCCGTCGCCGCCTGCCCGGCCGGCTCGACACCCGTTGTGTTCCACACCGCGGTGCTCGGCTACCTCGAGCCGCCGGCCCGCGTGGAGTTCGTCCGCCGCGTCACGCGGCTCTGCGCTGACGCCGGCGCGGTGTGGATCTCCGTCGAAGGGGTGACCTTGCTGGACGAGGTCGCAGCACAGGTTCCCGAGGCGATCCGCAGGAACAAGGGCATCTTCGTCGTCGCCGTTAATGGTCGACCACTGGCCACGGCGCACGGCCACGGCGACTGGGTCCGCGCGCTCGCCCTCGACTGAGCTGCAACTACGGCTGGACGAAGACCTCGTCGACGAAGCCGAGGTTGAGCCGCAGGAGCCCGTTGTCCCCCTCGGGCACGACGACATCGAGGTTTCCGGTCGACGAGGCCCCTGGATAGAGCTCGCCCTCAAGCGGATCGGGGATAACTGACGGGTGGTCGAACGATTCGATCACCCGACCGTCCTCGGTCACCCACGATGCCCAGATGAAGTCCGCGAGCTCCGACTGGGGTCCATGGTAGGTAGCGGTGACGCTGATCAGCGCGATCTGGCTGCCGGGAGAAGGCGGCTCGTTGTACCGATTCTCCGCCAACACCTCCGCCGTGCCGTTGAGGTTGATCTCGTTGATCACGATTTCCCAGTCGCCGGTGATGATCGGCTCATCGGCACTCAACGGGTTCTCGCGGGTGCCGGCCGCAGCGTCCGAGCCCTGCCCACTCCCCTGCCCCTGCGCCTTCGCCTGCGCTTGAGCCTGCTCCCTGTCCGGCTGATACGGGTCCACCAGACCGGACAGGTCCTCGGGCGCACTCGGCGCGGCGGTGTCCCAGTCGATCCCCTCAAGCGCGTCGGCGATCACAAAGAAGAACATGATGAATCCGACGATCGTCCCGAGAACCGACACGACGAGCGCGCCGATCGCCGTGCCCTTGCCACCACTGCCCGCGAACAGGGCGACCAACCCGAGGACGAAGCTGACAGGCAGCACGACCCAGCCGAGGAACATGATGCCCGGGATGCAGGCCAGGATCGTGCCGACAATCGCCGCCACGAGCGCGATGATCCCCAAGGTGTTGCGCTGCTTCGGCGGTTCGGATTGCGGGCCCATCCCCGTCCCGTAGGGCAGGCCCGGGCCCGGGGGCTGGGGCTGAAACTGGGGCTGGGGCTGGAACTGACCGGCGCCCTGGTACGGCTGCTGCCCATACGGCGACTGGGACTGCCCGGCCGCAGCGCCCGGCTGGCCATACGGTGTGTAGGGGGACTGCGGCGGGTAGGGGGACTGCGGCGGATCGTGGGGGCCGGTCATATTGACCAAAGTAACTTAAGGTCTCTCTCAGCAGGATTGCTCTCCTGCCGGAACGAGGCCTGGTCGTGGACCCGGGAGAGCGTTACTGGAGGGGTGGGCGGACGTTGTCGTCGTCGTCGCCTTTGGGGTTACCACCGGCCCCGGGTGACTCAGTTGAACGGCCAGGCGTGCCGTATCGGCTGGTCCAGGCCGGGCTCGATGAGGTACTCCGTGCCGAAGGCCTTGGGGTAGATCTCTGCGGGCAGAGACAGCATCATGCCGATGTCGCTGGTCTGGCTGGCGTGGCATTCCATGGCGCGGCGTTTGAGGTCGATGACGTCGGCGGGCAGGTCGATCGCCCAGTCGATCTCCTCCTCGAGGACGCCGACGGGCAGTCCGTCGTCGCCGGTGAGGATCATTTTTCGCACCTTGTCGAGGTCCACCGCCACCCCGCCGTCGGCGAGCACCTCGAGGAACCGCGCGGCCTCCGGGCTCTCCAGCATCTCAAGCTGGGCGGTACGGTTTCCCGCGGCCTCGAGCAGGCGCGGTCGGCGGGCGGCCAGGTCGACGGCCCGGCGCGCGACACGGTGGACCGCGAGATGGTCGGGGTGCCCGTAGTTGCCCCGGTAGTCGTAGCCCACCAGCACGTCGGCGTCCTCGCGGTCCAGGATTCGGGCCAGCCGACCGGCGACCTCGTCCGTGCCTGCCTCGTCGATCGACGCCTGGTGCAGGCTCAACGGATCGCTGTTCTGCTCCCAGCCGGTCATCCCGGAGTCGCGGTACTCCAGCCAGTCGACGCGCTCGACGCCCAGGACGCGCGCGGCCGCACGGGCCTCGCCGCGGCGATGCTCGACCAGGTCGCCGTCGTCCCCCAGATGCTCGGGACGCTCGCCGTAATCGCCGTTGGTGGCGAACACGGTGACCACCCGGTGCCCCTCGCGGGCGGCCAGCGCCATCATCCCGGCGGTCTGGGACGTCTCGTCATCGGGGTGGGCGTGGAGAAACACGATCGTCGACACCCAGACAGTGTGCCCTGTCGGCCCCCGTGCGCGCTCAGCCTCGCGCGTCCGGATGCCCCGCCAGCCAGCGGTCGAACGCCTCCGCGCTGGTGAGCTCGGGCGTGTAGCCGAAGACCTCGCGCAGTCGGGTGTTGTCGAGCACCGGGCGGTAGCGCAGGAACCCCGTCTGCTCGGGGCCGTAGCGGGTGGCCTTCAGCACCTTGGCCACCGTGAGCGCGGCCTTGAGCACGGGCTCCGGGATGGCGAGGGTGCGCTTGCCGAGCCGGGCCGCGATCTCCCCGATGGTCAGCGTCCCGGTGCCGGCGACATTGAAGATCCCGGCCGGGGAGGTGCCCGCCGGGGAGCCTCCGCCCGGCCCGCCGCCGACCGCCCGCACGACGATCGCGACGAGGTCGGAATCCCAGATGAACACGAACGGCGAATCGGAGCCCCGGATCGCCAGCAGCCGCTTGTGGTGGAACAGGGCGGTGATCTGGTTGTCGACGGTGTCGCCGAGGATCGTGCCGATCCTCAGGACCACCTGCTCGAGCTCGGGGTGCTCGCGCCGGGCGTCTGCCAGCAGGAACTCGACCTGCGCCTTGTGGTGGCTGTAGGCGAACGCGGTGGTGCCCCGGACCGGCTGGTCCTCGGTGATCGGGACCGGATTGTCCGCGTGGTAGCCGTACGCCGCGCCCGAGGAGGACACGACGAGCCGCCGCACCCCGTGCTCCACGCACGCGTCGATCACGTGTCGCGAGCCGTCTACGTCCACGCGGTACGCGGCATCGCGTCCCATGCCGTCGGGGTCCACGACCGAGGCCAGGTGCACCACCGCCTCGTGCCCGGCCACCGCGGCCGAGACCGCGCCCGGGTCGGTGACATCGAGGCGGACGTGCTCAACCGAGCCCGTGCCCGCGACGGCGCCCGAACCCTCCGGCACCCGCAGGTCCCCGCTCGTGACCTCGTGCCCGGCCGCCGCGAGCCCCGCGACCACGCCGCGCCCGAGAAAACCACTGCCTCCGGTGACCAGAACCTTCATGCCGCAACCGCCCTCTCGTCATTGCCGCCAGGCCCGCCGGGCCCACCACTCGCACCGGTCCGCCGCTTCCACACCACCGCCACCGCGAGCCCGGCGATGATGTCCCACACGCCCCACCACGCCGCGACGAGCGCCATACCGCCGAGCCCGTCGAAGAAGCTGAACACGAACAGCAGTCCCAGCCCGGCGTTGCGGATGCCCACCTCGAAGGTCATCGCCTTGCGGGCGGGCACGTCGAGCGCGAAGCCCCGCGCGATCGAGTAGCCGAGTCCCAACGCGAGCGCGTCGTGCAGGAACACCGCCAGCGCCACTACACCTATATAGCCCACGAACAGGGCCCAGTTGTTGGCCACCGCGACCAGGATGATCCCGCCCAGCGCCAGGAACGACAGGATCCCCACCACGCGGTGACTGCGCGCCGCGACCCTCGGCAGCAGGTGCGAGACCACGAGTCCGAGCGCGAACGGGAGGGCGATCACCAGCACGACCTCGCTGAGCATGTCCCACGGCGCCACGCTGATCTCGTTGAAGTACTCACGCCCCGTCGGGTGCAGGTGCCCCCAGAGGGAGAAGTTGATGGGCAGCATGAAGATCGCGATCACGTTGCCGACCGCCGTCATGGACACCGACAGCGCCACATCGCCGCCCGCCCGGTGTGTGAGGATGTTGGACACGTTCCCCGGCGGGCAGCACGCCACGAGGATCATGCCGAGCGCGACCGACCCCTGCACCCCGAGGATCAGCGTCAGCAGGAACGTCAGCGCCGGCAGCAGCGCGAACTGCGCCACGATCGCCACCGCGAACGCCTTGGGCTTGCGCAGTGCCAGCCGGAAGTCGCTGAGCTTGGTGTCCATCGCTATCCCGAACAGGATCAGCCCCAGCACGATCTTCAGCGTGGTCAGTGAGCCGGAGTCGAACGCGATCCGGATGTCGTCGACGTTCATGCGCCGCGCCCCTCACCCTGGGCCCGGCCCCGCCCCGCCGCGTCCATGCGCGCGACCAGGTCCGTCACCGCGCCCCGGTACGCGCTCTTGTTGACGTAGTAGGCCATCCGGTCCAACCCCAGGTACTTGTAGCCGCCCGTCAGGTCGGGCCTGGGTCCCCGCCGGGAGGAGTCGACGACGACAACGACATCACGGCCAGCCGCAGTCCCCTGCCGCCGGGCCGACAAGTATCTCGCTACCAGGTCGGCCTGTTCGTACCGGCCCTGCCAGCCGATCCCGGAGGCCTCCACCATGCCCAGGACGGCCAGATCGTCGCGGGCCGACGGGAAGATGTTCAGATATAGATCCGGGGCGGCGGCCCCCTCGGACCAGTCGAGGTACTCCCGGTCGATGAACGGGTAGTTCAGCACGTAGCCGGTGGCCAGCATGACGAGGTCGTACTCACCGGAACTGCCAACCCCTGCCCCGCCAGCACCTGTCCTGCCCGGCCCTGCCCTGCCCGCCCGGAAGTGGACCGTGTTGCCGTCGAAGCGCTCAATGTCCGGGCGGACCGTGATGTCGCCGTGGCCCACGTGCTGCAGGACCAGACTGTTGACCACCGGATGCGATTCATAGATCTTGTGGTCGGGCTCGGGGAAACCGAATCGCGTCGGATCGCCCGTGAATGCCTTGAGCACCCGCGAGTCGATGAACTGCTTGATCGGCGCCGGCAGCGGCGTGCCCGTGTTGAGGGTGTCCGCCGGCTTGCCGAAGATGTACTTGGGCACGAAGTGGTAGCCGCGTCGGACGCTGATGTCGACCGACGCCGCGTGGTGCACCGCGTCCACCGCGATATCGCACCCACTGTTGCCGCCGCCCACCACGAGGACCCGCTTCCCCGCCAGCTCCTGCGGATACTTGTAGCGGCTGGTGTGGATCAGCTCGCCGCTGAACTCGCCGTCGAACCGCGGGATATTGGGCTCCGAGAGGGTGCCGTTGGCGATCACCAGGGCCGAGAACTCCCCGACCTCCACCTGGTCACTGCTGGCGGTGTTGTCGTCGTCACCAACGTTTCGCACGGTGAGCCGCCACCCCGAGTCGCGTGCCGCGCCCAACGGTTCCGCACGCACCACCTCCGTGCCGAAGCGGAAACGGTCGCGGAGGCCGAAGTGTTCGGCGAAGTCGCGGAAATAAGCGAGCAGGCGGCGGTGGTCCGGGTAGTCGGGGGTGTCCGCGGGCATGGGGAACTCGGCGAACTCCGTGGTGCGGGCCGACGAGATGAGGTGCGCTGAGTCGTAGACGGTACTGCGAGGCGAGTCGATGTTCCACAGCCCGCCGACGTCGTCCGCGAGGTCAAAGCCCATCCACGGCACCCCCTGGCGGTCGAGGTTGCGCGCCGCGGCCAAGCCTGACGGGCCGGCGCCGATAATCGCTACTGGACGGGTGTCAAGTTCGGTCATGGCATGAGATCCTGCCCGAAAATGCACCGCTCCCCGGCCCGAACGACCAATTTGATCGTGGACCGGGGAGCGTGTGCGGCTGCGCGCGGGGCGCCGGGTGCGGGGCGCGGCCGGGGCGCGCTTACTTCTCGCGGACGACCGAGCCGTCATCCTGCAGGCGCAGGAGCGGGTAGATGCCGTTCTCGTCGTGGTTCTCGTCGCCGACAACCGGCGGGTTGAAGACGCAGAGCATCTGCATCTCCTCCTCCACGATGACCTGGTGCTTCTCGTTGCCGTCGAGCAGGTACATCGAGCCCGCCTCGAGCGGGTACTCCTTGTCGTTGGTCAGGTCACGCAGGGTGCCCTTGCCGCGGGTCAGCCAGACGGCCTCGATGTGGTTGGCGTAGTGGAAGTCATTGGTGGTGCCGGCGGCGATGGTGGTCTCGTGGAACGAGAAGCCCACACGGTCGTCGGCCAGGACGATGCGCTTGGATTCCCAGTTTCCGTTGTTGCCCTTGATGTGGCGGTCGGTATCTGTGATCTCGGCGGTGGTACGAACGATCATGTGTTCCTCCTGAAGCGTTAAGTGGTCAGCGTTCTGCGCGGTCGGCGCAGCGCCCGATCAGGTGCACTGCTGGATCAGGCGTACTGCGTGGACAAGACGTGGTCGACAGCCTCGTAGCAGATCTCGATACCGCGGTCGCGCTCCTCGTCGGTGAGGGTCAGCGGCGCCAGGAACTTGACGACCTCGTCGCTCGGCCCGGCGGTCTCGACCAGCATCTTCTTGTCGAAGCAGCGGGCCATGACCTGCTCGGCCAGCTCCGGGTTCTCGAGGAACGCGATGCCGAACGCCATACCGCGACCGCGCAGCTCGAGCTTGCCCTCGTACTTGTAGACGAGCGGCGAGAAACGCTCCCGCAGGATGCGACCGTTCTCGAGGGTCTTGTTCTGCAGAGTGTCGTCGGACCAGTACTTACGCAGTGCGACCTCGGCGGTCGTGAACGCGAGGTTGTTTCCGCGGAAGGTGCCGTTGTGCTCGCCCGGCGTCCACTCGTCGAGGTCGCGACGGAACAGGGTCACCGCGAGCGGCAGGCCGGAGCCGCCGATCGACTTGGACAGGGTGACGATGTCCGGCTTGATGCCGGCGAACTCGAACGAGAAGAACTCGCCGGTACGACCGCAGCCCATCTGGACGTCGTCGATGATCAGCAGGATGTCGTGGCGGGCGCACAGCTCGTTGAGCGCCTGCAGCCACTCGGCGCGAGCGGCGTTGATGCCGCCCTCACCCTGGACGCACTCGACGATCACCGCGGCCGGGCGGTTCATGCCCGAACCCGAGTCGACGAGGACGCGCTCCATCCACTGGAAGTCCTCGGTGACGCCACCGAAGTAGTTGTCGTACGGCATCGGGGTGGCGTGGACCAGCGGGATGCCGGCGCCGGCACGCTTCATCGAGTTACCCGTCACCGACAGCGACCCGAGGGTCATACCGTGGAACGAGTTGGTGAAGTTGATGATCGCCTCGCGGCCGGTCACCTTGCGGGCCAGCTTCAGCGCCGACTCGACGGCGTTGGTGCCTGTCGGGCCGGGGAACATCACCTTGTAGTCGAGCCCACGCGGCTCGAGAATGTTGGTGGTGAACGTCTCGAGGAAGCGGCGCTTGGCGACGGTGAACTTGTCGAGCGAGTGGATGACGCCGTCGCGGGAGATGTACTCCACGAGGGCGTTCTTCATGTCCTCGTCGTTGTGGCCGTAGTTGAGTGCGCCGGCGCCACCGAAGAAGTCCAGGTAATCGTCGCCGTCGACCGTGGTCAGCGTCGCGCCCTTGGCGGTGTCGAAGACAACCGGCCAGTTGCGGGAGTAGCTACGAACTTCCGACTCGCGGTCGTTGAAAATATCGGTGTTGGTGCTGGAATCGTGCGGGGTCTCGGTCATAGTCGTGCTCACTCCAATGAAAAAGCGTCGGCCATCGGCGTCGGGCCGGACGGCCCGTTCGCCCAGTCCTTAGGAAATCGTGTAGAGGTCTTCTTGCTCGTGGCCCTCGCCGAGGAGGTCCGCGCTGATATAGTCCTCGCTGGTCAGCGTCATGCCGCGGTCACGGGCCACCGCGCCGAAGGTGCGCTTGGACGCCTCGTTGTCCGGGCTAATGGTGGTACGCAGGCGCACCGTGCCCTTCTGCTCGCCGGTGCGATCCATCAGATTGTGCAGAAGTCGCGCCGCGAGGCCCTTGCCACGCTGATCCGCATCGACACCGACCTGCCACACGAAGATCGTGTCGGGCTCGGAGGGGCGGAGCAAGCCGGTGACGAAGCCGACCACACGGCCCTCGACCTCGACCACCACCGAACTGTCGGCGAACTCGGCGCCCCACAGAACGTAGGCGTACGAAGAGTTCAGATCGAGGACTCCGCTGTCGCGGGCGATTTCCCACATGCGGTGTCCGTCTGCCGCGGTTGGCGGACGGAAAACCGCGTCGGACGAATCAGGGGTACGGGGTACTTCTCGTTCTCCTGGGTTCATAACTGCCCTCCACCGTAGTGAGACCATGCGCTTGTTGCATCTACCTTCACGGATTAGTTCCTGAATTCCCGATGAGTGCGCAGGTGGCCGCCGGGAAGTGAGGTCGGTCACCATCAGGTTATTCGGCATCCGCCCGGCGATGACACCTCGGTGGAAGAATGTTTTCATGGACGACAACCCGATCAACGAGTTCGACGAGGCCCGCTGCCTCCAGCTTCTCGCCACCGGATCCCTCGGTCGGCTGGTAACTGTCACGGATGGCCGCGCCGAGATCTACCCCATCAATTACGTGCTCTCGCGCGAGGGGAAGCTGTACTTCCGCACCGCCGAGGGCGGCAAACTGTCCGAGCTTTCGGTCCACCCGGAGGTCCTCTTCCAGGTTGATCACATCGAAGACGACTCCGCGTGGTCGGTGATCGTTCGCGGCCGTGCCCGTCGCCTCGAGGGGTTCGATGAGATCAATCGCGCCGAGCAGCTCGGCCTCAAGCCGTGGATCCCCACTCTGAAGTACAACTTCGTCGAGATCACGCCCGAACGACTCTCCGGCCGAGGCTTCACCTTTGCCGAAGAACCCGAGCGCTACAACGGCTGACCTTCCCCGCGGAAGTCGGACGGGCCGAACTCGTGCCTCACCGTGCCCTCCGTGGCTCTTCTCAGAAGGGTGGGAGTTCTTGGAGTAGGTGCCAGAGGTGGTGTTCTTGGGGGCTGTCGGTGAGGTCTTCGAATTTGAGGCGGGGGCGGCCTTGGCGGGGTCCGGGCATGTAGATGGGTTGGGAGGGGTCGAAGGTTTCTTTGAAGGAGTCGGCGTTGACCTTGTCGTCGGTGCAGGGCTGGACGTCGAGGTAGTCGGTGTAGTCCGGGAAGCGCCGCCGATAGGTTTCACACTGGATTGCGGGTCGTTTCCTGTCGGGGTAGTGGATGGTGCCGATGATGCGGCCGTCGGGACCTTCAACGGTTTCCACCATGGGTTCCTTCAGCATCTCCTTCCTCTTTGCCTCGACAGACGCCTTGGTTTTGGCGCGGGCGGCTGTGGCTTCGGCTCGGGATTTGGCGTGTGCGGCGTCTTGCTTGTCTCGTTC
>NZ_JAALDM010000330.1:0-94 GCF_014144865.1 Dietzia aerolata | reverse complement strand
ATGGTGCCGATGATGCGGCCGTCGGGACCTTCGATGGTTTCCACCTCGGGTTCCTTCAGCATCTCCTTCCGCTTGGCGTCGACAGACGCTTTGG
>NZ_JAALDM010000329.1:5033-13828 GCF_014144865.1 Dietzia aerolata | reverse complement strand
CGCGCCGCGGTGCTCGCGGTTGCCGCCGGCGCCGCCGTTTCTGCCGCCTCTGCCGGGTCGGCGATGAGCACCAGCTCCGCCCACGCCACCGAGGCGGGCGACATCGCCCTTCTCGCCAACGGCGGCGAGGTGCCTTCGACGTCGTCCGCGACTCCGACGACGTCCGCCGCGCCGACCCCGTCCGCACCTGAGCTCGTGGTTCCCGCTTCGGCCCCGGCCGACGATGCGCCCGACGTGCACTCCGCGATGCTGTACGCGGGCACCGAGATCAACGCCCAGCGCGAGATCGAGGAAGAAAAGGCACGGCGCCCCAAGATCGCCATTCCCGCCCTCGGGGCCTTCACCTCGCCGTACGCGATGCGCTGGGGCAGCTTCCACAGCGGCATCGACATCGCCAACGCGGTCGGCACGCCGATCCTCGCGGCCACCGACGGCACCGTGGTCGACTCCGGCCCCGCCCAGGGCTACGGAAACTGGATCCGCATCATGTCGGACGACGGGGTCATGACCACCTACGGTCACATGGAGACCCTCGACGTGGCCAAGGGCGACCGGGTCGTCGCCGGCCAGAAGATCGCCGGCATGGGCAGCCTCGGCTTCTCCACCGGTTCGCACCTGCATTTCGAGGTCGAGGTCGACGGCCAGAAGATGGACCCCGTTACGTGGTTCCTCCAGCACGGCCTCGAGATCGCCGGCGCCACGGTCGGCTCCTCCGAGGGAGCCCCGGGATCCTCCTCCGCACAGGGATCGCTGGGTTACTGACCAACGCTCGACGGACGCTCCAGCGCTCCAGCTCAACAGACTTCCGAATAGGCGGGCCCGGACTTCTCCCGGCGCCCGCCTTCCGCATTCCAGGCGTGTTGGACGCGGTGGCCGTCTGAGGCCACGCAGGTATGCACTCTTGCTGTCGACTGTGCGGACCCTATGCGGCATCTGGGCGACCGCGACGCCGCATAACCCCCGCGGGGCGAGCGCTGCCGGCTGTCGGCGTTCTGGCTGGCAAGCATTGCGGCTGCGGCCCGCCCGCCTGGCCGGGGACTTACAGCTTCTGCATCGGGACGCCCCCGATGAGCATCAACCGGACCTTGCCCGACGCCCCGAAGTCAATCGTCGCCGTGGCCCGCGGCCCGCTCCCGTCACACGAGAGCACCTTGCCGAGCCCGTACTTGTCGTGGGTCACCCGATCGCCGGGCGCGAGTTCCAACGCCGGCGCTGACGCCCGAGCCTTGGGGATGCCGGCCGCCCCGCCCGCTGACCCGCCGCCGCGCGAGCCGCCCGAACTGTACCCGCCGGACCCGTAGCCTCTCGAACCGTAGCCACCCGAGCCACCCGAGCCGCCGCCGAAGCGACGCCGGCCCCCGAACGAGTCGCCGCCGAAATCCCTGTCCCCGAAGCCACCACCGGCCGGCTCCTCGCGCTCCCACTCGATCGCCTCGGACGGGATCTCCTCGAGGAACCGCGAACCCGGATTGGTCATGGGCTGCCCCCACGACGAGCGCATCATGGCCCGCGACAGGTACAGCTTCTTCCGCGCACGCGTGATCCCCACATACGCGAGCCGCCGCTCCTCCGACAACTCCGCAGGGTCACCGAGCGCACGCATGTGCGGGAACATCCCGTCCTCCAGCCCGATGAGAAACACCACCGGGAACTCCAGCCCCTTGGCGGTGTGGAGGGTCATCAGCGTGACCTGCCCCTCGTCCTCATCGGGAATCTGGTCGGCATCGGCCACCAGCGAGACCTTCTCGAGGAACGCCGCCAGCGAGCCGGGCGCGGCCAGCCCCTCGTCGAGGCCCTCCTCCAGCTCGGCATCGGCATCGGGGGCGGGGGCGGGGGCTGCATCGGAGTCGGTGGCCGGGACTGCGTCGGCGGGGGCCTCGGCGTCGGGGCCGAAGCCCTGCTCCCGCGCCGACAGCTGCAGCGCCGCCTCCGACGAGAATTCGCGGCCCACGCCCACCAGCTCGTTGAGGTTGTCCAGGCGAGCCGCGTCCTGCGGGTCGTTGGACGACTCCAGCTCAGCGCGGTACCCGGTGGTGGTGAGTACGGCCTCGACCAGCTCCCCCACATCCGGGACGGAGCCCTCCCCGCCGGCGTGGTCCTGCCCGTCGAGGCGTCCCCGGAGCTCGTCGATGAGCGCGACGAACCCGGCGATCGCCTTGACCGACCGCGTCGGCAACAACGACACTTTGCCCTCGGCGGCATCCCGCAGCGCCTCGCCGAAACCGATCCCGCGCTGCTCGGCATGCACCACCACGCAGGCCTCGGCCCGGTCACCGATCCCCCGCCGCGGCGTGTTGAGGATGCGCCGCAACGCCACCGTGTCCTCGGGATTGGCGATCACCTTGAGGTACGCGACGATGTCGCGCACCTCCTTGCGCTCATAGAACCGCGTCCCGCCGACCACCTTGTACGGCAACCCGAGCCGCACGAACACGTCCTCGATGACACGAGAGGAGTTGTTGGTCCGATAGAACACGGCCACATCGGAATAGGAGTACCCGCCTGAATCCACCAGCCGATCGATCTCGCCGGCGATGAACCGCGCCTCGTCGTGCTCGTTGTCCGCGACATACCCCACCAGCAACTCGCCGGTGCCCTCATCCGTCCACAGGTTCTTCTCCCGCCGCCCGGGATTGCGCGAGATCACCGCGTTGGCGGCCTGCAGGATCGTCTGCGTGGACCGATAGTTCTGCTCCAGCAGAATCGAGCGGGCGTCCGGATAATCGTGCTCGAAGTCCTCGATATTCCGGATTGTCGCCCCGCGGAACGCGTAGATCGACTGGTCCGCATCACCGACCACACACAATTCGGCCGGGGGGACGCCGACCTCGTCGTCGTCGTACTCTCCTTCTCCCCCGGTTCCCACCGCACCACCGACGAGGGTTCGCACCAGCACGTACTGGGCGTGGTTGGTGTCCTGGTACTCATCCACCATGACGTGGCGGAAGCGGCGCCGGTAGTAGGCGGCCACCTCGGGGTGCGCGCGCAGAAGCGCCACGGTCTCGCCGATCAGGTCATCAAAATCGAAGGCGTTGGCCGACTGCAGCCGCGCCTGGTACTCCGTGTACACCGCCGCGATGGTCTGGCCCGTGCGGTCCGAATCCTGGAGCGCCCGGTCCATGGCCTCCGACGGATCGCGCAACTCGTTCTTGTGACCGGAGATGACCGAGGCCAGCATCCGCGGCGTGAACTTCTTGAGCTCGAGCTGCTGCTCCTTGGCGATCATCCCCAGCAGGCGGCGCGAATCATCCGAATCGTAGATCGTGAAGTTCGAGTTCCGCGTGCCCAGCAGCGCCGACTGCGCCCGCAGGATCCGCACGCAGATGGAGTGGAAGGTCGCCACCCACATGCGCTCCGCGTGCGGCCCAACCAGCGCCGACACCCGCTCGCGCATCTCGGCGGCGGCCTTGTTGGTGAAGGTGATGGCCAGGATCTGCCCCGGGTGCGCCCCGCCCTCGGCGAGCAGGTACGCGATACGCCGCGTGAGCACGCTGGTCTTGCCCGAACCGGCACCGGCCACGATCAGCAGCGGGCCGCCGCGGTGGGTGACCGCGGCGGCCTGCGGCGGGTTGAGGCCGTCCAGAAGGGGCGAGGTGTGCGGGGCGGGAGCGTGTGCGGTGTCGGTCATCGTGGGACCAATCTACCCACCGGCTCCGACACCGGCCCCGCCCGCGAGCGCCGGGGCCGCCGGGCCGGCCCGCTACCTCTCGCTGGCCGCCATGAACTCCTCCACCTGCGCGGCATTGGCGGTGAGCTTGGGATCATTGCTGAGGTAGCGGTTGGTCTCCCGCACGATCAGCCCGGACAGGACCAGCAGGCCGATGAGGTTCGGGATCGCCATGAGCCCGTTCATCACGTCCGCGAAGTTCCACACCATCTCGAGCTCGGTGATCGCGCCGATGAACACCACGCAGGTGAACACCATGCGGTACGGGATCACGCCGCCCGCGCCGACGAGCCGCTCCATGCAGCGCTCGCCGTAATACGACCAGCCGAGCAGCGTGGAGAACGCGAAGAAGGCGATCGACACCGCGACCAGCTTGTCGCCGTCCGGAAGCGCGGAGGCGAACGCGTCGGCGGTCATGGTGCCGGCAAAATCGCCGCCCTGCTTCCAGACGCCGGTGGTCACCAGGACCAGGCCGGTGAAGGTGACGACGATGATCGTGTCGATGAACGTCTGCGTCATGGCGACCAGGCCCTGGCGGGTGGGGTGGGTGGTCTTGGCCGCGGCCGCCGCGATCGCCGCCGAACCCATGCCGGACTCGTTGGAGAAGATGCCGCGCGCGACACCCATCTGGATGGCATAGAGGATCGCTGAACCCGCGAAGCCGCCGACCGCCGCAGTGCCGGTGAAGGCGTCGGTGAACACGAGCCCCAGGGCGCCGGGGATGTGCTCGGCGTTGACGACCAGCACGATCAGCCCGCCGACGATGTACAGCAGGATCATCAGCGGCACGAATCCGGCCGTCACCCTGCCGATCGACTTGATGCCACCGAGCAGCACGGCGCCGGTAAGGACGAACAGGACGATGCCGGTGATGATCGGATCGAGACCGAACGAGTTCTCCATCTGGGTGGCCACCGCGTTGCCCTGCGTCATGTTGCCGATGCCGAAACTGGCCAGCACGGCGAACACCGCGAACATCAGGGACAGCACCAGGCCAATCTTGCCGCCGGTCTTGCCGAAGACCTCCGCGAACCCGCGATGCAGGTAGTACTGGGGTCCGCCGGACTGTTCGCCGCGCGCGTCGGTGATGCGGTAGCGCACGCCGAGGAACGCCTCCGAGTACTTGGACGCCATGCCCAGCAGCGCGGTGATCCACATCCAGAACAGCGCGCCCGGCCCGCCGAGCGCGATGGCCGTGGCCACGCCGACGATGTTGCCCACGCCGACGGTCGCGGCAAGCGCGGTGGTCAGCGCCTGGTAGTTGGAGATGTCGCCGACGCCGCCGTCGTCCTTGCGCTTGAGCAGCCCCAGCCGCAGCGCGGGCCCGAGCTTGCGGAACTGCAACATCCGCAGCCGGATCGTCAGGAACATGCCTGTTCCGAGCAGCAACGGGATGAGAACGAACGGCCCCCAGATCACCGAGCCGATGTCAGCGAGAATCGTAGTGAAAGTCTGCACGGGGGAACATTAGACGCAGGCGCACCCGTTTCGTGGCACAGTGGGATAATTCTGCGCATGAGCACCGACCCCGCCGGGACCGACGATCCGCTGTCCGAGGCCGAGATCCAGGAACTGCGCCTGGAGATCGACCGCCTGGACGCCCAGATCCTCGAGTCGATCCAGCGTCGCAGCGAGATCTCCAAGCGCATCGGCCGCACCCGGATGCAGTCCGGCGGCACCAAACTGGTCCACACCCGCGAGCTCAAGGTCTACGAGCGCTTCTCCGTCCTCGGCCAGGAGGGCCAGACCCTCGCGGGAATGCTGCTGCGCCTGGGCCGCGGACGGCTCGGGCAGTAGACAGCGAGGCGCCTCACCCCGGCCCGCGCCGCCCCGACGCAGAGGCGAAGCCCAGCCACGTGTGGTGATTGCCCGCCCAGCACCAGCCGAGCTTGGGCGCGCCCTTGTTCTCGCGCCCGTCGCGTCCCGTGCCGCCGCTGATCCACAGCGCCGGGGTCCGCGCGTCGAGACCAGCCGCGGCTCTGCGCCCAGCGGCAGGACCGGCCTTGCGCTTGCGGGACCCGATGCACATGAAGCACGCCCCGGGCTCGAGCACCTCGGGTTGCTGCAGAAGCCAGCTGACGCCCTCGGAGATGGTCAGCGGGGTGCGCCCGCGCGCGGCCAGTTCGGGTCCGGCGTCGTCGGGGGTCCAGCCGAGCAGGTCATCGCCGCGCGTCACGTCGCCGACCAGGTAGAGCGGGGCGTCGGGCACCGAGAACCCCGCCGTCGAGGTGATGTCGTCGATGGGCGTGAAGTCGGCGAGATCAACCATGTCGACGACGACGAAGCCGGCCCTGCCCTCACGGGTCATGAGTTCGGCCAGCCGCGCGACCGGAACCAGCGATGGATGAACGGCCAGCAATCGTGCAAAGGAACCCCCGGACTGGGCAGTTTCTTCGGACTGAGCCGCCTCCCCCGGCTGGACCGCCGCCCCCGCCTGAGCATCAGCCCCGGCCAACGCGTCGGCATGGGCAAGGAATTCGTCGTCGGAGATTCCCGCGAGGCCCGGGACGCCGAGCTCGATGAGCCGTTCGGTCTGCACGGCCAGCGGGATGGAGGTGGCACCGGAGGCGCCGGGAACATCTGGATGAACTGTCGGGGTCACGTCCTCTGAACGCCCGGCGGAGCGCCCGCATTCCCGACTAACCTCGGATGCATGACGGACCGATCCATGACGGACATCAGCACGACCGCCCAGTGGACAGCTGTAGAGGACCTGCTCCCCTCCATCGGCGAGGTGTCCTTGCGGGAGATGTTCGCCGACGATCCGGAGAGGGGCCGCCGCCTGTCCGTCACCGCGGGCGACCTCCACATCGATCTGTCGAAGAATCTGGTCACCGACGAGATCCTCACGGCCCTGACGGAGCTGGCCGACATCGCCCAATTGCCGGCGCAGCGAGCCGCCATGTTCCGGGGAGACCATATAAATACGACAGAGGACAGGGCGGTCCTCCATACGGCGCTCCGCCTTCCGGCTGACGCCGACCTCGTCGTCGACGCCCAGGACGTGGTCTCCGACGTACACGGCGTCCTGGACCGCATGACCGCCTTCGCGCACCGCGTGCGCTCGGGCGAGTGGCGCGGCCACACCGGCCAGCGCATCGACACGGTCATCAACATCGGCATCGGCGGTTCCGACCTGGGGCCGGTGATGGTCGACAAGGCCCTGCGGCATTTCCAGGCCGACGGGATCCGCGCGCACTACGTCTCCAACGTCGACCCCGCGGACCTGTCGGCGACCCTCGCGGAGATCGACCCCGCCACTACACTTGTAGTGGTCGCGTCCAAGACCTTCACCACGCAGGAGACCATGGCCAACGCGCACGCCGCGCGGCGCCACTTCATCGAGGAACTGGGCTCGGAGGACGCGATCGCGTCGCACTTCGTGGCCGTCTCGACCGCCGCGGACAAGGTCGCGGACTTCGGGATCGACGCGGCGCACATGTTCGAGTTCTGGGACTGGGTGGGCGGCCGCTACTCGGTATCCTCGGCGATCGGCCTGTCGGTGATGCTCACGGTGGGGCCGGCGGCGTTCGTCGAGTTCCTCGAGGGCTTCCACACGATGGACCTGCATTTCGCCACCGAGGCCCCAGCGGACAACGCGCCGGTCCTACTGGCACTGCTCGGCATCTGGTACACCTGCTTCCTCGGCGCCCAGTCCAAGGCCGTGATCCCCTACGTCCAGGACCTCGCGCGATTCCCCGCCTACCTGCAGCAACTCACCATGGAATCCCTCGGCAAATCGGTGCGGCTCGACGGCTCGGACGTGTCGTACGCGACCGGCGAGGTCTACTGGGGCGAGGCCGGCACCAACGGCCAGCACGCGTTCTTCCAGCTTCTGCACCAGGGCACGCAGCTCGTGCCGGTCGACTTCATCGGCGTCGCGATCCCCGGCGAGGACCTGCCCACCGCCGACGGCACCGGCTCCATGCACGATCTGCTGATGGCCAACATGTTCGCGCAGGCGCGCGTGCTGGCGTTCGGCAAGACCGAGGAGGAGCTGCTCGCCGACGGCGTCGATCCCGCCCTCGCGCCGCACAAGGTCATGCCCGGGAACCGGCCGAGCACCACGATCCTCGCGCCGTCGCTCTCGCCGGGCGTCGTGGGGCAGCTCATCGCGCTGTACGAGCACGTGGTGTTCACCCAGGCCGCGATCCTGGGGATCAACGCGTTCGACCAGTGGGGCGTGGAGCTGGGCAAGAAGCAGGCCGGGACCCTTCTGGACGTCCTGACCGCCGACGCGCATCCCGGAGATCAGTTCGATTCCTCCACCGATGCCCTGATCGACATCTATCGAGAGGCGCGCGGACGGCGCTGACGTAGCTGGCCCGGGCCGGCTACCACTGGCCGGCTGTCGCGGGCAGGACTGTCGGACCCGTGTGACATCGTCACGCCATGGCCACGATCTTCTGCACTGCCACGAGCCTAGACGGCTACATCGCCGACGACCGGGAGAGTTTGTCCTGGCTGTTCACGACCGAATCGGATGCCCCAGAGTCCGCGCCAGAGTCCGCGCCCGAACTCCCCCGGCTCCACTTCTCCAGGTTCTTCGCCGGCGTCGGCGCAATCGTGTGCGGTTACAACACCTTTGACTGGGTCCGCCGGGAACTGACGGCCAGCGGGGATCCGTTCGTCTGGCCGCACGAACAGCCCACCTGGGTCGTCACCCATCGCGACCCCGACCCGACGCCGGGCGTGACCTTCACCTCCAGCCCTATCGCCGACCTGCAGTCCGAACTGGTGAATGCCGCCGACGGCAAGGACGTTTGGATCGTCGGCGGCGGCGACCTCGCCGGCCAGTTCGCCGATCTCGGCCTCCTCGACCAAGTATGGATCCACCAGTGCCCGGTCACGCTCGGCGCCGGCCGCCCGCTCCTGCCTCGCCGCCTGCGCCTGCACCGGCGGGACGTGGAAACCGACGGCCAATTCACCGCCATGCTCTTCGACGTGGTCGGCCCCGAGCCCCGAACCGACAGCTGACCAAGCCCGAGCCCCACGCGACACCCGCGCCGAAACTTTTCGAATTTGATCGAACTAATCTATCGAACACCCTTGCCACCGCCCCGGGATGTCGGTACGCTGGAACTCAAGTTCGAAACAGTGTTATAGCCGGGAACGATTCGCGGACGGG
>NZ_JAALDM010000329.1:409-5023 GCF_014144865.1 Dietzia aerolata | reverse complement strand
TCCCCCGCGGCTGCATCTGAGCGGCGCGGCTGCGTGTTGTCCGGGGAGCCGGCAGCGCTGAGGCCGGGGCGTGGTCGACAACTGCCCGGCACCTGGTCGATCCGCCCGCCGAAGTGCGATCTGCCCTCCCGATGACGACACGCTCGCGGGGCCCGAGGCGCTTCGGAGAATCAGGCGGGCAGATCGTGTTGGCAAGCGAATCCGGAGGGCAGATCGCGCCGCCGCCCGCCGGAAAGGGGCACGGCCCGCAACTGGAGAGGGGCACGGCAAGTCAGCGCACAGGTGCGTCCGCTACCGTGGCTGGTCGATGCGTCCCGGCCGGGGCGCGCGTGCCGGACCTGGAGTAGTTGATGACGACGACAACGCCGCACTCACCCGGATCCGACCCGTCGCAGGGTCCCGGATCGGGCGGACGCCGCGAGGGTGACAATCGTGCATCGGGGCGGCCTGCCCGCGGGGGTTCGAAGGTCTGGATCGCCGTGGCCGTGGTGGCGGTCGTGGTGATCGCCGCGTTGGGGTGGCTGTTCACGGCGGGACCGTTGTCGTCGTCGTCTCAAACCGAGCGTGACATCGAGCAGACGCTGACCGACATGAGCACGGCGGAGTCGTTCGAGGCGTTCAACGAATACATGTGTGCCGAGAACCGCGTGCCGCAGGATCTCGTCGAGACCATCACCAACTCCGGCGAGCAGACCGGCACCGATCTGGACGTCATGTTCCGCGAGTCGATCGCCGGCACACTACCCGAGAATCTCGAGGTCACCGGGGTCGAGTTGGGCGGCGACGGCTCCGAGGCCACCGCGACCGTCGAGTCCGGCAACGACGACGAGCAGGCCGTCGACGAAGTTTTCCTGCGCAAGGAGGACGGCGACTGGAAGGTCTGCCAGACCGGTGTCGGCATGGGCTCGGTCCCGCAGGAGGGCCAGCCGGGCTGACGGGCTGCTGCCCAGCCCCACCCCCGCTCACGCCTGCGGGACCTCGATGACCACGTTGCCGATCTTCGCGCCCGACTCGACGTAGCGGTAGGCGTCCGCGATTTCCTCGAGCGGGTAGGTCCGGTCGATCACCGGCCGGAACGTGCCCGCCGCGAGCAGGTCGCGGATCTCGGCCACCATCTCCTGGCCCTCCTCGGGGACCGGGAAGACCACGCGGCGTCGGCCGTGCATCACGGTCCCGGCCAGGGCGAGCGGGATGTTCTGCCCCGCCGGCCCGAGCTCGGAGGAGACGTAGACCCCGCCCGGCGCGAGCAGTCGGCGGCACCGGAAGAACGAGCTCTTGCCGACGGCGTCGAACACCACGTCATAGCGGGCGGGAGCGTAGCGGCCGGGAGCACTGTGGCCGGGAGCATTATGGCCGGGCACCGAGGCGGAGTCCTGGGTGGTGAAATCCTGGACGGTGTAGTCGATCAGATGCTGGGCGCCGAGGTCGCGGACCAGGTCGAAGTGGGCGCCCGCGCACACCGCGGTGACCGTCGCGCCGGCCTCACGCAGCAACTGCACCCCGGCCGAGCCGATGCCGCCCGTGGCCCCGTTGACAAGCACGCGATGCCCCGCCCGGACCCCGGCCCGACGGATCGCCGACCGCGCATAATGCGCGCCCTCGGTGGCCGCCGCGGCTTCGGCGAAGCTGATCCCCTCGGGGATGGTGGCGATCGAACCGGCCGAATCAATTGCCACGTACTGGGCATGCGCCCCGAAACGTCCCTCGCAGTAGCCGAAGACCCGGTCCCCTGGCGCGAGGTGGCGAACGTCGTCGTCGTCGCGCTTGGTTCCTACGGCGCTAGCTCCACCAACGCCGACCCCGCCGCCACCTGGCCCACCAACGCCAGCCCCGCCGAATCCCGGTGTGCCACCGACCGCCACCACCTCGCCCGCGAACTCGGTGCCCCACACGGCGTGGCGGGGTCGCCTAAGGCCGGTGAGCGCGCGCATGAACGGCGGGTTGGCGCCCCGGTAGGCGCAGTCGGTGCGGTTGACGGTCGTGGCGTGCACCGCGACCAGCACCTCACCCGGGCCGGGCTCGGGGCGTGGGTGGTCGGCGACCCGAACGACGTCCGGGGGCCCGTAGTCGGCGTGGACCGCTGCCCTCATGCCCAGAACACTAGCCCGCCCGGACACGAACGAGCCCCACGTCTCCGAAAGGTTCACGCGCGGTGCGTGCGGTGGAAACGTGGGGCTCGCCGGTGTTCGCCGGGGTGTCAGGCCCGAGTCAGGCGCGAGTCAGGCCCGAGGCCCGGCAGGCGTCATGCCAGAGGCCAGATCAGGCCTTGGCGCCCTTGGACTTGCCGGCCGACTTGAGGTCGTTGCACGCCTCGACGACGCGCTCGGACATGGCCTGCTCTGCCTTCTTGAGGTAGGAGCGGGGGTCGTAGGTCTTCTTGTTGCCGACCTCGCCGTCGACCTTGAGCACGCCGTCGTAGTTGGCGAACATGTGCGCGGCGACGGGGCGGGTGAACGCGTACTGGGTGTCGGTGTCGACGTTCATCTTGATGACGCCGTAGGACAGCGCCTCCTCGATCTCGCTCTTGGCCGAGCCGGAGCCGCCGTGGAAGACGAAGTCGAACGGCAGGTCGCCGGCGTTGAGGCCGAGCTTCTCCACCGCGACGTCCTGGCCCATCTTGAGAACCTCGGGCTTGAGCTTGACGTTGCCTGGCTTGTACACGCCGTGGACGTTGCCGAAGGTCGCGGCCAGCAGGTAGCGCTGGCCGGTGTTGCCGGCGCCGAGCGCGTCGATCGTGGCCTCGAAGTCCTCACGCGTGGTGTAGAGCTTCTCGTTGATCTCGTTCTCGACGCCGTCCTCCTCGCCGCCCACGACGCCGATCTCGATCTCGAGGATCTGCTTGGCGGCGGCCGTCTTCTCGAGGAGTTCCTTGGCGATCTCGAGGTTGCGGTCGAGCGGGGTGGCCGAGCCGTCCCACATGTGCGACTGGAACAGCGGGTTCTCGCCGCGGTTGACGCGCTCCTGCGAGATCTCGATGAGCGGGCGGACGAAGCCGTCCAGCTTGTCCTCGGGGCAGTGGTCGGTGTGGAGGGCGACCAGCACGTCGTACTTCTCGGCGATGACGTGCGCGAACTCGGCGAGCGCCACGGCACCGGTCACCATGTCCTTGACGTTCAGGCCGGAGCCGAACTCGGATCCACCGGTGGAGAACTGGATGATGCCATCGGAGCCGGCATCGGCGAAGCCCTTGATGGCCGCGTTGATGGTCTCCGAGGAGGTGCAGTTGATCGCCGGGTAGGCGAACCCCTCCGTGCGGGCCCGGTCGAGCATGTCCTTGTACTGCTCCGGGGTGGCGATAGGCATTGACGATCCTCCAGATGTCGGTGCTGTGGGTGGCCCCATCCTACGAGGTATCGGGTGGTGGCGGGCCCTTGCCTGGGAAGTAGCGGGCCCCTGCCCACAAGTGGGGCAGCGACGTTCAGCGGATTCCCAGGTGCACAGGCCTACCCTTTCGGGGTGAACACGCACATCCTCGCCGAACAGGCACAGCACGTGGTGGCCCTGGGCCCCGGATTCATGGACCCGGAATTCTGGCTTTCCGGTGACGGGCCGTTCGGCAACGCGATCCTGCCAGCCCTGCTCGCCGTGGTCTTCATCGAGTCCGGCCTGCTGTTCCCGTTCCTGCCCGGCGACTCCCTGCTCTTCACGGCGGGGCTGCTCACCCAGCAGGACAATCCGTTCGCCCCGCTGTGGGTCGTGCTGGTCACCGCGCCCATCGCGGCGTTCCTCGGCGACCAGGTCGGCTACTTCATCGGCAACCGCTGGGGCCATCACCTCAAAAACCGCCCCGACGGCCGCATCTTCAAGCAGGCCTACATCACCGAGGCCCACGAGTTCTTCGAGAAGTGGGGCCCGGCGACGATCATCCTGTGCCGCTTCGTGCCCATCGTCCGCACCTACGCGCCGCTCGTCGCCGGCATGGCGAGGATGCGGTACCGCACGTTCGTGACCTTCAACGTCGTCGGCGCGCTGCTGTGGGCCGCGGGCGTCACGGCGCTGGGCGCCTGGCTGGGCCAGTTCACGTTCATCAAGGAGCACATCGATCTCATCCTCATCGGGATCGTCCTCATCTCCGTCCTGCCGATGGTCATCACCGCCGGCCCCAAGCTCCTCGACCGATTCCGCAACGGGCCTGCCACCACCGCGCCCGACGCTCCCCACTCTCCCTCAGCCGACACATCCCCCTCTGACACGGTCGGCGACGCGACCACCTAACCGCACACTCCCCCGCCAGCTCGCCACGCCTCTCCCACTGAGATCACCCCGCCTCACCAGCCCCACCACCTGCACACTCGACGACAATTTTCGAAACCGATCGAAATATCTTGTCGAACACCCTTGCCACTATAATCGGCGGCCACTACACTGGAACTCAAGTTCGAAACAGTGTTGCGACCGGTGGTGGGAGGTGCGAGGTTCATGTCAGGTGACGGCAAGATTTTTGACGACGACGACAACTCCACCTCCCCGCACGCGTCTTCCCCCACCCCGGATCCGTCCCCCGCTTCCTCGTTCGGCGGGTCGGCAACCGACTCCATCGGTTCCTCCACTCCTTCTGCTTCGTCGTTCCAGTTGGGTTCGGAGGAGGCGATCACCGCGTTCGCCCACGCCGCC
>NZ_JAALDM010000329.1:0-399 GCF_014144865.1 Dietzia aerolata | reverse complement strand
CCCTCCCGGCGCTCCCTTCGCCGGCCCATCCACCCCTTCTGCCTCGTCGTTCCAGCTGGGTTCGGAGGAGGCGATCGCCGCGTTCGCCCACGCCGCTCGCTCGGGCTGGGAGGCCGAGAACCGTGCGGCGGCGCAGCGATACATCACCGCACACGAGCTGATGCTGCAGTGCCTGGACCATCCCGACTGCGCCCCGGACCCGACCAACCCGCGCCCCGGTTTCACCGTGGTCGATCCTGGTGAGATGGCGGTGGCGCATCTGATCGCGATGTACCCCATCACCACCAGCGAGGCCGAGGCGATGATCTACTTCGCCGCGGACCTGCACTTCCGCTACCCCGCCATCCTCAAAGCCATGGCAGACGGCCGGATGGATCAGACCATCGCCAAAGTCCTGGC
>NZ_JAALDM010000036.1 GCF_014144865.1 Dietzia aerolata | reverse complement strand
GCCGACGCGGTCTCGGAGGCCGTGTGCGCCCGCGCGGTCGCCGCGTTCTGCGACGCCGGCCGGATCACCGCCTCTACCTCCGTCGCGGACGCCGTACGCGGCCAGGCCGAGCGTGCCCAGGGCCGCCCGCCGGTCGATCCGCTGGCCAGCCTTTTCCACGACGACGAGCTGGACGGGCCACGCGATCATGTTCCCGTGCGTCACCTCGGTATGGTGTTGGGCGCGGACGAGGACCTCGTCCGGCTGGCCGCGGGCCCGCTCGCGGACGTCGAGTGGATCACCGACCGTGGTCAGGACACGGTCGGCGACGCCCCGGCCCCGTTGAGCGGAAAGGTGGCCGCGTTCATGGCCCGGACCGAACTCTCAGCCGCATACTTCGTCGTCGGGGGGCTGTAGGTCAGTGGTGGCACTCAGCCCGGTGGTCCAGGCCTACGCCTGGGGCTCCCGGACCGCACTCCCCGAGCTGTGCGGGATGACCTCCCCGGCTCCACACCCGGTCGCAGAGCACTGGTTCGGTGCCCATGACTCGGGCTCGTCGCTGTGCACCGACGGGCGGGGCCTCGACGCCAGGATCGCCGCCGATCCGCGAGGCGAACTGGGGGATCGGGTCCTTGACGAGTACGACGGGGACCTGCCGTTCCTGGTCAAGCTGCTCTCGGCCGAACAGGCACTGTCCCTGCAGGCGCACCCGTCCCCGGAGAAGGCCCGCGAGGGGTACGCGGCCGAGGACGAGCGGGGGGTCGCGCGCGATGCCTCCGAACGCAACTACCGGGACACCAACCACAAGCCCGAGATCCTCGTCGCGCTCACCGAGTTCCACGCCCTCGTCGGGTTCCGCCCCGTCGAGCGGACCATCGCACTGCTCGATGCGCTGGACGTCCCGTCCCTGCACCCGTACCGCGACATGCTCGCCGGCCAGCGCGACGCCGAAGGGCTGCGGGCGGTGTTCACCACGTTCGTGACGATGCCCCACAGCGTCATCGCCGACATCGTGCCCGAACTGGTCTCCTGTGCCGTTGGCTACCTGTCCGCCCACGGCGTCGACAGCCGCTGGTCGCCCGTGGCCGCCACCGTCACCGAACTGGCCGAGCGCTATCCCAGCGACCCCGGGGTGCTGGCGGCGCTGCTGCTCAACCGCGTCGTCCTCCGGCCCGGGGAGGCCGTGTACCTGGGCCCCGGCCAATTGCACGCCTACCTGCGCGGTGTGGGCGTGGAGGTCATGGCCAACTCGGACAACGTGCTGCGCGGGGGCCTGACCCCCAAGCACGTGGACGTGCCCGAGCTGATGCGCGTCCTCGAGTTCACGCCACTGGCCGACCCGACGGTGCGGCCGGAGACGGTGTCCCGCGGGATCCCCGGCGAGGTCGACTACCCCACGCCGGAGCCCGATTTCGCACTGTCACGCATCGAGATCCCGGCCGGGGCCGACCCCGTGACGTGGAGCCCGGACGGACCCGAGGTCCTGCTGTGCTCGGCCGGGACCGTCCACGTCGACGACGGGTCGTCGACCGAGACCCTCGACGCCGGCGGCGCCTGCTGGGTACCCGCCTCCACGAAGGAGATCGCGTTGTCCACGACAGCGGGGGCCACCGTGTTCCGGACCCGCGTCGGGGACCGGTGACCGGACCACCGTCGCGGGATCGCTCCCGCTAATGTGGTGCCCGGAGACTTTTCGTCAAAGAAAACAACAAGGAGCTGGTCGCACACATGTCTGCTGATCTGCAGGTGCAGTCCGTCAACGGTATCGAGTTCAAGGTGGCGGATCTGTCGCTCGCGGAGGCGGGCCGCAAGCAGATCCGTCTGGCCGAGCACGAGATGCCGGGCCTGATGGCGCTGCGCGAGGAGTACGCGTCCGAGCAGCCGCTGGCCGGCGCCCGGATCGCCGGCTCGATCCACATGACCGTCCAGACCGCGGTCCTGATCGAGACCCTCACCGCGCTGGGCGCCGAGGTGCGCTGGGCGTCCTGCAACATCTTCTCCACCCAGGACGAGGCGGCCGCCGCGGTCGTCGTGGGCCCGGAGGGCACCCCCGAGGCGCCGGCCGGTGTGCCGGTCTTCGCCTGGAAGGGCGAGACGCTCGAGGAGTACTGGTGGTGCACCGAGCAGATCATGACCTGGCCGGGCGAAGCCCCCAACATGATTCTCGATGACGGTGGCGACGCCACGATGCTGGTGATCAAGGGCACTGAGTTCGAGGCCGCCGGCGCCGTGCCGTCCGACGATGAGGCATGGTCGGCCGAGGAGAAGGTCTTCCACGCGCTGCTGCGTCAGTCCGTTCCGGCCAACCCGGGTAAGTACACCGAGATCGGCAAGTCGGTCAAGGGTGTCACCGAGGAGACCACCACGGGCGTCAACCGGCTCTACCACTTCCACCGCGAGGGTGTTCTGCCGTTCCCGGCGATGAACGTCAACGACGCGGTCACCAAGAGCAAGTTCGACAACAAGTACGGCACCCGCCATTCGCTGCTGGACGGCATCAACCGTGGCACCGACGCCCTCATCGGCGGCAAGAAGGCCCTGGTCTGTGGCTACGGCGACGTGGGCAAGGGCTGCGCCGAGGCGCTGGCCGGCCAGGGCGCGCGCGTGCAGGTCACCGAGATCGACCCGATCAACGCCCTGCAGGCCATGATGGACGGCTTCGACGTGGTGACCGTGGACCAGGCGATCGGCGAGGCCGACATCGTCATCACCGCGACCGGCAACAAGGACATCATCACCTTCGAGCACATGAAGGCGATGAAGAACAAGGCCATCCTCGGCAACATCGGCCACTTCGACAACGAGATCGACATGGCCGGCCTGGAGTCGGCCGCCGACGTCACGCGCATCAACATCAAGCCGCAGGTCGACGAGTTCGTCTTCGACTCGGACGGCCGCTCGATCATCGTGCTGTCGGAGGGGCGTCTGCTCAACCTGGGCAACGCCACCGGCCACCCGTCGTTCGTGATGTCCAACAGCTTCTCCGATCAGGTCATCGCCCAGATCGAGCTGTTCACCAAGGCCGACCAGTACCCGGTGGGTGTGCACCTGCTGCCCAAGATCCTCGACGAGAAGGTCGCCCGGCTGCACGTCGAGGCGCTCGGTGGCAACCTCACCAAGCTCGCCAAGGACCAGGCCGAGTACATCGGTGTGGACGTCGAGGGCCCGTACAAGCCCGAGCACTACCGCTACTGATCGGCCGCGACCGCCGCAGGTAGTAGGAATCACCGCAGTTAGTAGGGGGCAGGGGCGAGTGTGGGCACGGAGGCCGCGCCGAATATGGACCCGGAGGCCGAGCACGTGAGCGCACGACTCGTCGTGGTCGAAGGGCTGGACGGTGCGGGGAAGAACACCCTGACCACCGCGCTGGTCGCCGAACTCACCCGCCGCGGCCACACCGTGGGCCGCCTGGCCTTCCCCCGATACGGAACCCTGCACGCCGACCTGGCCGCCGATGCACTGCACGGCGGCCAGGCCGGCACCGCGGACTCCCCGCACGCGATGGCGCTGCTGTTCGCCATGGACAGACACGCCGCACTGGGGGAGTTGACCGCACTGAGCGCGGCCAACGACGTGGTCCTCCTCGACCGCTACGTGGCCTCCAACGCCGCCTACACGGCGGCGCGCCTCGGACCGGAACGTGCCGAGGAGGCGGTCGAGTGGATCGGTGCACTCGAATTCGACCGGTTCGGGCTGCCCGAACCGGACCTGCAGATCCTGCTCGACACCCCGGTCGACGTGGCCGCCAGGCGGGCCGGTGCCCGGGAAGCCGCCGACCCGGGACGTACCCGGGACCGGTACGAACGAGACGCGACCCTCCAGGCCGACACCGGCGCGAACTACCGCAGGCTTGCCGACTCTTCCTGGAGATCGCCCTGGACGGTCCTGGGGACCGACCCCGACGTGAGTGCGGTGGCTGACCTCGTCGTCGTCGGGACCTGATCAGACCTCGGGGCACCCGCAGGTGGGCGACGATCGCGCCCCCGCGTCGTTCCCACCGGCCCCACCGACCACGGGCCGGGCCCGGCTCCCGGTCGTTGCACCGATGAGCGAGCCGTACCCACGGTGCGTCGGTGCGGACGGGTAAGGTCGGATCGGGTGAGAATGCGCCTGCGGAGACCCCGCAGGTCGCGAGCGCCCGCACCCGACACGACACGCCGACAACAAGTGGTGACCATGACCCCCAAGATCCTCGTCGTCGACGACGACGCCGCGCTGGCAGAGATGCTCACCATCGTCCTGCGGGGCGAGGGGTTCGAGACCGAGGTCGTCGGCGACGGCATCAACGCCATCGACACCTTCCGGTCGGTCCAACCCGACCTGGTCCTGCTCGACCTCATGCTGCCCGGCAAGAGCGGAATCGACGTGTGCCGTGAGATCCGCGGCGAGTCGCGCGTGCCGATCGTCATGCTCACCGCCAAGACCGACACCGTCGACGTGGTGCTGGGCCTGGAGTCGGGAGCCGACGACTACATCATGAAGCCGTTCAAGCCCAAGGAGCTCGTGGCCCGCATCCGGGCGCGTCTGCGCCGCGGGGAGGACGAGCCGAGCGAGGTCCTGCACATCGGCGACGTGACGATCGACGTGCCCGCGCACACCGTCACCCGCGACGGCACCCCGATCCCGCTCACCCCGCTCGAGTTCGACCTGCTCGTCGAGCTCGCCCGCAAGCCGCGCCAGGTGTTCACGCGTGAGGTGCTGCTCGAGCACGTGTGGGGCTACCGCCACTCCGCTGACACGCGACTGGTCAACGTACACGTGCAGCGGCTGCGCGCGAAGATTGAGAAGGACCCGGAGAACCCTGAGGTGGTCCTCACCGTCCGCGGGGTCGGCTACAAGGCGGGCGCGGTCTCGTGACAGACGCTCGCCCGGACGACGCGGCGGCGTCCTCCGAGGACGAGCGCGACGCCCACGACGCCGCCGCCGAGGTCGGCCAGGTCGGCGACACCCGCGAGGCGCGCGACC
>NZ_JAALDM010000328.1:6008-23434 GCF_014144865.1 Dietzia aerolata | reverse complement strand
GCCGGCGCCGGCGGTGGCGACCACCACGCGCCCATCGGCATCGCGATCCACCGCAGGGCCGGCGGCCCCTCGGGCGTGCCCATGTACGTGGCCATCGACGACAACCCGTCGCCCTGGCAGATCGACAATCAGATCAGGCCCTACCTCGAGCGGTGGCGCGCCCACCTGCACGGCGCCGGGATGAAGCTCGGCGTGTACGCCAACGCCCCGACCATCGACTGGCTCAAGGGCCGCGGCCTCGGCGAGTACTTCTGGCAGCACGACTGGGGCTCGAACGGTCGACTGACCCCCAACGCCACGATCCACCAGCTCCCCATCAAGCAGCAGGTGAGGGTCGGCGGCGTCGTGTCCGACCTCAACCGTGTCTACGCGCTGGACTACGGCCAGTGGTGGCCGATCGACCCGGCCGCCCTCGCGCAGTCGGCGCTCGGCAGCCAGAGCTGACCCGCGCCCCGGCACCGACCCACGAACGCCGCTGACCTGGGGTGCCCTGCGCGCAGCGTGCAGGGCACCCCAGGTCAGAGCCTATTTTCAGGCGGAGGCTGGAGCGGGCCGCCCGGCCCGGCAGCTCACTCGACGGTGATCTCGCCCATCGTCCCCCACGCTTCGCCCTCGAGCGTGGTGTTGATGATCCGCGGGGTGCGCTGCAGGTACTGGGCCGCGGAGCCGGTGAACTCCTTGAAGTGGGCGGAGCCCACGTGCTCGGCGGGGGCGTCGCCGTCGCGGAACGCCTCGCACAGCAGGAACTCGGTGGGCGTCTCGGTGGAGCGGTACCAGTCGAACCACAGGTTGCCCGGCTCGGCGCGGGTGGCCTCGGTGAACTGGCGGGTGATCTCGAGCCAGGAGTCGGCGTGTTCGGGCTTGACGTCGAAACGGACGTTGATGAGCATCATGCTCCCATCATGCCGTGTTTTCCGACCGGTGCGACTCGACCCCCGCGACGGCGCAGGCCTACCCTGGGTGGGGTGACCATCGAGCTGAGCATCGAGAACCCGTGCGTGCCGCAGGCGGAGGCCGACTCCTCCGTGCGTGCGGTCTGGAACCAGTTGTCGCTCGACGCGGCCTCCAGCAGGACCGAGCCGCTGATCGCCGGGCTCGTCCTGGACCTCATCGACGGGTGCGATGACCTGGGTGAATCCCTGGCCCGGCTGGCGGCCTCCCGCATCGCGACGCCGGAGATCGGCCGGCACGTGCTGGAGAAGGAGATCCGCGCCGTCCTGGCGGAGAACCCGCACGTCCTGGAGGCGGTCGCGGCGGACCTCGTGGTGAGCTACGAGCGCAACCCGGCGTACCCCAATTACCTGGTGCCGTACCTATTCGCCAAGGGGTTCCTCGGCCTGCAGGTGCACCGGGTCGCCCACGAGATGTGGCACTCCGGGCGCGTCATGGCGGCCTCGTTCCTGCAGAGCCGCATCTCCGAGGTGTTCGCGATGGACATCCACCCCGCCGCTCGCGTGGGGTCGGGGATCCTCGTGGACCACGCCACCGGCATCGTCGTGGGCGAGACCTGCGTCATCGGCGACGGCGTCTCGATCCTGCAGGGCGTCACGCTCGGCGGCACCGGCAACGAGGACGGTGACCGCCACCCCAAGATCGGCTCCGGCGTGCTGCTGTCCGCCGGCTCGATCGTCCTCGGCAACGTCCGGGTGGGCGACTGCGCCCGGGTGGCTGCCGGCTCGGTCGTCCTGCACGAGGTGCCCGCGCACACCACGGTCGCCGGGGTGCCCGCCAAGGTGGTGCGCCGGCACGCCGATTCAGTGGTCCCGGCAGAACAGATGGACCACACCATCACCGGCGAGGGCTGACGCTCGTGCGGGTCCTCGTCGTCGACGACGAACCGGCGCTGCTGGAGAGCCTGCGCCGGGGACTCGTCGCGGGCGGCTGGGCGGTGGACACGGCCGCCGACGGTGAGGCCGGCCTGGCCATGGCCGCCGACGAGGAATACGACGTGGTGGTGCTGGACATCATGATGCCGCGCCGCAACGGCTACGAGGTGGTGCGCGAGATGCGCCGCCGCGAGATCTGGACCCCCGTGCTGGTGCTCACCGCCAAAGACGGGGAATACGACGAGGCCGACGCGTTCGACCTGGGTGCCGACGACTACCTGGTCAAGCCGTTCTCATTCGTGGTGCTCGAAGCCCGCCTGCGCGCCCTGGTGCGCCGCGGCGCCCCCGAGCGCCCGGCCATTTTCGAGGCGGGCTCCCTGGTGGTGGACCCGGCCGCGCGCGAGGTCCGTCGCGGCGACGAGAGGCTCACCCTCACCGCGCGGGAGTACGCGGTCCTGGAGTACCTGATCCGCAACCGCAACCAGGTGGTGTCCAAGGCGCAGATCATGCGGTCGGTGTGGGACTCGGCCTACGACGGCGACGACAACATCGTCGAGGTGTACATCGGCTACCTGCGTCGCAAGATCGACACCCCGTTCGGCGCCAAGTCCATCGAGACCGTCCGCGGTCAGGGATACCGACTCGTCGACAGCTAGACCTGCAGTCGCTGGGCTTCAGCCGTCGAGCTGCAGTCGTCGGGCCTGTGCGGTCAGGCGTCGTGCGCGCGGTCGAGGTCCGCGTCGTCGAAGTCCGCGTCCAGCGCCTCGACCGGCAACTCCACCACGAATCGCGCGCCTCCGCCGGGCGCATCCTCGACCCGCACATCGCCGCCGTGTGAACGAGTGATCTCCGCGACGATCGCCAGACCCAGCCCCGATCCACCTTTGCCGCGGGCCCGATCGGCATCAAGGCGGGCGAAGCGATCGAACACCGTCTGCCGCTGCTCGACCGGGACGCCGTCGCCGTCGTCGTCGACCCTCAAGATCGCCCGTGGTGCTCCCGCACCGGACCGGTCGACGGTGAGTCCCAGCGACATCTCCTCCCGCGCGTGCCGGCGCGCGTTGTCCACCAGGTTCCGCACGACGCGCTGGAGGGCGTCCGGGTCACCGACCAGGCGCGCCGGCTCCACCGACACCGACACCCGCAGCTCCCGGCCCGCGGCGCCGGTCGTGCCGGAGGCGCCGAGGCCCCGGGCCCGCGCGCCCTCGGACAACACGATGTCGTCGAGATCCACGTCCTCGCGGCGCAGCGGAAGTCCGTGTTCGTCGTTCTTGGCCAGCAACAGGAGGTCCTCGACCATCAGGCGCATCCGCGCGACCTCCGGCAGCAGCAGTTCGTCGACGGTCTCCACATCCACCGGGGTGCCCGAGGTGGAGGACAACTCCAACAGCGTGGACAGGGTGGACAGGGGACTGCGCAGTTCGTGCGAGGCGTCGCCGACGAACGCCACCTGCGCCGTGCGAGTGGCGTCGAGGCGGGCGAGCATGCCGTTCATCGTCTCGGCCAGGCGAGCGATCTCGTCCTCGGCCTCCGGCACAGGCACCCGCTCGCCGTGCCCGGACGCGGAGATCTCGGCGACGCGCGATCGGATCGACTCGACCGGGCGCAACACGCGGCCAATCGCGATGTAGACGAACACCGCTGTGGCCAGGCCCGCGACCGGCACGAACGACAGGAACAGGACGGCGCCGGTGTCGAGCAGGGAATCGTAGCGCCCGGTGTCGGTGCCGACCTGCACCACGAACGTCGCCCCCTGCACGTCCACGCCGGCGGAGGAGATGCGCACCGAATCGCCGTCCGGGGCCCGGACCTGGTGACGGACCACCTCGCCCGCGGCCGGCGTGGTCAGCGTGGGGAGCTCCTCCAGGCCGCGCATGACCTGACCTGCGAGGACCTGGTCGTCCGGGGTGATGATGCGCACCATGTCCACGCCCGAGAGTGGTTCGGCGACGATCTCGAGCGAGGCCTGCGGGCCCTTCGCCGCGAGCTGCCCGGCCACGTCGACGGTGCGGTTCCGGTTCACGGAGTCGATCGCGTCGTGGACCGCAGAGCGCAGCATCAACCACGCCCCGCCCGCCGCGCACGCGAGCACCAGCATGACGATCGCGGTGGCGACCACCGTTGTCGCCACGCGGATCGGCCAGCGGCGCGGCGTGGTCAGGACGTCGTGGCTAGGAGGCACGTCTCCATTGTGCGGGCAGTGCGGACGGGGAGTGGGGTGCGGCTGCGCGTAGTGGCGACGAGCCCGTAAAAACTAGAACGCGTGCTAGTTTTGGCGGGTGAGTGAACCGCAGTACAACGGCCCCGAGCCCCGCCTGGGCGTCACCTTCGCCGAGACCAGCGACGGTGACATCACCTGGCACCAGCCGGTCGAGGGCCAGTTCGTCGACCCCAGCGGCCGCTTCGCCACCGGCGGGCTCGCCGTGCTGGTGGATTCCGGGCTCGGCTCCCAGAACCACCGCCGACGGCCGAGTGGGATGTGGACGGTCACCACCGAACTGCGCATCGACCTCGTCGCACCGCCGCGCGCCGGCTCCTCGGGCCTGGGTATCCGCACGGACCACCTGGGTGGTGACGAGCGCGTCCTCACCACGCGCGGCGACGTGATCGACGACGACGACACGCTGGTCGCCGCCGCCACGGTGAAGTCGATGGAATTCGCGGTCGGCGGGGACGCGGGCGAGATGGACGATGAACCGCCGTGGCCGTCGAAACTCGAGCAGGGCACCCTCGCCGAGTTGCTGTGCGTGACGCTGAACGAGAAGTCGGACGGCCCGGGCGGAACCCGCGCTGTCGAGGCCGTGATCGCGCCGGAACCCGCCCTGACCAATCCTCTGGGCAACCTGCACGGCGGGGTGTTCGCGGCGGTCGCGGAGCTCGCGGGCGCGGCCGTGTTCCCCCATGAGCGCCAGGTCAGTTCGTCGTCACTCGAGGTTCGCTACATCCGTCAGGTCCCCCTGGCCGAGCCGGTCACGGTCCGCGCCGAGGTCATCCACGACGGCCGGAACTGGGGAATCGCGCAGTCCACCACGCTGGATGAGCGTGGCCGGGTGTGCGCGGTGGCATCCGTCACGGTTTACGGCCAGCGGTAGTAACTGGTGGGGCCCGCCTCGTAGGGTTGGCTGTCGTATCCGCAAAAGGCGGGCGCAGTCGACCAGAGAGGACACCACGTGAAGATCGGCATCATCCTGGGAAGCATCCGTGAGGAGCGATTGGGAGCGTCCGTGGCGCGATGGGTGGCCGACCAGGCCGTCTCGCGCGAGGGCGTCGACTACGAGCTGATCGACCTCAAGGCGTTCGACGTGCCGCTGCTCACCTCGGCCACCGTGCCGGGTGCGGCGAACAAGCAGTACGACGACGAGCGGGTCCGCAACTGGAGCACCGCCATCGACGACTGCGACGGCTTCGTATTTGTCACCCCCGAGTACAACCATGGCGTCCCGGGGGCCCTGAAGAACGCCTTCGACTCGCTCGGCAACGAGTGGGCCGACAAGGCCGTGGCGTTTGTCTCCTACGGCGCCGAGGGCGGCGTTCGTGCGGTTGAGCACTGGCGTCAGATCGTCGCCAACTTCCACATGTACGGCGTGCGTCAGCAGATCTCGATGAGCCTGTTCTCCGAGTTCGGCCCCGAGGGCGTGCAGCCGGCCGAGCGCCGCGCCGACGAGATCGCGACCCTGTTCGACCAGCTCGAGGCCGCCACGCGCCGCCGCCAGAATTGACCGGGGCGCCCCGCGCCGCCCCGCGCCGCGTCGGCGCCGGACCCTGACCAGGCCCCGACACGACTGTGGCCCGCTTCCCTTTTTTGGGAGCGGGCCACAGTGCTGTGAACTGGAATGTCAGCTGAGAGCGGCGAGCGCGGCGTCGTAGTCCGGCTCGGTGGTGATCTCGTCGACGAGCTGGGTGTAGACGACCTTGCCCTCGGCGTCGAGCACGACGACCGAGCGGGCGTTGAGGCCGGCCAGCGGGCCGTCGGTCATCTTGACGCCGTAGTCCTCGGAGAACGTGCTGCGGAAGGTCGAGCCGGTGGAGACGTTCTCGATGCCCTCGGCGGCGCAGAAGCGGCCGGCCGCGAACGGCAGGTCGGCGGAGACGTTGACGACAGCGGTGCCCTCGAGGCCGGCGGCCTTCTCGTTGAAGGTGCGGACCGAGGTGGCGCAGACGCCGGTGTCGACGCTCGGGAAGATGTTGAGCACGACCTTCTTGCCGACCAGCGACTCGGAGGTGACTGCCGACAGGTCGGAGCCGACCAGGTCGAAGGCCGGAGCGGTCGAGCCGACGGCGGGGAGCTCGCCGGACGTGGTGACGGGGTTACCCTTGAATGCGGTGGTTGCCATGAGTCCGTTCTACCGGACCACAGGCCGCAGCGGGGGAGTGGAGGCGTCCCAGCGGGCCCGAGCAGTTATCCGGCCTGGGATTCAGCGGGGTGTGGCGACGTGGACCACGACGTCGTCGGGCACTCCCTTGACCCCGCCGAGCCGGAACGTACGCTTGTGCCGCGTGGACACGCGCGCAGGATCCAGTCCCGCGCGGGTGGCCTCGCTGACGAGGATCTCGCTGGTCCCGGCCTTCTCGCAGAGCCGTGCCGCGATGTTGACGTCCATGCCCAGGAAGTCGTCCCCGATCCGCCGCGGGTGACCGGTATGGACGCCCACGCGAAGGCGGGGCCGCCACCCGTCGATCTCGATGTCAGACACACCCCGAAGGCAGGCGGCGACGGCGTCGAGGGCCAACTGCGGGGACGGGAACACCGCCATCATCCCGTCGCCCAGCCGCTTGACCACCGTGCCGCGATGGGCCTGCACCTCGGGCTCGGTGGCGGCGGCGACCCGACGCAGCAGCCACAGTGCGTCCTCGTCGCCGGCGCGCATCGCCCAGGTCGAGAATCCCACCAGGTCGGTGAACACGATCGTCACCTCCTGCGTGCCGGAGCCGCGGCCCGCGCGTTCTCGCAGCGCATGCCACACCTGCAGGCTGCCGAGTGTGACCTCGCGGGTCGCGGTGGGAGTCTCGTCGAACAGTCGGCCGGCGATCCGCGCGATCGTGCCCGCACCGTCGCGACCCGCCGCCGAGAGCGGGTCCCCGAAACCCGCGTCACCGGGCAGGGTGCGCCGCACTTTCCGCGCCAATTCGACGGAGGTGGGGTGGCGGTTGGTGTCCCTCGCGCCGCTGGCCACTCTCGATGCCATCGCTCGCACCCGGGCCCACCGCTGCTCCGAGGTCTGTTCGGGCGCAGACTCCGGGACGGGCTCGGTGACGTGATCGGGGGCAGGCTCCGGGGCGGAGTCGGGGGTGGACGCGGCCATGTGATCAGCCTAGATCCCGGCGGATGCGCCTGGGGCGGCCAGTGCTCGGCTGCGGGACCGCGGGACAACGCCAGCGGCGGCCGAGCGCCCAGGTGCCTATGTGCAGGTTGCAAGACAGGCCTGGCCAGCCGCAAGACATGTGGTGCGAAAAAACGATCAGAAAGCAAACAATATGTCTTGCGACCGCGGAGCGATGTCGTGCAACTGGCGTGGGTCAGTGGTGTGGGGCGAAGTGGCGGGCCGGGCGTAGGTCAGGCGGGCGGGACGGACTCACCGGTCTGGTCGACGGCCCGCCACAGGTACCACGACGCGACCGACCGGTACGGGGACCAAGCCTGCGCATGCTCGGCCATCTGCGCCGGAGTCGCCTTCTCGGTGAGGCCCATCACCCGTTCGAAGCCACGGCGGACGCCGACGTCGGCCAGGGGAAACACATCGGGCCTATCCAACAGGAAGATCAGCTGCATTTCGGCGGTCCATCGGCCGATGCCACGCACGGCGGTGAGGGCGTCCACGACGTCGTCGTCGTCATATCCGCGAAGCGCCTCAAGGGCGGGGAGCCGCCCGGAGTGCACCGCGTCGGCGAGGTCTCGAAGGGCGGCCACCTTCGGCCGGGAGATGCCGCAGGCTCGTAGTTCCTCGTCTGACAGGGCGGCGACCCGGTGCGGGGCGAGGGGGAGGCGTGGCGCGGTGGGCGAGGGGTCGTCGTCGGCGCGTATTTCGGCGCGAATTCCGGAACGGTCTCCGGCGCGGTCGCGGAGCCGTCCGGCGATCGTCGCGGCGGCTTTGACCGACAACTGCTGGGACAGGATCGACGAGGCCAGGCGGTCGAACAGGGTGTGCGGGCCGGCGTCGGGGGCGGGCGTCAGAGTGCAGGGGCCGACCGCGTCGATATGTGTTCGTAGGAAAGAATCCACCCTGCGGAGGTGTTCCACAGCCGTGACTTTGTCGTATCCTTCGGTCATGCCGTGCAGGTTACGCGCGGCCATTCGTGATCAGATCGAGTCATCAGTAACGCCGCGGTCGATACCGCCGATAACCATTGGGTCACGACTTTGCTTGGGAGAGGACCGGATTCGTGGGAAAGACACAGAGGCGTCTCGCCGCGGTCGCCGCAACGGCGGCAATGGCGATGAGCCTGGGGGCAGGAACCGCATCGGCCGGACCCTTTGAGGTGCCGACGGTTCCGTCGCTGTACAACGGGGCGATCATGCTGGGCTGCCAGACGGTTGACCAGGGACAACTGCCCTCGTGCGGTGAGTTTGACGCCTTCAACACCGACGATCCCGCGATCCTCAACCTCAACCCCTTCACCACCGACATCGTCATCCTGGGCGCGGGCCTGTCCCCCGAGGGCAACATCCCGCCGGTCCTCGAAGAGCGGCTGCGTACCGGCTACCGACTCGCCACGACCTACCCGACCGCGCGCATCATCGTCACCGGTGGCGTGCCCAAGAACGGTCGCACCGAGGCTCGTGCCATGGGTGACTGGCTGCGCGGCGCCGGCATCGCGCCCCACCGGATCACCGAGGAGGGCAACTCCAACTCGACTGTCCAGAACGCCCGGTTCACCGACCAGATCTTCCGCGACCGCGGCACGACCGGTGCCGTGGTGGTGACCAACGACTTCCACCTCAACCGTGCGGTCCTCAACTTCCGCCAGGCCGTCGACGGTCGCATCCCGGTCACCGGTGTGATCGCGCGGGGCTGATACCCGTCCCGGAGACCACACGCGTAATTCCTGCTGCCGAGGTGTCGGCAGCTGATTTCCAGGCCGCCGGGCTCCCGGCTGTCGAGATCCTGGCCGCCGAAGGCGAGCTCGGGGGAATCGCCGGCTGGGCAGTCAGCCTGATGGACACGCTCGGCGGACCGGGCGCGGCCACCATCGTGGGGCTGGAGAACGTCTTCCCGCCCATCCCCAGTGAGGTGATCCTGCCGCTGGCCGGGTTCTCGGCCGCGCAGGGCACGTTCACCCTCGCCGGGGCGATCTTCTGAACGACTCTGGGGTCGGTGCTCGGCGCGATCCTCGCCTACGGGCTCGGATTCTGGCTGGGCGCTGACCGGGTGCGCGCGCTCTTTGATCGCGTGCCGCTGATGAAGGTCGAGGACTTCGACAAGGCCGAGGGGTGGTTCGGGCGCCACGGCCCGGCGTCGGTGTTCTTCGGACGCATGGTTCCGGTCGTGCGGAGCCTCATTTCCATCCCCGCCGGCGTGGCACGCATGAACTTCCTGCTGTTTCTCGCGCTGACCACGGTCGGCAGTGGGATCTGGAACTCGATCTTCGTCGTGGGCGGCTATCTTCTCGGCGGTCAGTGGCAACGGATCGAAGCGGTGGCCGGCTGGTTCTCCAACGCGGTGGTGGTGGCCATCATCGTCGTGGTGGTGGGATTCCTCGGATTCAGGTGGCGGCAGGAGCGCGCGCAGCGCAGGGTGGATACAGAGGAATAGCGGCGCCACACGTCTGGTTGGATGATGTGACAGCAATTTGCGCCGTGCGTTACCAGGAGGTCCCCGTGTCCGCAGTTCGCCAGGTCGTCCCACTCGGTGCCCAGTGGCCGGGAATCGATCCGTTCCTGTTCACCGCACACCACCGGGACGAGTTCCCCGCGGCCGACGGCCAGACCATGCGCCCGGCCGCCTCGCTCGAGGGACGCTCGCTCGGGCAGGACTTCTCCGGCAAGGATGGCTGGTCCATGTACCACGGGCATTCCGTCCCGGGCTTTCCCCAGCACCCGCACCGCGGATTCGAGACCGTCACCGTGGTACTCGACGGGATCGTGGACCACACCGACTCCCTCGGCGCCGCCGCCCGCTTCGGCCACGGTGACACCCAGTGGCTCACCGCCGGCGCGGGCATCTCGCACTCCGAGATGATGCCGCTACTCAAGGACGATGCGCCCAACCCGCTCGAGCTCTTCCAGATCTGGCTCAACCTCGCGCCCGAGGACAAGTCGGCCGAGCCGCACTTCGACATGTTCTGGGCCGAGGACACCCCGATCGTCGTGCGCGGGGCGGAGGGCTCCGCCGCCCGCTTCCGTGTGATCGCCGGAGAGATCGACGGTGTCCGCGCGCTCGATCCGCCGCCCAACTCGTGGGCCGCCCGGCCCGAGAACCACCTGGCGATCTGGATCGTCTCCCTCGACCCGGGCGTGAGCACCGAACTGCCCGCCTTCGACCCCGCGGCCGGACGAGTCCTCTACAACTACGGAGGCGGCGTCACCGTCGACGGTCAGGAACTCGGCTACGACGCCGCAGTCCTGGCGCCGAAGGCCGTCACTGTGACCGCCGGCGCGGAGGGCGCCTCGTTCCTTATCCTCCAAGCGCGTCCCATCGGAGCGCCGGTCGTCCAGCAGGGGCCGTTCGTCGGCAACACCCGCGAGGACATCGTCGCCGCGATCGAGGAGTACCGCGCCGGAAAGTTCGGCCAGTGGGACCTACCGAACAACGGGCCCGTCCACGAGCACGGCCAGACCCGGTTCGCGCGCTACCCCGACGGGACGGAGAAGCAGCCGGCCACCGTCGACTGAGCGCGGATCACAGCGGCAGGGCGGCTGCGCGAGTCAGTTCACCGCGAGGAGGTCGACGAGTTCTCGCCGGGCCAGTCCGAGGCGAGCAGGTCGATGCTCGCGGGCTGATCCAGCACGGGCTGGCGCTTCTGGTCGGACAGATACCGGAGCATCGCCTCCGACAACTCCTCGTTGTCGGACGAGATCGCCCCGCGCGCCACGGCAACACGCAGGCCCAGATCAAACGCGACGATCGCCGTCTGCGCCACGCAACTGTGCGTCGACACCCCGCAGAGAAGCATCCTGTCGACACCGAGACGGTCGAGATCCTCCCGGAGCGAGGTGCCGTGAAAGGCGTTGTCCCGGGTCTTGACCACCTCCACGTGACCGCCGGTGTGGAGTCCGTCGAGGAAGCGGGACTGCTCCGAGCCCGGGAAGGCGAAGCCCTCGTCGTCGTCGTCCATATTCAGAGTCCACGTCGAACGGTCACGGGCGTGCTCGGTCCGCACCAACACCACGGGCCGGCCGGCGCCGTGCGCCGCGTCGATCAGCTCATTGACCCGTGAGACCAGCTCGTCCCGTACCGCGGCGAGCTCCGGGAACTCGAAATACGAAATCTGCATGTCCACCACGACCAGGGCCGTCCGGCCCGCACCCGGGGCCGTGCCCGGCGGCCGCCACCACGTGTCCGACACCTCGACCGGCGTGGTGCGCTTGTGCCGGCCGCGGTGCCAGGCCTCCTCGATCCGTTCGGCCACCTCACCTGGGACCTCGCGACCCTCGAGGTAGTCGTCGATGTGCTCGTAGCTCAGACCGAGTTCGTCCTCATCGGTCCGGCCCACGTCCTCGTCGAGCAGGTCGGCCGTCGGCACCTTCTCCCACAGCTGGCGGGGCGCCCCCAGATGCCGCAGCACGGCGCGGGCCTGGCGCTTGTCCAGCCCCGAGAGCGGCAGGACATCCGCGGCGCCGTCGCCGAACTTGGTGAAGAACCCCGTGACGTTCTCCGCGGCATGGTCCGCGCCGACCACCAGCAGACTCCGTTCACCGGCGAGCGCGTACTGGGCGACCATCCGGTGTCGCGCCTTGGTGTTGCCCTTGGTGAAATCGCCCAGGGCGGCGCCGGTGGCCTGCCGGATCTGCTCGTTCAGCCCGTCCACGCCCGGCGCGATGTCAACCGTCAGTGTCTCGTCCGCGTCCACGAACCGGACGGCGGCCACGGCGTCCGCCTCGTCGTGCTGAACCCGGTAGGGCAGCCGCATCCCCACGAACGTCGCCTCGCCGCCTCCGGCGCGGATCTGCTCCACCGCCAATTGCGCCAGGCGGCCGGCCAGCGTGGAGTCCACCCCACCGGACAGGCCGAGGACGTATCCGGCCGCGCCGGACGTGCGCAGATAGTCGATCAGGAAGCGCACCCGCCGCTCGACCTCGACGACCGGGTCAAGGTCCGGCCGGACCCCCAACTGCTCGATGATCATCCGTTGTGTCTGACGCATGCCCCCATTGTGGGTACGGCGTGGGCATGCGCCACCGGAGCGGCCGGAGACATGCGCCACCGGAGCGCGCGGAGCGCCCGGAGCGGCCGGCGCAGCCCGTCAGCCGAAGAGCTGCTCGATCTGCTCCGCGTAGAGCTCGTCCACGACCTTGCGCCGCAGCTTCATGGTGGGTGTCAGCTCGTGGCCGGGCCGCCAATCCTGTCGCAGCACGGTGAACTTCTTGATCTGCTCGACCCTCGCCAGCGTGGCGTTGGCGCGGTCCACCTGCTCCTGCACCGCCTGCTCGATCCCCGGGTCGTCCGCGCGCTCCGGATCCGCGACGACCAGCGCGACGTTGTAGGGGCGCCGGTCGCCGATCACGGCCACGTGGGCGATCGCGCTCCCGGCAGACAGGATGGCCATCTCGATGGTGGCCGGGGACATGTTCTTGCCGGCCGCGTTGATGATCAGTTCCTTCTTACGGTCCACGATCCACAGGAAGCCGTCCTCATCGAGGCGGCCGATATCGCCCGTCTGGAACCATCCGTCAGCGTCGATCGCTTCGGCCGTCTTCCCGGGGGCACCGCGGTAGCCGTTCATCACCTGTGGGCCGCGGATGAGGACCTCACCGTCGTCAGCGATGCGGACCTCGACCGTGTCCAGGGGGCGGCCGACGCTACCCAGCCGGATGGCGTCCGGGGTGTTGGTGGCCACGCAGCACGACACCTCGGACATTCCCAGCATCTCGCACAGCGGAAGGCCGAGGGCGGTGAAGAACTCGAGCACGCCACGCGGGGTCGGGGCCGCACCGGTCACCACCCACTGCGCCTCGTTGAGCCCAATTTTTGCCCGTAGGGTCTCCGCGACCTGGGGATTGGCGACGGCGTCGGCCATCGCATCCCCGGGGTACGCCGCCTCGAGCGCGGCCTTGAGCTTCTCCCAGACGCGTGGCACCGCGCCGAAGAGGGTGGGGCGGGTCGCCACGAGCGCGGCGGGAAGTGCCGCCATGTCGGCGACGCAGGTCACGACGTTGGCGTAGGTCATGAAACCCGAGTAATGGGAGGTCCAGCGATCGGCGACGTGCGCTGCCGGCAGGAACGAGATCTGGCGTCCCAGACCGGCCAGCGGCACCGCCGCATGGACCCCGCGCAGCTGGGTGAGCATGCCGCGGTGCGTGAGCTCCACACCCTTCTGCGGACCGGTGGTGCCGGAGGTGTAGATGAGCGTCAGCAGGTCGTCAGGGCGGATCGAGTCGGCCGCGGAGAAGTCGAAGTCCGTCTCCGCGGCGACCACCTCGTCCACCAGATCCGGGGTGCCCTCGGAGTGCGCGTCCACCAGGATGACCTGGCCGATTCCCGTGGCGGTCTCGCGCGCCGTTTCGAGCACTGCCTGGAACTCCGCCTCGGCGACGATGGTTTTCACCCCCGCGTCCGCGAGGACGTACGCGAGCTGCTCCGGGGCCGAGGTGTTGTAGAGGCTGAACGGTACGGCGCCGAGCATCATCACGGCGGTGTCCACGAGGTGGAACTCCGGACGGTTCTTACACATCAACGCGACGGTGTCGCCGGGTGCCACTCCGAGACCGCGGAGCGCGGAGGCGATCGCGCCGACTCGCGTCCGTGCCTCGGCGTAGGTGATCTCCGCACCCGTCTCGTGGGAGCGCAGGGCAACCGCGTCGGGGTGTGCGTCGGCGGTCGCCAGGAACAGTCCGGCGAGGGTATCGGCGCCGTCGAGGCGGTCGGCGATCGTGGCGGCAGAGGCGGGTGTGGTCATGAGTGTTCCTGCGGGTGTCGGGCCGGCCCGGGGGCGGGCGGGTTCGGGGTGTGGAGGGGGTCGGTGTCGGTCAGCTCACATCGTCCGCCGGTCACCAGGGTTGTGGACACCCCCGAAAGTCGTGAGTCGGCACCCGAACGGGTGGCCGCCCTCCGGGCGCTGCCCCGCCCGGCATCCCCGCAGCGCAGCCCGGCCCGCCCCGTCTGCTGACGTACCCTGAGCGGGTGCCCACCTACCCGTTTCTCGACTACCAGGATCTCCTGGCGCGCCTGGCCGACGTGGTCTACGTGGTCGACACGGAGGGCCGCTTCACCTACATCAACCCGGCCGGTGAGCGCATCTTCGGCTGGGCCGTGGAGGAGCTGATCGGGCAGCATTTCGCCAAGGTCATCGCCCCGGACGCGCTCGCGGAGACGGTCGAGCATTTCCGGGTGGGCCTGGCCAGCGCTGATCCGGGCCGCTTCTTCGAGACCCGGATTCTGCAGCCGGACGGGCAGGTCCGGGACCTGGAGATCCACGCGGGGAACATCTACCGCGACGGGCGGTTGGTCGGCCGGCAGGGGGTCGGGCGCGACATGACGGAGTTGCGTGACCTTCAGGAGAGTTTGGCGGCCAAGACCAGTCGGTTGGAGCTGCTGGAGGAGCAGCAGCGTACGGCTCTGGATGTTTATCGCCGGCTCAATCTGATGTTGGGCCGGGCCGGTGGCGATCGCCGGCGTACGGAGGAGGCTCTCGACGCCGTCGAGTTGTCGCTGCGCCTCGAGACGGCTCGCGCGATGGGTTTGCAGGATGATCTGGAGATCATCGCGCTCATCGCCGACGGCTACTCCAATCAGGAGATCTCTGATCGGGTTCATCTGAGCGTGCACACGGTCAAGGACCGGGTGAGTCGCATCATCGCCAGGTTGGGGGCGCGCAGTCGTGCGGCGGTGGCGTCCCGGGCGGCGGAGGCGGGGCTCCTGCGCGGTCTGCACTGAGTTGATCCCGCACCCCGGGCCCACCTGCGGTCGGGGTGTGGTCGTTGGTGGGGCGGGGTGCGTCGGTGGCGGGAAGGGGCGCGGTCGCCGGGTGAGCTGGCAGGGGTGTCGACGACGACGAGGTCCCCTCATTCCGCGGATACGTTCCGGTCTCTCCGGGCCCCGTTTCAGGGCTCATTCTGGTTCGGAGGCGATCGGGCGGAGGAATCGGCGCTATGTGACTCGTTCGCAGGGACGTTCCGACATCGCTGATTCGACCGCGACTGACAGTGCCACGTGGCGTTCGATTCGAGTAGGTAACTGGGCGTGCGTGTGCGGTCGATGCCGTCGTCACACTTCCGGCCCGCCCGGGTTGCAGCCCTCCAGTAGCATCCGGTCGGCCTCCACGACGGGCCGCCATGGTTCGAGGTTCCACGTCGGTTTGTCCGGCTCGAGCAGTCGCGCCCACGTCCAGTGGCAGTCGAACTGCTCCCGCATGCCGGGGGTGTCCGCGTCCGGGGCCAGGCGAAGGACCTCGGCCCAGGCCAGATCGGCGTCGTCGAATCCACCCGCACGCAGCGCCGAGGGGGTCGGGGCCACGCGGAGGGTCACGCCGTAGTCGGAACCGCCCCACGTCGCCGAGGCGACGAACGGTGGGACCGCTCGCGGGGGCGCGGGCGCGCGGGTCGGTACGGGAGACAGCGCGGTGGGTGGCGGTGTGGTCGGTGACGGTGCGGTGGGAGAAGGGATGGACGATGACGACGACGACACCGTCGGCACCGTGTCCGATCCCACAGTCGATTCCGCGGTCTCGGTACCGCCGTCTGAGCACGCGGCTGCGGTAACGGTGACCAGCAGCAATGCTGAGAACAATGTGCGACGACCGCGAAGAGTGAGCATCAAAAGCAGTGTGCCACGGTCGTCGGGTTGCAAAGTCGCACGCCTGGCTGGATCCTGTGACCATAGGGATGCGGCACCTGCGGAGAGCCCGCGCGTCGCCCCGATAGAAGGAGAGTGACCGATGCCCCCGTTCGACCCCACTCAGTTCCAGGCCATGTGGGACGGAATCTTCCCGGCCATCTTCGGGCCCCTCGCTGCGCTGGTCGACACGCTCGGCGCATCCGTCCAGGCGCCCTGATCCAGCCTCAGCCCACCGCGAGAATCTTGCGCAATGTCTTGAGATTCCTCGTGGTGAGATGACGCGCGTTGGCGCGCGTCTGCAGCACTTTCGCTGCGTCTGACGCCAGTGTCGCGCCGCGGGGTACCCGCCAGTAGATACAGTCCGGTCCGGCTGCCACGGTTTCCGTGGAGCCGGGCCGGAGTTCATTTGTCATGTCGTGCAGGACCCGCGCAGTGACCTCGGCGGAATCGGAGAACACCAGATAGTCGTGATGCTCGTCGAGAGTGTCGAACGGATAGTCCGCTACCGCCGTCACGATCGCCTCCCTGGTGAGGACCTGAACCACCGCGTCGTACCGGAAGGCCTCGGCGTAGGCCGTCTCGAGTGCGGTCCGCACCTCGGCCACCGGACGCCGGTCTGTGGCCACGACGTTTCCGCTGGCCAGGATGGTCGCGACCTCGCTGGACCCGGCAGATGTGGTGACGGCACGCAGGTCGGCCATCGCGATCCGGTTGCCCTTGCCGACGTTGATCCCGCGAAGCAACGCCACTACCCGGTTGGAGCTCGAGTTCATCTGTCGATCCTCGCACCGTAACCGGGCCGTGAGGGTAGTTTCACTGAGCATGACAGTCTCAGTGCAATCAGTTATCACCATCGAGGCCGGCATCCCCGAGATCATGGAGGTCATGGCTGACGTCAAGTCCCTCGTGGACTGGTCCAGCGCCCACCGTGCGGTGGAGATTCGTGAGGCCGACGCGGACGGGTGGCCGATCGTCGTGTGGGAAAAGATCTCGCAGTTCGGCGTCTCGGACGAGATGGTGGTCAAGTACGAGTGGTACGACGGCGAGGTCAGCTGGTCGCTCGTCGAGAGCGGCACGCAGGATGTGCAGAACGCGCGCTATCAGCTGGTCGACAAGGGGGACGGCACCACCGAGGTGACCTTCGACCTCGAGGTGGGCCTGAAGATCAAGCTCCCCGGCATGGTGATGAAGAAGGCGCAGAAGTCCATCGCCGACACCGCCACCAAGGGACTACGCGACGAGGTGCTGCGCCGCTACGGCTAACGCCGGGCGGAAGTTAACCGTGCAATAGTTCCAGTGCGGCCCGGACCCCGGCGGCGGGCAACTGCCCCGGGGCGGAGGCCGCGCCGACGGTCGCGAACGTCGCCGCCGACCCGAACACGCCGCCGCCGATGCGGGTGACCGCGCCGAGCCCGCCCATCGACATGGTGATGAGCGGGATCTGCGCGTCGCGGTATCGGCGTTCGGTGGCCTCGAGCAGCCGCACCACATCCCCGGCCGAGCGCGGCATCACCGCGATCTTGGCCACGTCGGCTCCCGCCTCCTCCATGGCCTGAAGCCGCGTCACGATCTCCTCGGTGGCCGGGGTGCCCTCGAAATCGTGGTTGGACGCCACCACCGCGGTCTGGTGCCGCTGCGCTGCCGCGATGGCCTGATCCGCCATCGGATG
>NZ_JAALDM010000328.1:150-5971 GCF_014144865.1 Dietzia aerolata | reverse complement strand
CGCAGGCCAGGCCGGTGGCCGCAACGGCGTCGAGCAACGCGAGGTAGGCCGGTCCGCTGATCTCGGCCGTTCCGCCCTCCGCGGTGGTGCGGAACGTCACCAGGAGCGCGGTGTCCGGCAGGAGCGCCGCCAGTCGCTCCAGGGCTGCGACCGCCGGGGCGGGATCGAGCCCGCTGCCGGCGGTGAACGGCTCGTACAGGTCGACCCGCCACTCGGCGGCCACACCGGCAGGCGCGGCCGCCACAGCGGCGGCATCGAGCTCGAGCCCCGACAGGTCCGAGGCCGTGAGCGGCACGATGATCGTCGGGGAGTTCGCGTCCAGTCGCAGGTGGGGGCGGGGCATGGTTAGACCCTACGACGGCGCCCGCGCCCCGGGTGCGTCAGCTACAGCTCCCGCACGCGCACGGACGCCTGGCCGGGATCAACTCCAACGCCGACACCCCGTCAGGCCGCGTTGCGCGGCCCGCCCCGGCGGTCCGGTAGTAGGAGGCTGCACACCGCAGGGTGCGTGAGGGGCGCCGCACCGGCACGAGTTCCCAGGTGGTGCCGCGGGGGCCCTCGCACAGGAGGTGGCCGGCGTCGAACGTCTCGCCGTCCAGGACCACGGCACCCCACCTGTTGAGTGTCGCCGCCGTTGCTCTGGAGCCGAGACCCCGCAGCAGGAGTTCGGGGTGGCCCCTGTCGGTGAGGCCGATCGTGTACCCGAACTGCTGATCCACCGGCATCGGCGCAGGGCGACAGTCCGCGCAGTCGCAGCCACCGCCGACGTGGACGATGTTGATCCCGTAACGGTCAATGGTGGCGGCGATCTTCAGCATCGTGGGGTCGATGGTGGCCAGCGTGGCGTTGTTCATGGTTGCTCCTTGAGGATTGTCGTGGCACTTCGTGAGGGGCCCGCGGCCCTACATCGAACAGGTGGTCGATGTGGGGAAGACGATAGATGTCGGGTCCGACACGTTCGGCCCGACGAGCCACCCACGGCGCCGCCGCCGGTGCACACTGGAGACGGCTATCGCAGGTCACAACGCAGAAAGGGGCGCCGGATGAGGATTGCGTTGGCGCTGGGTTCGGGCGGCGCGCGCGGCTATGCGCACATCGGGGTGATCCGTGAGCTCGAGGCCCGCGGGCATGAGGTCGTGGGGGTCTCGGGCGCGTCGATGGGCGCGGTGGTGGGGTCGCTGTACGCGTCCGGCAAGCTCGACAATTTCGAGGAATGGGTCCGGGGACTGTCCCAGCGCGACGTCCTGCGACTGCTCGACCCGTCCTTCGCCGGCGGCGGCGCGATCCGCGCCAACAAGATCATGTCGGTGATCGGCGAGATGCTCGACGACATCCGTATCGAGGACATGCAGCTGCCGTTCACGGCGGTGGGCACGGACCTCAAGGCCCGCCGCGAAGTGTGGTTCAACAGTGGCCCCGCGGATGTCGCGGTGCGGGCCTCGTTCGCGATCCCGAGCGTCGTCACCCCCGCGCTGGTCGGCGGGCGACTGATCATCGACGGTGGCGTGACCAACCCGGTGCCGCTCGAACCGCTGGCGCCCGTCGAGAGCGATCTGCTGCTGGCGGTGTCCCTGACCGGCCGCCGCTCCGGGATGCGCGTGTCCACGGTCTTGCAGGGGCAGGACTCCGACGACGGCGCCAAGGGCGATGCCAAGTCCGCGCGCAAGGGCGGCTCGGGCGCGGCCAAGACCACCGCGAAACTCACCGGGCGGATCAAGACCGCGGCCGCCGATGTCCGCGACGCCGACCTGGTGCGACTGATCGCCGCGCGGTGGGGCCAGGGCTACGCCGAGTCCGAGAACGTCCACGCCGACCACGTCGGTGCTGGCCGAGAAAATTCTGACGACGACGACAACGCCACCACCGGCACTCCGGACGCCGCGACGGTGGCGGTCGCTGCGGCGGCCTCCGATGCGGACACGGTGAGCAGCGCAGACTCCGCCACGGTCGCGGCCGCAAACGCTGCCGCAGACGCCGCCGGTGAGCCTTCGGCCGAGGTCGAGGAATCAGTGGCGAGGGGCGAGGCGGAGGTCGAGTCGGACGAACAGGTCGAGGCCACCCTGCCGGGTACGCTGCGGATCTTCGACGTGGTGATCCACTCGATCGAGGTGATGGAGAGCATCATCACGGCGTACCGGATGGCCGGGAACCGCCCGGACGTGATGGTCGAGGTGCCGTCCGACTCGTGCACGGCGTTCGACTTCCACAAGGCCGAGGAGATGATCGCCCTCGGCCGTCGACTCACCGCGGAAGCACTCGACCGGGCCGGGATCTGATGGCTCCCGGCCCGGTCGGGCTCGACTGAGGTGATCGTGCTCGGCTACCCGCCGGCCTGACTCGCCCGGTGGCGGTCAGGCCGGGCTGGAGCCGACCGGATCAGTTGTTCAGCGCGGGCGCGTAGTCGGGGCAGAACGCGCCGACCGCCGCCTCGACCACCGTGGCGCCCTCGTCCTCGGGGGCCTCCGGGTGCGCCTCGTAGTACTTGGCCACCACCTCGTCGGAGCTGTTGCCGTCCTCGAGGTCGCGGCACGCGTCGTGGCCGCGGACGAGGAAGTCGACATCGTCGTGGACGGTCACGCCGTTCGCGCGGAGCGAGTCCAGGTACTCGCGGTCGGCGTCGGGGTGATCGTCGTCGTCATGATCGCCGTGGTCGTGACCCTCGTGATCGTGGTCGTCGTGATCGTCGTGGTCCCCGACATCGCTCACGGCGCTGGTGGCGTCGGCGGCGGCCGAGGCCGCGGCGCTGGTGGCCTCGTCGGCAGCGGAGGCGACGGCACTCGTGGCGGAATCGACCGCCGCATCGGCATCGTCACTGTCGCCGCTGCAGGCGCTCAGGGACAGGGCCAACGCGGCCATTCCCGCTGCGACGGCCAGCGTTCGACGCCGGGACCGGTTGCCGTGGTGAAGGGGTGACATGAAGACTCCTCGAGGGGGTGTGTCCTGCGGAAATCCGCCCGGGCGTGTGCTCGGTGTCGCAGACGCTACGTCACCCCCGGCCGTCGCATGGCCGGAACCAGGCCGCCAGGTGAGAGAAGTGTCACAATCGTGACGTTTCGCGGGCAGGGGGAGGCTGTTCTGATCGGTCACGCTGCCCCGCGACCGACACTAGGCTCGGTCCCATGGGAACTGCCGTGCCTGTCGTTGACCCCCTCGAGGTGGGTATCGCCCGCCACGCGGAAGGGGTGCAACGTCTGATCGATAGCTTCCAGGCCGTGCCGGAGGGAGAACCTGTACGTCTGGCCAAGAAGACGTCCAACCTCTTCCGACCGCGGGCCTCGTCGTCGTCGCCCGGTCTCGATACCACCGGCCTCACGCGCGTCATCTCGGTCGATCCGGACGCCCGCACCGCCGACGTGCAGGGCATGTGCACCTACGAGGACCTGGTCGACGCCACGCTCGCCCACGGCCTCATGCCGTATGTCGTGCCGCAGCTCAAGACCATCACCCTCGGCGGCGCCGTGACCGGGCTGGGTATCGAGTCCACCTCCTTCCGCCTGGGGCTGCCGCACGAGTCCGTGCTCGAGATGGACGTGCTCACCGGCACCGGCGAGATCGTCACCGCGCGTCCCGACGGCACCGCGCGTGAACGCGCCCTGTTCCGCGGCTTCCCCAACTCCTACGGTTCGCTGGGCTACGCGGTGCGGCTGCGCATCGCCCTCGAGCCGGTCAAGCGCTACGTCGAGGTGCGCCACGTGCGTTTCACCTCCATCGCCGCGCTCACCGCGGCGCTCGAGCGGGTCGCCGCGGAGGGGAGGTACGACGACGACAACGCCGTCAGCGGCGCACCGGCGGGCGATGGCGCCGCCCACGGCTCGGACGATTCCGGTGTCGTGGACTTTCTTGACGGCGTGATCTTCTCCGCCGACGAGTCATACCTCTGCCTGGGGCGGCGCACGGATGAGCCCGGTCCCACGTCGGACTACACCGGCGCGACCGACAAGCAGGCCATCTACTACCGGTCGATCCAGCACGGCGGGCCCGAGGGCTCGATCACGCGGGACCGCCTGACCATCCGCGACTACCTGTGGCGCTGGGACACCGACTGGTTCTGGTGCTCGCGCGCGTTCGGCACCCAGAACCCCAGGATCCGCCGGTTCTGGCCGCAGCACCTGCTCCGCTCGTCGGCGTACTGGAAGATCATCGGACTCGATCACCGCTACGACCTGGGCAACAAGATCGGCGCGCTCAAGGGCGAGGGCCCGCGCGAGCGCGTCGTCCAGGACGTCGAGGTGACCATCGACCGCGCCGCCGAGTTCCTCGAATGGTTCCTGCGCGAGGTGCCGATCGAGCCGCTGTGGATCTGCCCGCTGCGGCTGCGCGAGACCACCCCGGCGACCGGGCCGGACGGCGCGCCCGTGCCCGGCCCCAGCGGGGAGCCTGACTCGGTCCGGCCGTGGCCCCTCTACCCGCTGGCCCCCGACACGACCTACGTCAACATCGGATTCTGGTCCTCTGCACCTATAGAGCCCGGCATGGACGTGGGGGCCTGGAATCGGCGCATCGAGGAGAAGATCTCCGGGCTCGGTGGCCACAAGTCCCTGTACTCGGAGGCCTTCTACTCCCGCGAGGAGTTCGCCCAGCTGTACGGCGGCGACCACGCCGCACGACTGAAGTCAGAATTTGATCCCGACGGTCGGTTCGCGACCCTGTACGACAAGGCGGTTGGAGCACGATGACATCGACACGCACCATGCCCACGGGCAAGATGACGATCGGCGAGATCATCGGTGCCTTCGCGACCGGTGAGCCGCCGCTGCGGATCGAGGCCTACGACGGGTCCGCGATCGGTCCCGCCGACAGCGACCTGGTTCTCCGCCTGAAGAGCGAGAAGGCGCTGCAGTACTTCGTCACCGCGCCCGGCGACCTCGGACTCGCGCGCGCCTACCTCATGGGCGAACTCGAGGTCGAGGGCGTGCACCCCGGCGCCCCGCGGAACGTCTTCGGCGCCCTCGAGGTGTTCCGCAAGTTCATGACCCGCACGCCCGACGCGCGGACCCTGCTGCGGATCGCGCGGTCGATCGGGCTCGAGAACGTCACCGTGCCGCCCGTGCCCAAGCAGGAGGTGCCGCCGGCCTGGAAGCGGGTGGCCAGCGGACTGCGGCGCCATTCCAAGGAGCGCGACTCGGAGGTGGTGAGCTACCACTACGACGTGTCGAACCGCTTCTACGAGTGGGTGCTCGGGCCGTCCATGACCTACACGTGCGCCTGCTACCCCGAGCTGGACACCTCGCTCGAGGACGCGCAGGAGAACAAGTACCGGCTGGTGTTCGACAAGCTCGGCCTCAAGGCCGGCGACCGGCTGCTCGACGTGGGTTGCGGGTGGGCCGGGATGGTCCGCTACGCCGCGCGGCGGGGTGTGCGCGTGATCGGCGTGACGCTGTCCAAGGAGCAGGTCGAGTGGGGTCGGGCCGCGATCGAGGCCGAGGGACTCGGCGATCTCGCTGAGGTGCGGCTGCAGGACTACCGCGACGTGCCCGAGCGCGATTTCGACGCGATCTCCTCTATCGGCATCACCGAGCACATCGGCCGCAAGAACTACCAGGCCTATTTCAGCAAGCTGTACAGCTACCTCAAGCCCGGCGGCATCCTGCTCAACCACTGCATTACCCGGCCGGACAACGTGGGCAAGGTCAAGGCCGGTCAGTTCATCGACCGCTACATCTTCCCCGACGGCGAGCTCGCCGGCGCCGGCACCGTGCACCTGGAGGCCGAGAACGCCGGCTTCGAGGTGATCCACGAGGAAAACCTGCGCCAGCACTACGCCATGACCCTGCGCGACTGGTGCGCCAACCTCGTCGAGCACTGGGACCTGGCGGTCGAG
>NZ_JAALDM010000328.1:0-108 GCF_014144865.1 Dietzia aerolata | reverse complement strand
GGGGCCTGTACATGGGCGCCTGCCAGTACGGCTTCGAGCACAACAAGATCCAGCTCCACCAGATCCTGGCCGTGCGCCTGGACGACGCCCAGACCTGGGACGTCCCGC
>NZ_JAALDM010000327.1:368-5364 GCF_014144865.1 Dietzia aerolata | reverse complement strand
CCGTGGGCGTGCCTGCCGGGCGGGCGCCGCGATTAGCGGCCCGGCGGTCGCGGGATGGAGCCCACGAACTGCATCGAGCGGTACGGCCACCCGGCGGGCCCGGCGGCCGAATCGTGCGTGTTCCACTGGCTCACCACGAAATGCCACTGCTCCGGCGTGGACCCGGGCACGGGGCAGCCGCAGTACAGCTGCGCGACGCGGGCGGGCCCGGTGGCGGGGTCGGTGCCGTCGGACTCATCGCCCCACGCGCTGCCCGGAAGCAGCGTGGTGTGCGTGGTCACCGAGCGGTCGAGCAGGTCGGCGCCGATGCTGGGGAAGGTCAGGCAGTCGATCCTGTAGTGCTCGGCATTGAAGTAGGTCAGGGTCCAGAAGTCCTCGCAGCGGCGCAGGTACATCTCGCCGATCCGGCCGGGCAGGACGATGGTCGTGGGGTGACCCCAGTCCCAGCGGCCGTCCTTGAAGCCCCAGGTCTGCCAGTTCCCGGTGTCCGGGTCGGCCAGGTGTTCCTCGCGTACGCGCATGAGGATGACGCCCTTGTCGCGCTGGAAGCCGGTGGAGAAGGCGTAGACCCAGCCGTCGCCGCCGCGCTCCCAGGTCCAGAGCTGGCGGTGGCCGCCCTCCAGCCGTGGCGAGAACTCGACGCCGGTCGGCTCCCAGGTGCGGCCGTCGTCTGTCGAGCGGTGGATCTGCGTGCGGGTGACGGTGCCGAGCCCCTCGTTGACCATGACGTGCAGGTACATGGTGTCGCCGATGGTGAGGACGTCGCTCGGCAGGACCGTGGAACAGCCGCGGCCGTGCACGTAGTCGATGAGCTGCGAGGCGTAGTCGCGCGGTCCCGGGCCCGCGGCCTCCGACCACTCCAGGCCCGCGGCAGGTGCGTCGGTGTCGGAGAACAGGCCGACCGGGGAGCGCCAATCCGGGTTGCCGGGTCCGGGGCGGTCGTCGGTGGTGCGGGCGCACTGCGCGATGCCCGGATGCGGTTTACCGACGTGCGGGGCGCCCATCCCCGCTCCGGCGAAGGTGTCGCCAAACACGGCGAGAAGTCTCCCGGAGGGGGTCCGGGCGAGAATTCCCAGGTCTGTGCCCTCCATGCCGAACCGGGTGGTGATCCCGGGCCCGCTGAGGTCGCGGACCTTGCGGGTTCCGGTCCCGGGCGCGGCGGTGGGCTGCGGCGTCTCGGTCATGCCGCCGACGCTACCGCGACCTGCCCCGGCGGGCGGGTAGGCCGACCGGGCACACGGCACTCGGACATATGTAGAGAAGCCTGCGGCGAGCGCTCGGTGCCGCGAAACCCCAGGATGACAGTCGCGCAGTCGTTGTCAGATCAGCGATTTTTCGGAGCAGTCCACACGCGCCGTTTCAGGGGGCGTATGGTCGTTTCTCGTGACCCACCCTTTCGCGCGGGTCGGGAGAGAACTCGTCCCCGGCCACTGGTTCGGCTCTGCCGCCGTGCTCGCCCTCGGGTGCGCGATCGCCTTGACCCTCGTGGGGTTCGGACACAGCGTCGCGTTGGCCGCCGTGGTGTTCGTGGCGCTGGCCGTGGTCGCGGTGTGGAACTCGCCGCTGCGTGTGACGGGGCACGAACCCCTGGACGCCGTGCGTAGCCGGGCGGCGTTGGAGAACACGGTCGTGGTGCTCTGGCGCCCGGGCTGCGCCTACTCCTCGGCACTGCGCAGGCGCGCAACCCGCGAGGGCCTCAAGGTGCACTGGGTGAACATCTGGCGCGATGAGGACGCCTACGAGCTGTGCCGCAGCATCAACCGCGGCTCCGAGGAGACCCCCACCGCCGTGGTGCTGGATCCGCGACAGCGCGGTCCCGTGGTCATCCCCGCCTCGGTACCCGGCATCCGCGAGGCCACCGGAACGCGTGCCCTGCGCTCCGGCCGCGACTCCCGCCGCTGACGGCCACGCCCGACCGTCCCTGGCCGTCGACCGCCCCACCGTCCCTGACGGTCCGCGCCCGGCGTCTCAGCCCCGATACCGCAGCGATCCCCGCACATCCCCGCATTCGTCACCCAGCGCGAGGTCGGCGATCCGCCCCTCGGCCCGGAGCTCGTGCAGCCGCGAGGCCACGCGGTCGCGCAGTGTCCACGGGTCGATCGTGTTGACGTAGATGCCGGTCGCCCCCTCGAAACCGGCCGGCGTGGAGATCCGCCACTTGAGCACGATCCGCCACGGCATCGGCACGTCCACGCCCGGCGGCCGGGTGTGCCACTCCTCGTTGACCGGCACCATCGGCCCCGTCGCGGCGTGGCACGCGTGCAGCAGATCGGACACCCCGCGCAGTTCGGCCTCCGAGTGCTCCCACGGGTTCGCGGCCGCCGAGCGCGAGTAGATGACCAGCGCCGGGTAGCGGTGGCCCACGCCCACCACGGCGACGGCGTGCTCGTTGGCCGCCAGCACCAGACCCTCGTCGACGGCGTGGTCGATGCCGCGACTGTGGAACAGGTCCGGCTCGCGGGCCAGGAGCGCGAGCTCGCGGGCGGTCTTGACCGGCACCTCGTCGATCGACACGAGTTGCTTGTGCAGGTGCGCGAACGACGCCCCGGCGGGCTTGAGCCAGTTCTGGAACACCGACACGTACCGCGCGAACGGGTTGTCCCGGTACAGGCCGGCCATCGCGCGTACGGTGAACGCGATGAATCGCTCGTGCTCGGCCGGGGTGAGGCAGCCGGACGAGGCGTGCCGGTCGCTGCTGGTGGCGCCGTCGACCAGATGCCGACGCGCCACCACCACATCATGGCAGCCGCCGAAGAAGCTCTCGGAGTGTGCGGCCAGCTCGCGAGCGTCCATGGCGTCCGCGGCGTCGGGATCGGATTGCGCGGCGGCCAGCCGGGTCCGCACTAGCGAGCGCACGTGCTCGGCGCCGTCCGGAGTGGCCAGGTAGTCGCGCTGGTGCGCGGCGGCGCGCTCGGAGATCCGGTAGCCGTGCACGGCCTTCCAGTAGTCCAGCGAGACGATCTCGAAGAGGTTCCCGAACAGCCGGAACTCGGGCGTCGTGGCATCCAGCTCGGCGGCCGGCACCTCGTCGAGCACCTCCCAGCCGGAGCCGGTCCCGCCGCTCCGCACGAGCCGCGCCTTCTCCGGGGTCGTCTCACGCAGCCGGGTCACGCAGAACGCGCAGTGCGCCTCGGGCGCCGCCGGATCCACCGCACTGACCTCGCCGGGATGGTGCTCGACGGGCCGATGACCGCGCCCCGGAACCGTCCACACCTCGGTGCCGGTGAAGAGGTTGATCTGCTTGACCGTCCCGTCGGCCATGCGCCGCAGCGCCGGCACCGACGAGGGGGAGCCGTGGTTCGAGTGGCCGAGGCCGGTCGAGCCCGGGTCGGAGCTGTCGGAATCGGTCGAGCCCGGGGTGGAGAGGCCGGGGGCGGAGGGGAGGGTGCTCACCCGGGAAAGCGTAGGTGGTGAAGGTGACGTCACGACGACGACAACGCCGCCACCGCCCCTGAAGCAGGCCACCGCCGAGCGACCGACCATCGGCGGACTCCCGGACCCGGGCCGGCAATCGTGACGAGCTGGCGAGGCGCCCGGTTCTGCGGGGGCGAACCGTGTGGCTACGAGGTGGCGAACGGCTCGGTTACGCGGTGGCGAGCTGCTCGGCGGCCTTGGCGGACTCGGCGGCGTCGTCGGCCTCGTGGCGAAGCTGGGCCCCGGTGGCGACGAGCTTCGCCCGAGACCGATGCGCCTTGATCACCGCGGTCGCATCGCGCAGGGGCAGCGGGATCTCCTCTTCGGCCTCGACTCCGGAGAGCAGTAGTCGGGCGCGCAGGAGTTCGGAGTCGATCTCGGCCCCGAGCAGCAGCGCGTTGTTCGAGATCCAGATCAGGAACAGGAAGATGATCGCGCCTGCGAGCGAGCCGTAGGTGACGTTGTAGTTGGCAAAATGGGAGGCGTAGAAGCTGAAGCCCCAGCCGCCAGCGGAGGTCACGACGATCGCGACGATCGTGCCGGGGGACAGGAAGCGAAAATGCGGGCGACGGACATTCGGCGTGAACTGGTAGAGGATGCCGATCACCAGCATCACGATCGCCAGCAGTGCGGGCCATTTGAGCAGTTTCCACAGGGTGAGCGAGAAATCACCGAGCCCGATGGCTTTGAAGACGTTCTCGGCGATCCCGCCGGTGAGCGTGAGGATGATGGCCGCGCAGAACATGAGGACGATCAACAGGGCGGTCAGTGCCATGAACACCAACCGCCGCCGCAGGAACGACCGTCCCTCGTTGACGTTGTAGATGCGGTTCAGTGCCCGGCCGAACGAATTGACGTAGGTCCCCCCGGACCACAGGGCGCCGAACAGTCCGGCCACCAGTGCGAACCCGGCGATGTCCGTGCGGACCAGGCCTTCCACCGGTCCGCGGAGGAATTCGACGGTCGTCTGGGGGACCGAGTCGTTGAGCAGCTGCATGATCGCCTGGATCGTCTCGTCCCCGCGGCCGAAGATCCCCAGAAGTGACACCAGCACGATCATGATGGGAAACAGCGAGAACACCGCGTGATAGGTCAGGCCCGAGGCCAGGTCCATGCAGAAGTCGTTGTTGAACTTCGGCAGCGCGCGCCGCAGGGCGTAGACGATGCTGCGTCGGGTCAGCTTCGGGGGAGCCGCGGCCGACTCCTCCTTGGCGCGGAGGTAGTCGATGCCGTGACGGTGAAGGGTCTCGTCGCCGGCGATGAGTTCGGCAGCTCTGGCATCGGTCACCTGTGTCCCCGCTCCCCGGTGCCGGGGCACCGCCTTGATCGATGGTGGAGATCGGCGCCTCGCGCCACGGCGGGTGGCGGTCCCGATCCTCCCTACTGTGGCAGGACCATCGCGACCGCGATGCCAGGTTGCCACTCATCCGCCCCGGGTGATGGTGACCGGGTATGGATCTGTGATCGGCATAACAGTAAACTGAGAACATGTCCGTCGCCGATCGAGCGGCGGAGTGTTCGGCTCGGCGGTGTGCCGGGTCGCGAGAGAATCGAGCTCGTCCATGTCGTCGAAGAACTCCCT
>NZ_JAALDM010000327.1:0-311 GCF_014144865.1 Dietzia aerolata | reverse complement strand
GCGCGCCGGCCGGGCTCGCAGCGGCCCAGACGGGACCGCTGGACACGATCCCCGGCCTCGATTTCGACGCGGTGCTCGAGCGGGGCCTCGAGGTGATGCCCGAAACGGGTTCCCTGGATGAGGCGGTGTCAGCCGGACAGGCCGCTGCCGCGGCCGGGCCCGACCTGGCATCACCCTCCGGGTCCGCGGACGTGCGGAATCAGGACCAGCAGGCGCTGCCGCCGCCGGCCGTGCCGGGGCTGACCTCAGAGGAGTCGGCTGCCGCCCTGCCCACCCTCCCGGCGTTGCCGCCGGAGGCCGGGTCGGGCGGG
>NZ_JAALDM010000035.1 GCF_014144865.1 Dietzia aerolata | reverse complement strand
GTCGGGCGTGCCGCGGCGGCCCTGCTCGGGGTGGCGGGCTGGTGGTCGCTGTGGGAGTGGATCCGCTCCACGTGGCCCTGGGGCGGGTTCCCGTGGGGCCGCCTGGCGTTCGGCCAGGCGGACGGGCCTCTGTTACCGCTCGTCTCGCTCGGCGGCACACCGCTGCTCGGGTTCGTCGTGGCCGCCCTCGGCGCGGCGCTGGGCTTTGCGGTGGTCCTCCTGTCCCGGCGCGACCGGCCGGTCCGGGTGGTCACCGGGCTCGTCGCGGTACCCCTGGTGTCGGTGGGACTGGTCGCCGTCGCCGCGGTTGATTTTGACGACGACGAGAGCACGCAGCCACTCACCGTGGCCGTGATCCAGGGCAACGTCCCGCGCCTGGGCCTGGATTTCAACGCCCAGCGCCGCGCGGTGCTCAACAACCACCTGAGCGTCACCGGCGATCTCGCTGATCGCGTGGACGCCGGCGAGGTGCCGCGCCCCGAGGTGGTGATGTGGCCCGAGAACGCCTCCGACATCTCGCCCCTGGCCGATGCGAGCGCGGCGGCCCAGATCTCCGCGCTGAACCGGCGGCTCGAGGCGCCGATCCTCGTGGGCACCGTGCTACCCACCGGCGAGGGTCGCGAGGCCACCAACTCCTACCTCGTGTGGGACGGTCGGACGCCCGGCGGCGGGGGAGACGGCGACGGTGCGGGCGGCGACGGGCCCGTCCTGGACCGGCACGACAAGAAGTACATCCAGCCGTTCGGCGAGTGGCTGCCGATGCGCGCCCCGCTGGAGGCACTGTTCCCGATCGCGCGCACCGCGGGGCATTTCGTCCCCGGCGACGGCGACGGCGTGATCACCGCGGCCGGCGTGGAGATGGGGGTGGCCATCTGCTTCGAGGTGGCATTCGACCCCGCGGCGCGCGAGCCCGTCGCCCGGGGCGCGCAGCTGCTCACCGTCCCCACCAACAACGCGACCTTCGGCCATTCACCGATGACGTACCAGCAGTTGGCGATGTCCCGCGTGCGGGCCGTGGAGCACAACGTTCCGGTGCTGATCGGGGCGACGAGTGGCGTCAGCGCGGTGATCGGGGCCGACGGCGAGGTGCAGCAGGAGACGGAGATCTTCGAACCCGCGGCGTTGGTGGCGCAGGTGGAGATCGGAAGTGCCGGTACGATGGCAACCCGATTGGGCAGCATCCCGCAGGCGGTGTGTTGTCTCATCGGGCTCGTCGGACTGGCCTGGGCGGTCATCTACACCCGGCGACAGTCCGCACATGACCCCAAGGAGAGCTAAGTGACCGACCCGTCGACGCCGGGCAGCGGCGCGCCCTCGGCGCGCACGCTGGTGATCATCCCGACCTATGACGAGCGGGATAACCTGCCGACCGTCGTGGAACGGCTCCTGGCCGCGACCCCTGACGTGTCGGTCCTCATCGCGGACGACAACAGTCCGGACGGGACCGGCGAGGTGGCGGACAGGCTCGCCGCCGACGACCCGCGCGGCCGCATCTCGGTGCTGCACCGGCAGGGCAAGCAGGGGCTCGGCGCCGCGTACATCGCCGGCTTCCGCTGGGGGCTCGAGCGCGACTACTCCGTGCTGGTGGAGATGGACGCCGACGGCTCCCATCCGCCGGAGCGGCTGCCCGCGATGCTCGCGGCCGTCGACGAGGGCGCCGATCTGGCCATCGGGTCGCGGTATGTGCCCGGCGGCAGCGTGGTCAACTGGCCGTGGCAGCGCCACGTGATCTCCCGGGGCGGCAACGTCTACTCCCGCATCATGCTCGGCGTGGGGATCAAGGACATCACCGCCGGCTACCGCGCGTACCGGGCCGATGCGATCGCCGCACTCGACCTGGATTCCATCGAGTCCAAGGGGTACTGCTTCCAGATCGACATGACCTGGCGGCTGCTGAACACCGGCCGCACGGTGGTCGAGGTGCCCATCACGTTCACCGAGCGCACCGTCGGCCACTCCAAGATGAGCGAGTCCATCTTCCGGGAGGCCGCGGTGAACGTGGCCCGCTGGGGTTGGGAGAAGCGTCGCCGCCAGCTCAAGGGCCTCATCGGACGCTGATCCCCGGCCTGCCGGCGGCGCGACGACGCGCGGCCAGCTACAACGCGCGGCCAGCACGTCGACCCTCGACACAGCACAACGCCCCGCCCCTCGTCACGAGAGGGGCGGGGCGTTGTGGTCTCACACCGCGCTGCGGGCCCGCGTCAATCCGGGCCGATGCAGTTCAGCTGTGGTGCGTCAGCGGGAGCCGGCGCGACGCCGCTTCTTGAGCAGGTCCATCCGCTCCTTGAGCAGGTCCTCGAGATCCTCGAGCGAGCGACGCTCGAGCAGCATGTCCCAGTGGGTACGCGGCGGCTTGCCCTTCTTGACCTCGACAGCCGGGCCGTCGATGAGCTGGCCCTCCTGGCCGTTCTTGCACATCCAGGTGCCCGGGAGCTCCGCATCGTCAGCGAACGGAACCTCGAACACCTCGCCGTTGGGGGTCTGGTACTTGGCCATGTGGCGGGGTGCGAGGTCGTGGTCCCGGTCCGTCTCGTAGCTCACCGCACCGAGGCGGCTGCCCCTGAGCACTCGATCTGCCATGCGAACTCCTTCTGCCGTGTGCCGTCTGTGATCGATATCCGCGCGGTCGATCGCAGACTTTGCGTGGTACCTGCTCCTGTCAACGTCAGGAGAACCCCGAAATGTTCCCACGTCCCCGTGTCCCGTGCTGCCCCGGGGGCGTCGTGGGTAGCCTGACATCCGTGGAATCCAACGTCAGAGCCGAGGCGGCCCCGCCGAGGCGGGGCGAGGCCTCATGCGCGTGGTGCGGTCGCCCGGTCGACGAGGGCGGCACCGGGCGTCGGCGTCGGTACTGCCGCCGGTCGTGTCGGCAACGTGCATACGAGCAGCGCCGCTCGCTGCGTATGCAGGATCTTCCCGAGGGCACCGTGGTGCTCACCGAGAACGAATCGGCCGACCTCATGGACCGGATGTTCCAGCTGCGCTGCGCCTGCGAGGACCTGGCGACCGCGATCGCCGAGGGCGAGAGCGCGGACGAGTTGGGCATGATGTCGGCGGACCTGGTGGCAGCCGCCAGAAGGGCCGAAAGGCTCAGGTGACCAGAGTTCTCGACACCCTCAGACGCCTGTGGGACATCTGGCTGCCCTCGGTCACGGGCCTCACCGTGGCAGCGCTGGCCGCCTGGGTCTCACTCATGCCCTCACTCCTGCCGCGCGCCTGGCACTACCAGGGGATCGTCACCGGTGTGTCGATGTTCGTGGGCTACGGCGTCGGCGTGGCCCTGCGTACCCTCTGGCGAAAGTTCGTCGCACCCCAGATCAAGCTCCATCCCGATCTGGACGCGCTCGGCAACAAACTACTGCTCTTCGCCAGACTCTCCGCCCCGTATGTCTTGGTGGTCTACCTCATCACGGCCACCGCCACCGCGATCCGCTGGCAAGACCAGGTCTCCGACCTCGTGGAATCCGCCCGCCCGCCCTGGGCCGACTACATGCGTATCCCCTGGATCGCGCTCGCGATCTTCATCGGCCTGCTCGTGGCCGCCCGCGGCCTGCGACGCCTCTATCAATTGTTCGTCCGGGTGGTCTCCCGCAAGTTCAAACTGGGGGAGAACACCGCCCGTCTGACCGGCGCCGTGCTGGCGACGGTCCTCGCGTTCGGCATCGTCCAGGGCGTGGTCCCGCGTCTGTTCTTCGAGGCCGCGAACCGGATATCGGGTGCGCAGAACACCGAGGACCTGCCCGGCACCACGCGGCCCACCGTCCCCGAGCGCTCCGGCGGCCCGGAATCCGTGGTGAATTTCGACGACCTCGGGCTGCAGGGCCGCCGTTTCGTCAGCGGCGGGCTCGACCAGGCGGAACTCACCGACCTCATGGAGGAGCCGGCGGAGCAGCCGATCCGACTGTATGCCGGGCTGGAGTCCGCCGAGACCGACGACGATCGCTCGGCGCTGGTGGTGGAGGAGCTCAACCGCACGCGCGCCTGGGAGCGGGAGGCCGTGGTGATCGTCCCCACCACAGGCACCGGCTGGATCAACCCCCACGCCGCCCAGGCGATCGAGCTCCTCAGCGCGGGCGACGTCGCGATCGTCGGCACGCAGTACTCATACCTTCCGAGTTGGATCTCGTTCCTCGCCGACCGCGAGAAGGCCGAGGCCGCCGGGCGGTCCCTCATCGAGGCCGTGGTGGGGTGGCGCCAGTCGCTACCGCCCGATGTGCACCATCCGAACCTGTATCTCTACGGCGAGAGCCTGGGCACCCAGGCCGGCGAGGCCGCGTTCTCCGGAATCCGGGACATCCGCAACACCGTCGACGGGGTGCTGTGGATGGGACCGCCCAATTCCAACCGCATCTGGCGCTCGCTGGTCGAGCGCCGCGACCCCGGCACCCCCGCCACCGAACCGGTGTATGCCGACGGGCTCCTGGTCCGGTTCTCGGAAGACCCGGCCGAGTTCCGGGACGACGACACGCCCTGGATCCCACCTCACGTGCTGTATGTCCAGCACGCCACGGACCCGGTTGTTTGGTGGACCCCGGACCTGATGTTCGACCGCCCGGCGTGGCTGTCGGAGCCCCCGGGCAAGGGGCGCCATCCCGGAATGACCTACATGCCGGTCTTTACCTTCTTCCAGGTGACGGCGGACCTGGGCAACGCCATCGGTGGCTCTCAGGGGTACGGGCATCTCTACGACCACCAGATTCTCGACGGGTGGGCGGCTGTCACCGGAAGAGAAGAGTGGGACGACGACGAATTTGTGCGCTTCGCTCGCCTCCACGATCGGGCGATGGAAAGCCAGGAACGCGGCTGAGTGGCGTTGACTCGCCACTGTTTTGCCCGGACGTGGGGCTACCGTAGCCGGGTACCTTCACGACGAGGAGAGCAGCGATGGGCATCCACACCGCAGACAGTCACGACATCATCCGCGTCGTCGGGGCGCGCGAGAACAACCTCCAAGCGGTGGATGTGGAGTTGCCCAAGCGGCGACTGACCGTGTTCACCGGGGTGTCCGGGTCGGGTAAGAGTTCACTGGTCTTCTCGACCATCGCGGCGGAGTCGCAGCGGATGATCAACGAGACCTACAGCGCGTTCCTGCAGGGCTTCATGCCCACGCTCGCCCGCCCGGAGGTGGATCTGCTCGAGGGGTTGACCACGGCGATCGTGGTGGATCAGGAGCGGATGGGCGCCGACCCGCGGTCGACGGTGGGCACCTCGACCGATACGGGCGCGATGCTGCGGATCCTGTTCAGTCGCATCGCCGAGCCGCACATCGGCGGCCCCAAGGCCTACTCCTTCAACGTGGCCTCCGCCTCCGGGTCGGGGATGTTGAAGAAGGCGGACGGCACCAAGCAGAAGGCGGAGTTCTCGATCACCGGCGGCATGTGTGTGCGCTGCGAGGGGCGCGGCTCGGTCTCCGACTTCGACGTCGACGCCCTCGTGGACCGCTCCAAATCACTGTCCGAGGGAGCGATCCTCGTGCCGGGCTACTCGATGGACGGATGGTACGGCCGCATCTACTCCGGCTCCGGGTTCTTCGACATGGACAAGCCGGTGGGCCAGTTCAGTGACAAGGAGATGGATACCCTCCTGCGTCAGGAGCCCGTCAAGGTCAAGGCCGACGGCATCAACGTGACTTTCGAGGGCCTCATCCCGAAGATCCAGAAGTCGATGCTGTCCAAGGACGTCGAGGCGATGCAGCCTCACATCCGGGCGTTCGTCGAGCGGGCCGTCGTGTTCACCACCTGCCCGGACTGCGACGGTACCCGGCTCAACGAGGGGGCCCGGTCCTCAAAGATCGGCGGGGTGAGCATCGCCGACGTCTCGGCCATGCAGATCACCGACCTGGCCGAGTGGCTACGCGGACTGGAGGAGCCGTCCGTCGCGCCGCTGTTGGGGGCCCTGCAGCACGCGTTGGACTCGTTCGTCGAGATCGGCCTGGGCTACCTGTCGCTGAACCGGCCGGCGGGGACCCTGTCCGGGGGCGAGTCCCAGCGGGTGAAGATGATCCGCCATCTCGGATCCGCGCTCACCGACGTGACCTACGTATTCGATGAGCCGTCGATCGGCCTGCACCCCCACGACATCCAGCGCATGAACGCACTCCTGATGCGTCTGCGGGACAAGGGCAACACCGTCCTGGTGGTCGAGCACAAGCCGGAGATGATCGCGATCGCCGACCACGTGGTGGATCTCGGGCCCGGCGCCGGCTCCGAGGGCGGCCAGATCTGCTTCGAGGGCGCGGTCGACGGGCTGCGCTCGAGCGACACCGTGACCGGCCGGCACCTGGACGATCGGGCCTTCCTCAAAGAATCGGTCCGCTCGGCGACTGGGGCCATCGAGGTCCGCGGGGCCACGGCGAACAACGTCCAAGGCGTGGACGTGGACATCCCGCTCGGGGTGCTGTGCGTGGTCACCGGTGTGGCCGGGTCGGGCAAGAGTTCGCTGATCCACGGGTCGGTCTCGCCGCGGGAGGGTGTGGTGGCGATCGATCAGGCCGCGATCCGCGGGTCGCGCCGCAGCAACCCCGCCACGTACACGGGGCTGCTGGAGCCGATCCGCAAGGCGTTCGCGAAGGCCAACGGCGTCAAGCCGGCCCTGTTCAGTCCCAACTCCGAGGGGGCGTGTCCGACCTGCAAGGGCGCGGGCGTGATCTACACCGACCTGGGGATGATGGCCGACGTCGCCACCACCTGTGACGACTGCGAGGGCAAGCGGTTCCAGGCCGAGGTGCTCGAGTACACCTTCGGCGGTCAGAACATCGGTGAGGTCTTGGCGATGTCCGTGGCCACGGCCGAGGAGTTCTTCCGCGAGGGCGAGTCGAGGATCCCGGCGGCCCACAAGATCCTCGTGCGACTGCGGGACGTCGGGCTGGGTTACGTCCGGATCGGCCAGCCGCTGACCACCCTGTCGGGCGGCGAGCGTCAGCGACTCAAGTTGGCGGCGCAGATGGCCGACAAGGCCGAGGTCTACGTCCTCGACGAGCCCACCACGGGCCTGCACCTGGCCGATGTCGAGAATTTGCTGGGCATGCTCGACCGGCTCGTGGACTCAGGCAAGTCCGTGATCGTGATCGAGCATCACCAGGCGGTCATGGCGCACGCGGACTGGATCATCGACCTGGGCCCCGGCGCCGGCCATGACGGTGGCCGGGTGGTGTTCGAGGGCACCCCGGCCGACCTCGTGGCCGATCGCTCGACCCTCACGGGCGAGCACCTCGCCGAGTACGTGGGAAGCACGTCAGCGACGTCCTGATGTGCCCCGCTCCGGAGCTCGGCTTCCGTATGGCGCTTTAGTTTCGGGCCGGGCCCGCGCCGTCGATGGCCGCGCCCGCCCGCCGGCACTGCGCCCGGATCGCCTCGTCGACCGCATTGTTCTCCTCGACCCGCCGGAGACCGGAGGGGAGCGCGGTGGTGGCGAGTTCGGCCCACCGGGGCGCAGACCGACGGACGGTCTCCTGGTCGAGCGTGCCCAGCATCAGGTACCCGGCGTAGGTGACCGCCTCGGCGGTCCGCGCCTCGGGGGAGTCGCCGTGCCCGTCGGCGGCCAGCAGGGCGTTGCTGGTGTTGAGGTCCCGCAGCGCGGAGGCGAGCGTCGGCTCCCAGCGGGACTGCTCCTGACCGCCGGCGAACTCCGCCAGCTCCACCAGCACGCGCCTGGTGTCGCCGCGGACGGCCCGGTGGTGCGCCCGACGTCCGAGTGCCCACAGCACGGCGATCGCCACCAGGACACCGACCACGGTGTCGAGAAGGCGCTCGCCGACCACCGCCAGGGGATTGGCCGGCATCTGCCCGCCCGAGGCGATGATCAGCGCGAGCGGGGTGATGAGCGTGACCGCCAGCCCGTAGTTCCGGGTGACCAGGAGCTCGATGGTGAACTGCAACGCCACGATGAGCAGGATCAGCCACCAGCCGGACGGACCGATGACGGTTACGAGCAGGAACAGCGCCAGGCCCAGCAGGGTGCCGACCAGCCGGTGCAGCGCCCGATGGGTCCGGGCGACGCGGGGCCCGCCCTGGTGCAGCACCAGCGCGGAGAACGCGATCACCCAATATAGGTGCGGCTGGTCCGGGCCGCCGATGGCGAGCAGGATGAAGATCGACAGGGCCGTGGCCACCCCGACCGACAGTGCCACCGACCACGGCTCCCCGGGCCACCGGAGACCGTCGATGAGGCGGCGTCGGAGCGAGCCGATGCTGCGCCGGTCCTCGTCGGCGAATGCGTGCTCGACGCGCTCTGCGGCCGCCGCCGACGGCATCGGGACATCCGACTGTCCCTCGTCGGTCTCGAGCCACCGGCCAGCGTCCGGGTTGCGCGGGTCCCAGCCCTGCTCCTCGCCGGGGACGACGTGCAGAGCTGCCCGTGAACTGCGCTCGGCGTACGCACGGCGTGCGGCATCCAGCTCTGACTCGAGCGTCGGGGCGGCGGTCCACATCCCCTCGGCGAGCGCCTCCTCGGCGGCGGCCAGCGCATGGGACGCGGCGCGATGCAGGGGCCTGCTGTCGGGGCCGGGTTCGGAGGCGGCATAGGCGGCAACCGCGTCGACGGCGGTGCGCACCGCCAGCCGCTCGGGCCGGCGAGGATCCGGGACGAGCTCGACCATCGTGACGGTCCACGCCGCGGCCGCGCCGATCGCGGTCATGGCCGGAACCAGCCACGGCGCGGTCCCGTGCGAGCCCACGAGCAGGTACGCGATACCCGAACACAGGACGAGGAAGTACGAGCCCGGCGGACCCACCCTCAGCGCCAGGCACAGGCCCGCGGTGACCATCGCCAGCACAACGGCTGTCACCGCGAACAGGGGGACCGATCCCGCGGTGAACGCCCCGACGGCTGTAGAGACGATCAGCCCGAGGCCGATTCCCGCCACCGTGACGGCCCGTCGGCGCAGCGGGGCTGCGGCGGCGTACAACACCGCGAAGGTGCCGGTGACGGTGAGCAGACCGAGATCCGGCCGGCCCAGCAGTGTTGGCACGGACAGGCACAGCAGAACCGTCAGCCCGGCCTTGATCGCATTGCTCCGGCGGGGCGGGCTCGGGGCCAGGGTGACCAGTGACCGGAGGAATTCCGCCACCGGCTGCTTCACGGAAACATGTTGCGTTGAGGCCACCCGCGATCAGCCCGCCATTCCGAAGCGCTTGTGCATCGCCTGTTTGCTCACGCCCAGGACGACCCCGATCTCCGCCCAGCTCATGCCGTGATTACGCGCATGGCGGACCGCGGCCGCTTCCTCACGAGCCAGATCCGTCTTCGCCCGGGAGATCGCGGCCAATCGGGCGACGGGATCGTCGGCGTTGTCGTCGTCGTAAAAATCTTTCAGGGTTTCCATGCCCGACCACCTCACTGCCGCCAACCTACGGCGACCCCCACCTGCGCGTCAACCGGGGTTGACGAGCGGGGTTTGGCGCGGACGAACGGGCCCTGCGCGGCAGGACGGGCTCAGCTGCCGGCGAAAAAGTGCCAGATCTCGCCCGGCGCGTCGTAGTGGGGCCCCCGCGACGGTCCCCACCCACCCGAGGCGGTGGGGAAGGTGTGGCCGGTGCCGTCGAGGACCACCAGGCGGACCGGATCGGGCCCCGACCACTCGGTCGACTCGACGCCGCCCGACCGCTCGACGACCGGTCCCCGGCCCGGCGCCACGTCGTTGTGCCGCGCGTACCACCGCGCGCCGTCCGTCGCGGACATCACCTCGCCGCGCGAGCCCGCCGACGGCCCCGAGGCCACACGAACCTCGCCGCCGTGAACGGGATTGATCGGGTCGTCGCGGCCCTCTACGAACATGATCGGCACCGGGCCGCCGTCCACGTCACACGACTGGTTGGCCGCCACCGGGGGATTCGCGGCCACGGCGGCCACCCCGTCGACGAGGTCGGACGCTTCCAACGCCAATCGCATCGCCATATGGCCGCCGCTGGAGAACCCGACCGCGTACACCGGACCGCTGGTTCCGAGCGAGGCCACGACCTCGTGCATCAGGGCGACGTCGTCCATACCGTCGGCCTTGGCCGGCCACCGGCCCTCGACGCGGCACTCGTTCCAGTTGTTGCGGTAGCCGTCCACGTAGACGACCGTGAATCCGTGCTGGTCAGCCACCTGTTCGATGTCGGGCCCCACCGCCGAGCGCAGGCCCGCGCCCGAGTCGCCGGATCCGTGCAGGACCAGCAGCACCGGCGCCGGGCCGGGCGGACCGCCCGGTGAATAGGTGAGCCAGGAGCGCTCCACGCCGTCGAGGGTGATCGATCCGGCCGCCACAGATCCCTTGTCCGGGGTGGCGGCCGGGTCAGTCGTGCCGGGGGCGTTGCCCGCGGAGGCCGCGCACGCGGAGAGCATGAGCACCGTCGACACCGCGGTGAGAGCCCGGCGCACCCGGCCTCGACTCCGACTCCGGCTCCGACTCCGGGCAGGGGCAACCATGCCCCGAGTGTGCGTGAGCAAGGGGAGTAGCGTCTCCGTTATGGGCGTCAATCGCTATCCCGAGATCGCGCTAGGGGCTGCAGCCCGCGCGCGACAGGCAGCCGTAGGCCACACCCAGCCACAGCCCGTCGGCGAGTTCGGCCTCGAGGGCACGGACAAGGCGCTGATCAGACGTGCCGACCACTTCTTCCTGTCTACCGTCACCGAGTCGGGGTGGCCGTACGTGCAGCATCGTGGCGGTCCGCCCGGGTTCGTCCACGTGGACTCCGACACCACCCTCGCCTGGGTGGAATTCCGTGGCAACCGGCAGTACGTGACGGTCGGGGACATCGACGTCGACGACCGGGTGAGCCTGTTCTTCATCGACTACCCGACCCGCAGCCGGCTCAAGGTGTTCGGTCATGCGCGGCTCGTCGAACCGGAGGAGGATCCGGGCCTCATCGAGCGGCTGCGAACGATGGGGAACAAGACCTACACCGGCCACGTGGAGCGGGCGATCGTCGTTGACCTCGTGGCCTCGGACGCCAACTGCAGCAAGCACATCACGCCACGGTGGGACCGCGACTATGTCGACCGCCTGACCGCCCTCTACCAGCGTGACATCGATGAACTGCAGGCTCTCGTCGACGAGCTCCGTGGACAGACGCCACGCGACTGACGTACTGTCACCGGCATGTATCCCGGTGCACTCTCGTTGAAGCCGTGGTCCGGCCGCTGACGGCGGCAGGGCACCCACTTCATCACTGATCTCTGCGCGCCGTCCAGTCCACTTCCCGGCCGGACGGTCAGTTTGTGCTGTCCGGCTCCGCGACGAGCTTTGCAGAGAGCACCATGCCAGACACACCGAATACCCATCTTCCCGCGGGCGCACACGCCCACATCCGCCTGACCGACGTCTCGGTCACCCTCGGCACCCGTCCCGTCCTCAGCGGGGTGAACCTCACCCTGTCCACCGGCACCACTCTGGCGGCGGTGGGGGAGAACGGTCGGGGCAAGACCACCCTCCTGGAGGTCCTGTCCGGGACACAGACACCCGATGCCGGCACCGTCAGCCGCCAGGGCACCGTCGGCGTCATCCAGCAGCACCTCGACACCTCCGCCGGTCGTACGGTGGGGGACGCTGTAGCCGAGGAGATCGCCGACAGCCTCCATGCTCTACAGGCGTTGGACGATGCGACCACCGCGATGGTGGAGGGCAAGCCCGGCGCCGAAGACGCCTACGCAGTAGCACTCGACCGCGCGACAGTGTTGGACGCCTGGGACGCCGACCGGCGCGTGGACATAGCGCTGGAAGGCTTGTCCGCCTGCGCTGACCGGGAGCGGCCCCTGTCCACCCTGTCGGTGGGGCAGCGGTACCGAGTGCGCCTGGCGTGCGTCCTCGGCGCGCGTCACGACCTGCTGCTGTTGGACGAGCCGACCAACCATCTCGACGCCACCGGACTCGCATTTCTCACCGCGCGACTCCGGGAGCATCCAGGAGGACTGGCGGTCGTCAGTCACGATCGCGCCCTGCTGCGCGACGTGGCGAGCCACTTTCTCGACCTCGACCCCAGCCAGGACGGTGCACCGCGACTGTACGGCGGCGGATACGAGGGCTGGATTGAAGGACGCCGCGCCGAGCGAGTCCGGTGGGAGCAGGCCCACGCCGATCAGGTGGATGAGCACGCCCGTCTGACCCGCGCCGCCGATGCCGCGCGGGGCCGACTTCAGGACTCATGGCGACCGGAGAAGGGGCATGGCAAGCACGCGCGGGCGACCCGAGCCGCGGGCACCGTGCAGGCATTCAATCGCCGACGGGACGAACTCGAACGTCACCAGGTGACAGTGCCGCCGCCACCGGCCGCATTCCACTGGCCCGAGTGGACCGTGGCCCCGGGTAAGAATGTCGTGACCTGCACTGACGTCTCCGTTCGCGGCCGTCTGGTGTCGCCGGTCTCGCTGACCGTGAACACCGGCGATCGAGTGTTGTTGACCGGGCCGAACGGGGCCGGCAAATCCACGCTCCTGGACCTGCTGGCAGGTCGCCTCACGCCCGATTCCGGGCAGGTGATCTGTCGGCCCGGCGTGCGGATCTCGCACCTGGGGCAGGAGGTGCCGGACTGGGATCCGACGCTGCCCGCCGTGGAGATCTACCGCCGTCACATCGACGGGGCGGGGCTCACCTCGGCACCCGGGCTGGATACGACAGGGCTACTCGGTTCGGATTCCGCGGGGACGCCGGTCGGCCGGATGTCCCAGGGCCAACAACGCCGCCTTCACCTGGCCCTGTGCCTGGCCGGGGAGCCGGAGCTGTTGATCCTCGACGAACCCTCCAACCACCTGTCATTCGCACTGGTGGATGAGCTCACTGGTGCGTTGGCCTCCGCCTCGTGCGCGGTGATCGTGGCCACCCATGACCGTCAGCTCCTGCGGGATCTGGCATCGTGGCCTGCCGTCGACCTATCAGGTTCGGCGTTAGAGTCAGTGCATGTCCGCCAGCCCTGAACGCGTGCAGAGCCCGAACGTCGACATCAAGAAGGCCCGGCGGGATCTGTACTCCGGCCGGGCCGGGCGGTTCGACGTGGTCGAGGTCCCGGAGATGCAGTTCCTCATGGTGGATGGGAGCGGCGACCCCAACGTCTCCGCGGACTATCGCAGGGCAGTCGAGGCGCTGTACACCACGTCGTACACGATCCGGGCCGAGGCCAAGACAGACCTCGGGCGGACCCACACCGTGGGCCCGCTCGAGGGACTCTGGTACGCGGACGACCTCGGCGTGTTCACCGCCAGGGACAAGAGCGCCTGGTCGTGGACGATGATGATCTGGCAACCTGAATGGATCACGCCTGGCATGGCTTAGACGGCGATCGAGAAGGTGAGCTCCACCAAGATTCCGCAAGCCGCTGAGCTCGTCCGATTCAAGCCGTTCAGCGAGGGACGGGCGGTCCAGACCTTGCACGTGGGTCCGTATGACGACGAGGGGCCGACGATTGCCAAGATGCACGGCGAGGTCATCCCGGACCATGGGCTTGAACCAACTGGGCATCACCACGAGATCTACCTGTCTGACCCGCGCAAGTCAGCGCCGGAGAAGCTCCGGACACTGTTGCGACAACCGGTGACAGCCAAACCATGATGAGACATCGAAGGAAAGGATGAGCGTGAGCGCAGGAGACCTGGAATCCATGTCGGGAGCCGCATCGACGCCCGAGAGCCGTTTCGTCGACGCGACCGGCTTTGTCATCGATGAGGTGACCTCCACATCGCTACGCGCTCATGCCGAGCTCGGCCCAGACCACCACACCGAATGGGGAACCATTCACGGCGGCGTGTACGCGAGCCTCGTCGAGAGCGCAGGTGGTGCGGGAGCCGGACATGCTGTCGCCGAACTCGGCCAGGTGGCGGTCGGCGTCCACAATGGCACCGACTTTCTGCGTGCCTCGACAGGCGGCCGAGTGGACATCACCGCCCACGCGCTGTTCCAGGGTCGTAGCCAACAACTGTGGGACGTGGTGATCACACAAGCCGAATCCGGAAAGGAACTCGCTCGCGGCCAACTCCGGCTGCAGAACATTCCGAGACCGGGTTCTGCATAGCACTGGGGCAAACGCCCAGAATCAGCACACCAAAACGTCACTGTGACGTTTTGTAGACGACTCGTTGGACGGACCAACGACGGGGCAGTGGTCGAATTCCCGCCGGTGACCCACTGATCTCGCTAGCGTTGACTCCGTGAGCCACTTCGCGGAGATTGCACGGCAACGCACGGGACTTGACGGTGTCACTGTTGGCCATTGGACCAACGAGTCCGCCCGAACGGGATGCACGGTGCTGATCCTGCCCGAGGGCACGGTCGGCTCGAGGGAGGTCCGTGGCGGAGCGCCGGCGTCTCGCGACCTGGACGCGCTCGCGCCGGACAAGGCGGTCACGCAGACGGACGCCATCGTCCTGACGGGCGGGTCGGCGTTCGGACTCGCCGCCGCGGACGGGGTGATGCGATTCCTCGAGGAAGCCGGTCGCGGCGTGCCGACGCCGGCGGGACGGGTACCCATCGCCCCGACATTGGCACTGTTCGATCTCGGAATCGGAGATCCGTCAGTGCGACCCACCGCCGAAAGCGGCGACATCGCGGCCAGGGGCGCCGCAGGGCCGGAGTTCGATGTGGGCCCGGTAGGCGCGGGATCCGGCGCCTTGACGTCGTGGTGGCGCGGCATCGACGGAGCCCGCCCGGGCGGACTACGCTATGCCGAGACAAGGCTTGGAGACCTCGTCGTGGGTGCCTGGTGTGCGGTCAACGCCTATGGCGACATCGACCACGGCGGCAGCGATGCAGTGGACCTTGCAGCCGTGGCGGACCTGAAGCCGCCGTTCGAGTTCGACACCGAGCGAACACACACGACCATCGGCGCGGTGGTGACGAACGCGCGGCTCGACAAGACCGCCTGCTTCGTCGTGGCCCAGGGTGCGCACGACGGACTGTCGCGAGCGCTCACGCCGCCGCATACGAGATACGACGGAGACGCGTTCATCGCCGCGGCGACGGGACAGGTACCAGCAGATGTGGACACGGTCAGGCTCATGGCGCTGGACGCGGTGAGCCGGGCGATCCGCACGGCGGACGCCTGACGGCGGCCACAGCCCGAAGGTACAGGCATTACCAAAGTGCCGATAATCTACATTATGTAAAGTAAAGCAGGCGGGCCCCGCTCACGACCGTCACACGCGACCGCGTCTCCACGACCACACCGACAACCCCACCGCGACCAACGCGGCTACGGGCAGCACTCACTGCCCCAGGTAGTACGCGCGCATCTGCCAGAACTGTTCGTTGGTGAGGAACTGGATGTTGTCCGTACGGTCCGCCAATGGCATGTACATGGTCCAGCCACCGACCGCGTTGATCCCGGGAAGCCATGCGTTGACGGATCCGGCGATCAGGAGCACAGCCATCGGAAAGGCCACCCAGAACCACGGGAATCCGCCGCGCTGCTGCCCGGCCCGCCCGGACAGGACGGCGACGCCGACAAGTAGGACCGTCAGGACTGCGAAAGTCCACACCCAGATCACGAGACCCACAGTAACCGAACTGATGTGGGTTATCGGACTGTTCCGCTCTGCCCGTGAAGGCCACTCCGGTGGGACCATGGGCACATGCGCACCACCGGAAGGATCGACCGTGACCGCGACGACGAGGGTCGTGCCCGAAACGCCCGGCCCCGGGACGAGCTCGGACGCCCACTTCCGCCCGGCAGCGTGGGTGTGGAACGCATTCCCGAAGATCTGGACCTGCCGGCCGCAGAGTCCCTCGCCTGGGCGCAGGACCTGCTCGACCGCGGTCTCGCGTTCAACGCCCACGAGGTCCTCGAGGGCGCATGGAAGTGCTGCCCCGCCGACGAGCGCCTGCTGTGGCAGGGCCTGGCGCAACTGGCCGTGGGCATCACCCACATCCAGCGTGGCAACACCACCGGCGCCCTGCGCCTGCTCGAGCGGGGTGTCGAGCGGATCGGACAGGGCGACGGTCCGTCCCCCCACGGCATCGACGTCCCGGGGCTGATCGCCCACGCCGACGCGCTGATGGCGGAGATCCGGCAGGGCACGACGCCCCCGCCGCATCGGCTCAAGCCCCGCCTGGTGGCTCCCGAGAACCAACAGTGACCGCCGCTGGCAGTTCCGTGAGAGCAGCATGAACACGCTCTCATGATCACCTCATGGCTCCTTCATCCCTGCGGCCGAAGGTAGAGCCATGACACACAGAACACGGGCACTCGCCCTCCTCACCGCAGTCCCTGCCACCCTCGCCCTGGCCATCGGTGCCGGAGCCGCCACCGCCTCGGCACAGCCCGCGCCCTCCACCCAGCCCGCCGAGAACGCCGCCCAGGGTGTCGTCCACTATGACGGCCTCTTCGACGATCTCGACGACCTGCATGTCCCCCAGCACATCCGCCACCAGATCAACGTTGCCCTGGGCTCGACCGGCATCGCGATCCCGTGGCACCTGCTCGACGGCCTGGACGACGACTGGGACGACCGGTGGGATGACGATCACGACGACCATGACGACGACGACTGGGACGACGACTGGGACGACTGACCTCCCCCCTCCCTCCCCCAGGCCCGCCCGGCACACGCCGGGCGGGCCGTCCGTCGTGGCTAGACTCCCGTAGAGCGCGCCCGGCACGCACCCGGGTGCCGCCCCGTGACCCCGGAGCCCCTGGACCGAGCCGAGGAAGGTGACCCACGTGCTGCCAACGCTCGCCGCGACAGCACCGATCCTCGTGGTACTGCTCCTGCTCGCGGTGCGCTTCCCCTCCCTGATCGCCGGCACCGCCGGCCTGACGACTGCTCTCCTCGCGGCGTCCACCGTCCACCGGCCGGACCGCTCCGAGGTGGTCGGTGCCGCGACGAGCCTCGGACCGACGGTGCTCGAGGTGGCCCTCATCCTCCTCGGCGGCGTCCTGCTCGCCACGGCCCTGTCGGCCACCGGGGCCCGGGACCACATCGCCGGCTGGCTGGAGCGCGTCGGTGACGAACAGGACCGGGTGCCGGCGATCCTGCTGCTGGTGTTCGGTTTGACCCCGTTCATGGAGTCGGTCACCGGTTTCGGCCTGGGGGTGGTGATCACCGCCCCGCTCCTGGTGCGGATGGGCCTGTCCCCCGTGCGGGCGGTCGTGGCGGGACTGCTCGGTCTGGTCCTGGTGCCGTGGGGCTCCCTCGGCCCGGGCACCCTGGTGGCGGCCGAGCTCGGCGGTCAGGACGTCGACGCGCTGGGGGTGTGGTCGGCGCTGTTGAGCCTGCCGGTGCTGCTGGTGAGCATGACGGTCGTCCTCGTCGTCGTCGCCCCTTCCCGCCCCTCCCCCCGCCTGCTGGCACTGGCCGCGGCGGTCGTGGCCACCCTCTGGGGCACCCTGGTGCTAGCTAACACGGTCGGGGGCACCGCACCGACCGGGATCATCGCGTCGGGGGCGGTCATCGCCCTCCTGCTGGCCGTCGCGCGGGTACGGCACGGAGCGCTGCCGCGGGTGACCCGGGACCTCGCCCGGGCGGTGACCCCGTTCGTCGTGTTGCTGGCGGGCATCCTCGGCGCCACCGCGATCGTGGCCGCCGTCGGCTCGC
>NZ_JAALDM010000326.1 GCF_014144865.1 Dietzia aerolata | reverse complement strand
GCGGCGCGCGGCGGCGGCCTGCACCCCGATCGCCGCGATGTGATGCGCCACCACGTCATGCAACTCGCGGGCGATCCGCAGCCGCTCCTCGGTGACGGCGGCGTCCTTGAGCTCCTCGGCCTGGCGCTCGATGGTCCGCGCCTGCTCCACCAGCGCAGCCTGCCGGTGCGCCGACCGCCACGCGGCGATACCCAGCGCCGCCGCGCCGCCGAAGTACACGATATTGATCAGCGCGGTGTAGACGAGATACGAGGGCACCGCGGGGAACAGGCCGCTGCCCGGCTCGGTCTCGGAGACCGCGTCGAGGATCTGCTGCATCCCCGACCCGAGCGCGAGATACCAGGCCAGCCACACGCCCAGCGCTGCGGCGATGCCCGTGGCGACCCCCACCAGCGCGCGGCGGTCCCGGGCCCAGGCCACCGACGAGTAGACCGCCACGAAGTACAACACCTGTTGGGACACCTGCCCCATGACGAGCGGCATCACGCTGCCCAGGATCAGCAGATGTAGAGTCGCGGCGATGCCGGTGGTCAGCGGGAAGCGGCGGCGGATGGCGAGGATCGCCGCGGCCGTGGCCATCGACAGGTACTGGGCCCACAGCGGGGCGGATTCGCCCGCCAGGACGCCCATGCTCCGCAGGATCTCGATGCCCAACGCCGAGCACGCGAACATCACCACGGCGAGCGTGATGTCCGCGCGGAGATAGCCGGGCGGCAGTGGACGGATCCACGGATCCTCGGCGTCGAAGAGGCGGTTCAGGCGGGACCACACGGGGTCGAGCCTAGTCATTCACGCGCCGGGCGCGGGTGAACGATGGTGCCGGACGTTACTCTGGGCGCGTGTCCACCCGAAGCATCGACATCCCTGACCTGAGCGGTCAGACCTGGCTGATCACCGGCGCGACCAATGGCGTCGGACTCGAGACCGCGCGGGCCGCCTCCCGGAACGGGGCCAGGGTGATCCTCGCCGTCCGCGACACCGACCGCGGCAGGCAGGTGGCGGACGAACTGCCCGGCGAGGCCAGGGTGGTGGAGATGGACCTCGCCTCGCTGGCGAGTGTGCGCCGCGCCGCGGACGACCTGCTCACCGGGCCCGACGAGTCGATCGACGTGCTGGTCAACAACGCCGGGGGCATCACGCCGCGCCGCCGCGAGACCGAGGACGGCTTCGAAATGGTGCTCGGTGTCAACGCCCTGGGGCCATTCCTCTTCACCAACCTGGTGCTCCCGCTCGTGCGGCGGCGGGTGGTCGTCGTCGGCTCCAACGCGCACAAGAGCGGCGCGATCGATTGTGACGACCCCCACTTCCGCCGGCGTCGGTGGAGCCCGGCGGCCGCGTACGCCCAGTCCAAGCTGGCCGACCTGTTGTGGGGGCTCGCGCTGGACCGCCGGCTCCGCGACGGACGGGCGACGGCCGGCGCACCCGGCGTGGACGTCCAGGTCACGCACCCCGGTTGGGCGGCCACCAATATCTCCAACGCCACCGGCAACGCTGTGCTCGATCGGGTGATCACCGGCGTGTGTTCGGTCTTCGCGCAGCCCGCGTCGCAGGCGGCCTTGACGACGATGTTCGCCGCGACCCGCCCGCTGCCGCCGTGCAGCTACGTCGGTCCCGATGCCATGGGACATCTGCGAGGCATGCCCACGCTCATCGGTCGCAGTGAGCAGGCATCGGATCCGGCGCTCGCCGAGCGGTACTGGGACCTCGCCGAGGCGGAGATCGCGCGGGTCGGTCAGTAGCCGAAACGTGTACACGAAACGCGATTTCGTGTACACGTTCTTCGGACGTGCCGAAGGCTTGTACACGTTTCGCCGGAGCGGCGACGGAGCTTCTACTGCAACTAAATGGTTGCAGTAGCGGTCATTGTGTGCGACCGTTGGCGGCAGGAGGTGCGAGGACATGACCGATGCAGACGCACAGGTGACCACCGAGGACGTGCCGGACGAGATCACACGCAGCATCCACATCGCGGCTGATGCGGCCACTGTGTGGGACATCGTCTCCGAGCCCGGATGGTTCATCAACGACGGAGAATGGACAGACCACGAGGTCACCACCGATGGTGACGTTTCCCGGGTCGTCGACCCCGTCCACGGGGAGTTCCACATCGGCACGGTTGAACTGGATCCTCCGCGCCGCGCGGTCTTCCGATGGCTGGGAGGCAAGGTGGGAGCCCTCGAGGACACGCCCGCCAACACGGTCGAGTTCACCATCCGCCCGGACGGAGACGGCGTGGTGCTGACGGTCAAGGAAACCGGCTTCGCCGCCCTTGACGCGGACGCGATCGAGCGGCGGAGGCGTTTCGAAGAGAATTCTGAAGGCTGGGGAATCGAACTCGACGTGGCCCGTCGACGCGCCGAGGGAGCGACGTGAACCCTGTGAGCCACGATGTCGCCGCGGGACTTCTCACCGACGAAGCCGACGACGTTTTTGCCGCGCTGGCGGACCGGACCCGCCGCCGGATTTTGGTCCGGTTGGTGCAGCAGCCCGACGATGCCGGCGCCGTTGCCCGCGAACTCGGGGTGAGCCGCCAGGCTGTCGCCAAACACCTGGGTCAACTGGTCGACGCAGAGCTCGTGACCGTGCGTACCGAACAGCGGCGACGCGTGCACAGTGTCGACCCGGCTCGCATTCGAGAAGTCTCGGACCTACTCGGAGCGGTTTCACGCGGCTGGGACGATCGGCTGTCGCAGGTGAGGAAGTTGGCAGAGGCGAAGGCCCGTGATCAGGGCTGAATCCGCACGGGTCCCGGCCGGTGGCCACGGCCCGGCCCTTGCCTTGGCCCTCGTCCTGGATTCGGAGCCGAGACCGTCAGGTGAGGTGGTCGTACCGGCCGCCGACCCAGTCCGCGTAGCGCTCGGCCGAACGCCGGACCGCGTCCTGCGCACCATCGGGAATGCCGGAACCGAAGTTGCCGTACAGCCGATCGAACTCGTACCGCTCGACGTGATCGGCGATCCGCTGCACCACCGACCCGGACAGCGGGATCCACACGGGGAACGAGCGCATGAAGGTCACCCAGCGGGGATCGGCGGTCGCCCCGATCGTGTCCCCGCTGAACAGCACCCCGCGACCATCCGGCGCCGTCCAGTGGACCACCGCGCTGCCGGGGAAATGTCCGCCCGGCTGGCTGGCCCGCACGCCGGGCAGAATCTCGATCTCCTCCCGGCGGCCCTCCCAGACCACCGTGTTGGTGGGGCGCACCCCGAGCCAGTGCTCATCGGCGGCGGAGACGTGGACCGGGCAGTCGCCGAACGCCCGTGACCACACCGACTGCAGTCCATACATGTGCGGATGCGAGGCGATGATCGCCGAGATGCCGCCCAACTCGCGCACGGCGGACACGGCCGCGTCGTCGATGAAGTTCGGCGCCTCCACCATCACGTTTCCGTGCTCGGTCCGGATGAGTGCGGGCTTTTGGCCGATACCCGGGCAGTCGCGCTGCGTCACGCCGACGACACCCGGCTCGAGATCGACGAACTCCAGCCGGGCACCACGCTCAGCGGCCTCGGCGGGACCCGTCCACCGCTGCCCGGAGCGCGGCACGAACTGGCGCTCATCAGCACAGATCGGGCACACCTCGGGCAGCGGCCGGGCCCGTTCGACGCCGCAGGTCGCGCACTGAACGTGGTCGCTCACGCCATGTCCCCCTCGAGGTCCACCGGATGCCATTCGCCTCCCACCTGCACCTCGAGGGTGCCGTCGGTGGGGGCGGAGTCCCGGTCGCGGCGGGCGGTGTCGTGGTGGCCGCCGTCGTGGCCGTCGGCGTCGTTGCCGGCGCGGTGGAGGTCGACCGCGGCCTCGAGTGCCTCCTGGGCGGTGCCGAACTCGCCCAGCTCGATGGTCCGGTCCGGAGTGCGGAATCGATACGTGGACATGCCCCGAGTGTCCGCCTCACACGCCGATCATGCATCCGCACCGGTCGGTCCCGTCGTGGCCGGGCAGGCCGGGGCTCGCGAGAGGCAAAGGTCGGGCGTGAGGTGGGAAATGGGCGCACACTGGGAATCAGGTATCCGTCACTGGAAGAAGGCACACCATGTCGTCGTCGTCACATCCGTCACCGGACGGTTCACCCGCGGACCCGGACGGTACCGCTCCGGACGGCACCTCCGTGGGGCGCGGCCCCGCGGCCGCCGAGAACGCGCCGGGCGGCTACCCGGCGCTCGGCGCCGAGCCCGTCGACGGGGTGCGGATCCTGCGCGCGCCGGCCGTGCCGACAGTCGTGGTGCAGGCCGCTGACGTGCCGATGGCGACTATCGCGGGGCTGTTCGACGCGGTGTTCGGAAAACTCTTCCCCGCCGCCTTTGAGCAGGGACTCACGCCCGCCGGGCCCGCGTTTGCCCTGTACACGCGCCTGACCGACGGCCCCGACGCCGCTGCGGACGTGGAAATCGGGTTTCCCCTGGACGGGCCGCTGATCGAGCAGCTCGACGACGATGCGGTGGAGATCGACGGCATGCGACTGGTGGCGTCCGTGATCCCCGCCGGCGAGGTTGCCGTGACCAGCCACCTCGGCGGATTCGACGGGCTGGGCCGGGCGTGGGGCGAGTTCTTCGGCGAGATCGGCGCGATGGGGCGGGCGCCCGGGAACCCGTTCTGGGAGAGCTACGTGACCGAGCCCTCGCCCGACATGGATCCCGCCGACCTGCGGACCGACCTGTACTGCCTGGTGAGGACACCAGACGACGCGGCCTGACGGCGCGGCCTGACGGCGCGGGGTGACGGTTGCTGGTGGGGCGGTGGCCTGCGCGGGACGGCGGGGCGGCTACTCCATGTCCTCCAGCGACCGGCCCGTCGTCTCCGGGATGAACCTCGCCACGAACACCAGCGAGAGCAGCGCGGAGACCGCGTAGAACCCGTAGGTGAACGTCAGGCTGAACTCGGCCATCGGCGGGAACGCCGTGGAGACCGCGAAATTGGCCAGCCACTGCGCGGCCGCGGCCAACCCGAGCGCCGTGGTGCGGATGCGGTTGTTGAACATCTCGCCCAGCAGGACCCACACCGCCGGGCCCCACGACATGCCGAAGAACACCACGAAACCGTTCGCCGCGATGAGCGCGATCACGCCGTGCGTGTCGCCGAGCTGCGGGGCGAGTTCGCCGTCCGGGCCCGCCACCATGGTGGCCTGGCTGAACATCGCCGCCATCACCGCCAACGAGATCGTCATACCGATCGAGCCCGTCATGAGCAGTCGGCGGCGCCCGATCTTGTCGATCAGCGCGATCGCCACCACGGTCACCACGATGTTCGTCACCGACGTGATGACCGACTGCGTGAGCGCGTCCTCCTCCGCGAAGCCGACCGACTGCCACAGCGTCGTGGAGTAGTAGAAGATGACGTTGATGCCCACGGCCTGCTGGAATACCGACAGGATCACGCCGATCCACACGATCGGCAACAGGTTGCGGCCACTCGGCGTGAGCATGTCCCGCCAAGAACGCTTACGGTCCTCGCGGACCGTCGCCCGGATCTCGCTGATCCGCGAGTCCACGCCACTGGACTGGATGGACCGCAGGACCTTGCGAGCCTCATCGACAAGACCCTTGGCCAGCAGATACCGCGGCGATTCGGGGATCGTCAGGGCCAGGACGCCGTAGATCACCGCCGGGATCAGTTCCGCCCAGAACATCCACCGCCAGGCCGCCGCGCCCAGCCACAGCTCCTCGATCGCGCCGCCGGCCACGCCCGCCAACCAGGCATCCGACAGCAGTGCGACGAAGATTCCGGATACGATCGCGAGCTGCTGTAGCGAGCCCAGGCGGCCGCGGATCGCCGGCGGTGCCACCTCGGCGATGTAGGCCGGCGCGATCACCGACGCCGCACCGACGCCCAGCCCGCCGATCACCCGCCACAGGATCAGGTCCCACGCGCCGAACGCGAAGCCGGACCCCAACGCGCTGATCGTGAACAACGTCGCCGCCAGCACCATGACGCGGGTTCGCCCCCACCGGTCGGCCAGCCGGCCCGCGAGGTACGCGCCCACGACACACCCGAGCAGCGCCGAGGAGACCGTGAACCCGGTCAGGGCCGGTGAGATCTCGAAACTCGTCTGCACCGCGTCCACCGCGCCGTTGATCACCGCGGTGTCGAAGCCGAACAGGAAGCCGCCCAGCGCGGCGACCATTGAGATCATCACCACCCGGCCGGTGTGGAACGACTCCTGATCAGGTGCCGGAGCGGATGCATTCGATGTGGACATGGCGTACCCCGCTCCTCCAGCGGTCGCCCCGCGGCCGCCGATCGACTGTCGAGAGAAGATGGTGGGGGAAGCGTAGAACCGCCGGCAGGGGTCCGCAACGACGAGGGGTGTTCCGCACTCTGTCGCGAAGGCTCGCCCGCGAACGCTCGCCCGCCGGGTCGCAGCGAAGAAACCCACAGAACGAGAACACGTTCTAGGCTGGGGGACACGCTGTTGAAGTTGTCGTCGTCCCCGAAAGGTCCCCACCCATGAGCGTTTCACCCGACCTGATCCGCGCCACCGCCGATTCCTACATCGCCGCCCTGGAGGCCGGCGACCTGGACGCCGTCATGGCCCTCTACGCCGACAACGCCACGGTCGAGGACCCCGTCGGCGGCGGCACCGTCCATGACGGCGCGGCCGCCGTCCGCGAGTTCTACGCCACCGTCGTGGCGATGAAGATCGACGGCAAGGTGCTCGAAGCCCGCGTCTGCGGCAACGAGCTGCTGTTCAACTTCGAGATCACCACGCATTTTGACGCCGAGAACTCCGCCACGATCAACGTGTGGGATCACATGGTCCACAACGACGAGGGCAAGGTCACCTCGATGCGCGCCTTCTGGACGCCCGAGAACATGCGCTGACGGTGTCGGCCGGCCCTACGCGGGCCAACGCGGACCCATACCCATGCGGACCCTGGCGGGCCCAGCGACCTAGTTGAACAGGCCCGCCAGGCCGCCCGCGCCGCCAGCCTCCTGGCCCGCGTCCTTGACCACGTTCTCGGCGGGCTGCACCAGCACGAGCCCCTGACCGCCGAACGCCAGCTGGAACGTCTCGCCACTGCCGCCGCGGATCAATGACTTCAGGCCGCCGGTGTCCATGCGGACGTCCATCTTCACGCCGGCCGTCCACAGCACCACGGCCTGGGGATCGGCGAAGGTCGGGGCCGAAGCCACGTCCAACGCGACTGGAGTGCCCTTGGTGGTGATGGCCACGAACCCGGTGCCGCTCATCGCGACGTTGTACATGCCGCCGGCGCTCATCCCGCCGCTCGAGCCGATGCGGTGGATGTCCCAGTCGATCCCGGTCGACAGGGCCAGCACGCTCGCGCCGTTGACGGAAATCGCATCGTTCTCCAGGTAGAGAATCTGGATGTCCGCGGCGTTGTCGGCGAGGAACAATTCGCCCTGGCCGGTGCACTTCATGAGCGGCACGCCCTCGCCGGTGGCGGCGGCCTTGAACATCTTGCCCAGCCCGCCCGATCCGCCGTGCTCGAACCCGACCTGGCCCTGGTAGGCGACCATCGAGCCGGTCCGGGCCATCACGGACTGATTGCCGAGTGTGACCTTGAGTAGCTTCGAGTTCTGCAGCGCAAAGTGCTTGTCGGTTTGCTTTTCCTGACCAATCTCGAACAGTTCCCCATAGATCATGAACGGGACCTTACTCTCGGCGGGATGACCACGGGGCGACGTAATCTGATCGTCATGATCACCGCCATCGTTTTTGTCAACGCCGATACCGCGCGCATCCCGGAAGTGGCGTCAGCCATCGCCGAGATCGACGGGGTGTCCGAGGTCTATTCGGTCACGGGCACCATCGACCTGATCGTGTTGGTCCGTGCCCGTCGCAACGAGCAGATCGCCGACGTCGTCTCCGACCAGCTCAACAAGGTGCCCGGCGTGTTGGACACCGAGACGCACATCGCCTTCCGCACCCAGTCCAAGCACGATCTGGAAGCC
>NZ_JAALDM010000325.1:256-2175 GCF_014144865.1 Dietzia aerolata | reverse complement strand
TAGATGTTGCCGGAGCGGGTGCGGTCGGCCAGGTGCTCGAAGCGGTCGTTCTTGTCGCCGTACCAGTACAGGACCAGCGGGCTGGGCCGGTCGTTGATGTAGCGGATCGCCTCGTCGATGCTGCGGTAGCCAAAGACGGTGAGCACGGGGCCAAAGACCTCGTCGGAGTCGATCTCCATGTCGGAGGTGACGCCGGTGAGCAGGGTGGGCGCGATCTTGCGGGTGACGGCGTCGGGCAACCGCTCCCCCGCGGGCGCGGCGTCGCGCTTCTCGGCACCCTTGGCCACGGCGTCGTCGATCAGGCCGACAATCCGCTCGTAGTTCTTGGTGTTGATCACGGCGGTGTACTCGGGGTTGCCGGCGATCGCGGGGTTGGCCGTGCGCCACTGGTCCAGCACGATCTCGCAGAACCGGTCCATCTGGTCCTGGGGCACAAACACGTAGTCGGGGCACATGCACACCTGGCCGCCGTTGACCATGCGGGAGGAGGCGATGCTGCGGGCCGCCCGCTCGATGTCGGCGCTACTGTCTACCACCACGGGGTTCTTCCCGCCGAGTTCCAGGGTGACGGGGGTGAGGTTGGCGGCGGCGTCGGCGGCGACGGACTTGCCCACCTCGGGTGAGCCGGTGAAGAACAGGTGGTCGAACGGCAGCCGGGAGAAGTCGGCGCCGCGTCCGTGTTCGGGGCCGATGATCGCGAGTTCGTCCACGGAGAAGTAGTCGGGTGCACGCCGGGCGAGCACCTCGGTGGTGTGGGCGGTGACGGACGAGGGCCGCAGCATGACGCGGTTGCCGGCGCCGAGTGCGGAGCCGGCGGGGACGATCGTCAGGTACAGCGGGAAGTTCCACGGTCCGACGATCCCCACCACGCCCTTGGGGTCGTGTCGCACCTGTTGGGTGAAGCCCACGGCGTCCAGCAGGCGGGAGGGACGGGTGGGCTTCATCCACTTCTTGACGTTGGCGCGCTGGGTGTCGAGGTCGGGGATGGAGGAGGCCACGTCGGTGAGCAGCGAGAACGTCTCGGGGCGGGAGCCGTAGTCCTCGCGCATCGCCTCGGTGAGCTCGGCGGCGTTGTCCAGGACGAGCCGCTTGAGCCGGAGGATCCGGTCGCGGCGGACCTTGGCGCTGGGCTGCGGGTCGGCGAGGAACGCCTGCTGCTGCCGCTCGAGGATCTGGGCGAGGGTGAGGTCGCGGGCGGTGGGTGTGGTGACCATGCCCCCAGGGTAGAACGTGTTATCACCCGGTGGGGGCGGGAGGTCACGACGACGAGGACCCGCCTCCCCTGGTGGAGAAGGCGGGCCCTCGGTGTGGCACTCGGTCGTCAGCTGCCGAGCGAGCTCAGCGATCCGAGTGAGCCGGACGAGCCGGTCCCGCCGGCCCCGCCGAAGAGTCCGCCGAGCGAACCCATGTCGAGCGAGCCTGTCGAGGGGTTGTCGTCGTCGTCATCGTCGGCGGCGCGGACGGTGACGGTCTTGGTCACCATCTGGTCCCCGACGGTGACCGTCAAGCTCACCTGACCCTGGGCGGCCGGGGTCCACTCGCACGAGCCCTTGCCATCCTGATCCAGGGTGACGCGGCAGATCTCGGTCTCGCCGTGGGTGATCACGACCTGCTCCCCGGCGCCGCCGGTGACCGCGATCTGGGCCTTCTCGCCCGCCACCGGCTGCGCCGGGTCGAACGTGATGGTCGGCTCGGTCGGCGTCACGACCTCCGACTTAACCTCCATCGACCCGCCGTCGGCGGCCGGGGAGGTGTTGCCGGCGGCATCGGTCGCGGTGACCGCGACCGGCTTGCCGTCCATCGCCTCGGTCGCGTCGAACGAGCACGTGAACGTCCCGCCCGTCGCCGTGACCGAACACACCTCGTCGCCACCCACCGTCACGGTGACGGTCGACCCGGCCTCCGCCGACCCCGACACG
>NZ_JAALDM010000325.1:0-123 GCF_014144865.1 Dietzia aerolata | reverse complement strand
GTGACCGTCAGGGTCACCTGGCCCTCCGCGCCCGGGGTCCACTCGCAGCTGCCCTTGCCGTCCTGGCCCAGGGTGATGCTGCAGACCTCGTCCGCCCCGGCGGACACGACCACCTCGGCGCCC
>NZ_JAALDM010000324.1 GCF_014144865.1 Dietzia aerolata | reverse complement strand
GACGACGACATCGAGCCCTGGACCCGCGTGATCCTGGAGAATTCGCTGACCCACTCGGCTCCCGATGTGGCCCGTGCGTTGCAGACCGCGCAACGGATGGGCTGGACGATCGCCGAGCTCTTCGGGGCAGGGGGTTCGGGCGACTTTGGCAGGTCGGGCGGCTCAGACGGCGTGGATGTGCTGCTGCTACCGACGCTGCCGTCGGTGACCCCCGAGCTGGGATATCTGGATGTGACCGACCCGGAGTCGATGTGGACGCGTTCGTCGGCCTACTCGGTGTGCACCGGCATGTTCAATCTGTCGGGACAGCCGGCGATCTCGCTGCCCGCGGGCCTCGACTCGCGTGGGCTGCCGGTGGGAGTGCAGCTGGTCGCCGACTACGCGCGCGAGGGCCTGCTGCTGCGGCTGTCGGGCCAGCTTGAGGCGGCCGCGCCGTGGGCACGGATCGCGCCGGGGTTCGCCGGGTGGTGAGCTGACCTCGGCGGACTCTGCCGGACTCTGCCGGACTGGGTCGAGCTGCGCCGGGATTTTCCGGGCTGGGCTGGGGCGAGCGAGCCGGGCCGGGGCTGGCCGTGTCGGGAGGGGCATCCGCGCCTGCGCATGGCGTCTCGCATGCGCGGATGCCCGCTGGCTTTGCAGACGCGCCTCTCGATGGCGTCTCGCACTCCCTGCGGTGTGGGGGAGGCGCCGAGGCGGCACCAGTGGGCGGGAGCGAGGAGGCGGCGTACGGTCGCGACCACACGCCCCCGACAAGGTCAGGATGTGATCGCACGATGAGCACATACCGCACCCACAACCCCTCCACCGGCCGGACCGTTGCCGAGTACGACGGCCTGGCAGACCACGAGGTGGACAACGTCCTCTCCCGTGCCGTGGAGGGATTCCACTCCTGGAACCGCTGGTCGCCGGCCCGGCGAGCGGAGGTGCTCGCGGCCATCGCCGACGAGTTCCAGGCCCGGACCGATGAACTGGCCCGAGCGATCTCCGAGGAGATGGGCAAACCCCTCGCGCAGGCGGTGGGGGAGGTGAAGCTGGCCGCCTCGATCTACCGCTGGTACGCCGAGCACGGTCCCGCACTACTCGCCTCCGAGGAACTGGACGTCAGCGGCGCCCGCGAGAACGCGATCACGGTCGAACCCGTGGGACCGCTGGTCGGGGTGATGCCGTGGAACTACCCCTACTACCAGGTGGCCCGGTTCGCCGCGCCCAACCTCATGGCCGGCAACACGGTGATCCTCAAGCACGCATCGATCTGTGCGAAGAGTTCCGCCCTCATCGAGCAGCTCCAACGCGCGGCCGGGCTGCCGGAGAACACGTTCCTCAACGTCTATGCGTCGTCAGACCAGGTGGCGCAGATGGTCGCCGATCCACGAGTGCACGGCGTCTCCCTGACCGGAAGTGAGCGCGCCGGCGCGGCTGTCGCCGAGGTGGCGGGCAAGAACCTCACCAAGAGCGTGCTCGAGCTGGGCGGCTCAGACCCGCTGATCGTCCTCGACAGCGACAACCTCAGCGAGCTCGTCGACGAACTGGGACGGGCGCGGCTGTCCAACTCGGGCCAGGCATGCAACTCGCCCAAGCGCATGTTCGTCCCCGAGGACCTCTACGACGACTTCGTCGCCCAACTCACCGACCTCTACAGGAGTATTGAGGTGGGGCCGGCGAGTGACGAGAGCACCGAGATGGGGCCGCTGTCCAGCGAAGACGCGCGCGATGGCGTGGTGGACCAGGTGCGGACAGCGGTCGAGCAGGGCGCCAAGCTGCGGATCGGCGGCGACCCGATCGACCGCCCCGGCGCCTACATGGAGCCCACCGTGCTCACCGATATCACCGACGAGATGGACGTCTACCACGACGAGGTCTTTGGCCCCGTGGCCATGGTCTACAAGTACACCGACCTGGACGAGGCACTCCGTATCGCCAACGACACCCGCTTCGGACTCTCCGGCTCCGTCTGGGGCACAGATGCGGACCGGGCCGCGCAGGTGGCCGACCGGATCGACGCCGGGATGGTCTACGTCAATGAGCACGGGACCACCCGAGCAGGACTGCCGTTCGGCGGGGTCAAGGCATCCGGCTACGGCCGGGAGCTCGGACGCTGGGGAATGGCGGAGTTCGTCAACACGAAACTGCGTCGGGTGAGCTGAGGGCCGGCCTCGTCGTCGTCGCCCCCGATGCGATGACCAGCTCCCCACCCGCACCCGGGCCGCGACGGTGACACCGCGCGGCGAGTGCCGAATAAAGACGCCGGCCCCGACGGCAGCGGCCCCGGTTCCCGCGACGATGCGGGAGCCGGGGCCGGACTCGTCAGGGGCTGCGGGTCAGTCCTGAACGAAGGCGCCGTCGAAGAGGACGGTCGAGTAGATGGTGGGGGAGATGCCGGCCACCGAGTCGTCGACCACGACGTACTCCTCCGAGTTGGCGAGAACCGCGAACGGCACCGCCTTGTTGTAGACCTCCTGGAGGTGGTTCAGGGCCGCCTTCTGGGAATCCAGATCGGACGCGGCCTTGAACTCGGTGACCGCCTTGGTCAGCTCCGGATCGTCGATGCCGGAGAGATTGGTTGACCCGCCCGGCACGAACGCGCTGTAGAAGGCGCTGGCGGGATCGGCATCAGACACAGCGAGGCCACCGATGACCGCCTCGAAGTCCTTGGTGAACTGACGCGCCACGACCTGGGTGACGGGCGCGCTGTCCAGGGTCACATCGAAGCCCGCGGCGTCCAGCAGCGCCTTGATCGCGACCCCGGACTCCGTGTTCTCCGGGCTGTCCGCGATCAGCAGGGTCAGCTCCCCGTTCCAGTCCGGGCGATCCGCCTTGACCTCGTCGACCAGACGCTTGGCCTCGGCCTCGTCGTAACCCGGGCCCTCCTGGCCGTCGTAGAACCGGGACGAGTCGGCGATCAGAGCGGAGGTGGGCTGACCCACACCACCGGTCAGGCGCTGGTTGATCAGGTCACGATCGAGGGCGTGGGACACGGCCCGGCGGGCGCGCTCGTCGGTGAGGACGCCGTCGTAGCCAGCCGCCCCGGTGTTGAGGTTGACGACCGAGCCGGCGCTGGCGATGGTCTCGAAACCGCGGTCGCCGGCATCCTGGGCGTCGGTCACCGACTTGGCGCCGCGGAGGAAGCCCACCTGGACCTCGCCGGTCTGGAATGCCTCGTACGTGCCCTGGGAGCCGGGGATGCGGATGAACTCGAGCGTCGGGCAGACCGGGCCGCCGTAGTAGTCCGGGTTCGGCTGGAGGACGACCTCCTGGTCCGGGATGTAGGAGTCCATGACGAAGGCGCCTGCGCCGATCGGCTGGCGCGCCCACTCCTCCGGCGTCGATGCCTCGTACGCGGCCTGGGGGATGACCTCCCCGCCGGTGCCGGCGAGCAGGATCGGGAAGCCGGCCCACGCCTCGGTGAGCCTGAACTCCACCGTCTGCGAATCCACCACGACGACCTCGTCCACCTGCAGGGCGTCGGTCATCACGGTCGAGCGGGTCGCCGGATCCTGGTGCAGGCCGATGGTGAAGGCGACGTCCTCGGCGGTGAGCGGATCGCCGTTGGAGAAGGTGACGCCCTCGCGCAGGGTGAGGGTCCACACAGTGTTGTCGTCGTTGGACTCGAGCGACTCGGCGAGCTTGGGCTCAAACTCGGCGGCCTCGGGGTTCCAGCGCATGAGTCGGTCGTAGATGGCGGCCGACTCGGAGCCGCCACGGACTCCGTGCTGACCCTGGCCGGGGGCGAAGGACGGCAGCATGGCGTACTCGCCCATGGTGATGGTGCCGCCCGCCCGGTCGGCGGTGCAGCGTTCTGACTGGTCGGGCGCGGTGGCGCCGGAAGCCGAGTTGGTGGCGTCCGGGCCGCCGCCACCGCACGCGGTCAGCGCGATGGTGGCGGTGGCGAGGACGGATAGGGCGCGGATAGCGCGGGGCATGGTGATCTCCTGGAAATGGGAAGGGGACGTGGCCCGGGTTGGGGGCGTTCGGTCCCGTGGACAGACGACCGGGCCCCGGGTCTCTCGCCGGTGGGCGAGGAACTCGGGGCCCGGACTGCGAGGGGTTCGTGGAGTGGGCCCCGCCGCCGAGGTCAGCGGCGGGGCCGGAGGATCACTCCTCGACGTAGGCGTTGTCGAAGAGCATCACCGAGGACATCGTGGGCACGACGCCCTTGACCGACTCATCGATGACCACATACTGCTCGGCGTTGGCCAGGACGGTGAACGGAAGCACGTCGTTGTAGACGTCCTGCACGTGGCTCAGTGCCTCCTTCTGCGCACCCAGGTCGGCGGCGGCCTTGAACTCGACGAGGGCGGCGGTCAGCTCCGGATTGTCGATACCGGTGAGGTTGGTCGCGCCACCGGGGCTCATCGCGCTCGCCAGGGTCGAGGCCAGGTCGGCGTCAGACGGTGCGAGGCCGCCGATCACGACCTCGTAGTCGCCGGTGAACTGGCGCGCGGTGACCTGGGAGACCGGAGCGTTGACGATCGAGACGTTGAATCCGGCGGCATCGAGCATCGCCTTGGCGACAACGCCCGCCTCCACGTTCTCGGGGCCGTCCGAGATCAGCAACTCGAGCGAGCCGTCCCAGTCGGGGTTCTCGGCCTTGACCTCGTCCACCAGACGCTTGGCCTCGGCCTCGTCGTACTTCGGGCCCTCCTGGCCGTCGTAAAAGCGCGAGGACTCGGCCACCAGTGCCGAGGTGGGCTGGCCCTCGCCACCGGCGAGACGCTGGTCCCACAGGTCGCGGTCGATGGCATGTCCGACGGCCTTGCGGGCGCGCTCGTCGGTGAGGACGCCGTCGTAACCGGCCTTGCCGGAGTTCATGTTGATGATCGAGCCGGCGCTGATGATCTCCTCGAAGCCCTGGACGCCGTCGGACTGCGCCTGGTTGACGAACTTCGCGCCCCGGAGCATGCCGACCTGCACCTCGCCGGTCTGGAAGGCCTCATAGGTGCCCTGGGAGCCCGGGATGCGGATGAACTCGAGGGTCGGGCAGACCGGGCCGTCGTAGTAGTCCGGGTTCGGCTGGAGGACGACCTCCTGATCCGGGGTGTAGGAATCCATGACGAAGGCGCCGGCGCCGATCGGGTTTCTGGCCCACTCCTCCGGGCCGGCCGCCTCGTAGGCCGCCTGTGGAATGACCTCGCCCACGGTTCCGGCGAGCAGTGCCGGGAATCCGGCCCACGACTCGCCGAGGGTGAACTCGACGGTCTGGGGGTCGACGACAGTGACCTCATCGACGTTCATGGCCTCCGTCATGGCGACGGAACGGGTGGCCGGGTCCTTGTGCAGGCCGATGGTGAAGGCCACGTCCTCGGCGGTGAGCGGATCGCCGTTGGAGAAGTTGACGCCCTCGCGCAGGGTGAGGGTCCACACGGTGTTGTCGTCGTTGGCCTCGAGAGACTCGGCGAGCTTGGGCTCAAACTCCTGGGACTCCGGGTTCCAGAGCATGAGCCGGTCGTAGATGGCCGCGGACTCGGACCCGCCACGGATGCCGTACTGGCCCTGGCCCGGCATGAACGTGGGGAGCATGACGTACTCGCCCATGGTGATGGTGCCGCCCACCAGGTCCTCGGTGCACTCCCCGCCGGCAGCCGGCGTGATGCCCTCGCTGCCGCCGGCAGTCGAGGAGTCGTCGGCTCCGCCGCCTCCGCAGGCGGTCAGGGCCAGCGTCGCCGCCGTGAGCACGGCGAGTGCGCCTGTTGCTTTCTTCATCAGTTCTCCTCGAGGGGATGGTGGCACGCGACCTTGTGGCCGGGTGCGATGTCGACAAGTTGTGGACGTTCGGTTGCGCAGAGCTCCGTGGCCCGGGGGCACCGGGTCCGGAATCTGCAGCCGGATGGGGGGTTCAGAGGGGAGGGCAGCTCGGAACTCGTTGCCGAGATCGCCGCCTCTCCCAGGGTGTCGGCGAGGGTGCCACCGAGCGTCGGGGCGGACGAGATGAGCAGCATCGTGTACGGGTGTGCGGGGGCGCGGTAGAGCGCCTCGGTGTCCGCGACCTCGCACACGGTGCCCAGGTACATCACGGCAACCTGATCGGCGATGTTGTGCACCACGGACAGGTCGTGCGAGATGAACACCATCGTCAGGCGGTAGCGCTCCTTCATGTCCTCGAGCAGGTTGAGGATCTGCGCCTGCACGGACACGTCGAGTGCGGACACCGGTTCGTCACACACCAGCACCTCGGGCTCGAGCACCAGTGCCCGGGCCAGCGCGATGCGCTGGCACTGGCCGCCGGAGAACTCCGACGGACGGCGGCCGCCGGCGTGCTCGGGGTCCAGTCCCACGGACTCCAGAGCGGCATCGACCCGGCGACGGATCTCCGCACGCCCGCCCTCAACACCCTGGATCTCCAGGCCCTCGGCCACGATGTCGCGGACGGTGCGCCGGGGATTGAGTGAGGAGATGGGGTCCTGGAACACCATCTGGATCATCTTCCGCGCCTGCTTGAGCGCAGAACCCGAGAGCGTGGTCAGGTCGGTCTCATCCACCCGCACGCTGCCTGCGGTGGGGCGCGGCAGTTGCAGCATGGCCCGGCCGAGGCTGGACTTGCCGCAGCCCGACTCGCCCACCAGGGCGAGCGTCGAACCGCGAGGGACGTCCAGGGAGACATCGGAGACGGCGTGGACGGTGCCCTTACGGGTCTTGTACTCCACGGTCACGGAGTCGACGACGAGTTTGCTCTCGCCGGCGTCCGCCGGACCGGACGGGTCCGGGGCGACGTGGTCGGTGGTGATGGTGCCGTTCATGAGGCCTCGCTGGTCTGAATGCGTGAGGGGGTCAGCGGGTGATGGCAGCTCACCCGGTGGTCTGCCGAGCCGTGCAGCTCCTCCAGCGGGGGATCAACACTCAGGCAGATGTCGGTCTTCTGTGTGCACCGCGGGGCGAACCGGCAGCCTCCGGGCATCTCGCGGAGGTTCGGCGGGCGACCCTCGATGACGGTGAGCCGGGTGTGGGGAGGCTGATCGGGTCGGGGGATCGAGGATAAGAGTGCCTCGGTGTACGGGTGCGCGGGCTCGTCGAGCATGGCCCGGGTCACGCCCACCTCGAGGAAATGGCCCGCGTACATTACGCCGATGCGGTCGGTGTGCTGCGAGACCACCGCGAGGTCGTGGCTGACGAGGATCATCGCCATGTCGCCGTCGGACTGGAGGCCGTGGAGCAGGTCGAGGATCTCGTGCTGCACGGTCACGTCGAGAGCGGTCGTCGGTTCGTCTGCGATGAGCAGCTTCGGCTCGCAAGACAGCGCGATCGCGATGCCGACTCGCTGCCGCATGCCGCCCGAGAGCTGGTGGGGGTATTCGCCCATGCGCGCTCGAGGTGAGGGGATTCGTACCTTCTCGAGCATCTCGATCGCACGCTCGGTGGCCTGGCGCCGGTTCAGCCCCAGGTGATGACGCAGGGGATCGGTGATCTGCCGGCCGATCGTGCGGATGGGGTTGAGCGAGGTCAGGGGGTCCTGGAAGACCATGGCGATCTCCCGGCCCCAGAACTTGGTCGACTCACGCTTGCTGAGGGACAGGACGTCACGGCCGTCGAAGCGCACCGTGGATGACGGATCCACCGTCGCGGCGGAGGGGGCGATGCCCATGATCGAGCGGACGAGCATGGACTTGCCGGAGCCGGACTCCCCGACGATGCCGATGGTTTCGCCACGGCGCAGCGAGATGTCGACTCCGTCGACCGGGGTGATCCGGCCACCCGGGGTGTCGATGTGGGTGCGGAGGTCGCGGACCTCGAGCAGTAGGTCTGCGCGGTCGCCGTGCTCGGTGGACTCGCGCGAATGGGCGGCGGGGATGACTGCCTCCTCAGGATCTGTCCGGTCTAAGTCATCTACTTAATCGGTCTTGCTGTGACGAGTATCACGGCTTAAGGTGTCTACGTCAAGAAAATTAAGCAGCCGCCTCATGCGGTGTCTCAATCGAAGGGTCTCACCTCGTGCTCAGGTTCATTGGCGAACGCGCTCTGCACGCGGTCATCGTCGTCGTACTCGCCGCGGTCGGGGCGTTCTTCCTGATGGAAGCGGTGGACGGTGACGCGGCGGCGACCGCGGTCGGTCCCGGCGCTACCGAAGAGCAATACCAACTCGCCCGGGAGGAGCTGGGTCTCGACGATCCGGTAATGACTCGTTTCGCTAACTGGGCGGGCGGAATAGTCCGGGGTGACCTCGGGGATTCGCTCATACCGCCGAGTCAGCCGGTGACCGAGATGATCGGCAATGCGCTGCCGGTCACGATGCAGCTGGCATTCACCGCGATCATCCTCTCGCTCGTGATCGCGGTGCCCGTTGCGGTCTGGTCGGCCTACCGGCGTGGAGGTGTATTCGACCAGATCTCGTCCATCGTCGCGTTTGCGTTCATCTCGGTCCCCAGCTTCGTGGCCGGCCTGCTGCTCATCTACCTGTTCGTCTTCAACCACTCGCTGGCGCAGCAGATCATCATCGGCATCGCCATCGTCGTGGGGCTGGCCGTGGCGTTGTCTCCACTCGGCAAACGCGGCAGCCGAGAGGAGCCGGGACGGATGTGGAGTCGCGCGCTCATCGGCGGGTTCGTCGTGGGCGGCATCCTCGCGTTGCTCGCGCTGTTCCTGCCGGAGTTCCCCCGTCAGGGATTCGTGCCGATCACCGAAGATCTGGGGGAGAACCTGAACAGCATCGCTCTGCCGGCACTGACGCTCGCGCTCATGGAGGTCGCGATCTTCACCCGTGTCCTGCGGACCGACATGATCTCTACCCTTCAGCAGGACTTCGTGCTCTCCGCCCGCGCCAAGGGGATGCCTACCAGGCACGTCCTGGTGGCTGAGGCACTGCGCCCCTCAACCGTCTCCATCATCACGCTCGCAGGCATCAGCCTCGGCCGCCTGATCGGTGGCACCGTGGTGATCGAGCGCCTGTTCAACCTGCCCGGGATGGGCACGATGATCGTCGACGGAGTCCAGAACGACAACGTGCCAGTCGTCCTGGGCGGCGTGATCGTGATCGCCGTGTTCTACGTCCTGGTCAACACGATCGTGGACATCACCTACGCACTCATCGACCCGAGGATCCGCCGTGGCTGACACATCTTTGACCCGCAATGACCAGCCCGTCGACCCGGTCGCTGCCACGCGACCCAGCCGGCGTCGCCCGAAATTGCCGAAACTCGGCGGCATCGGCACCTGGCTTGCGCTGATCTGGACCTTCCTGATCATCGTGGGCGCTGCCTTCGTGGACTTCCTACCGCTGGCCGAGTCCCGCAACCCCAGCAACGCGCTGGGGGCTCTCGACAAACTCCCGCCGGACCTGTTCACCGCACATCCCCTCGGAACCGACTCCCAGGCGCTCGACGTCCTCGGCGGACTGCTCTACGGCGCCCGGGTCTCGCTGGTGGTGGGCGTCGGAGGCGTCATCGTGGGCGCCCTCATCGGAGGGGCGCTCGGACTGGTGGCCGGGTATCGCGGCGGATGGACGGACCGAGTGGTCTCGATCATCACCGACACGATGCTGGCGTTCCCCTCGCTCATCCTGCTCATCGCGATCATCACGGTTCTCGAGCCGACGCTGCTCAACATCACCTTCGCGCTGGGAGTCATGGTGGTGCCGTCGTTCGCCAGGCTCGTACGCGCCAATGCCATGAGTTACTCGAGTCGTGAGTTCGTCACCGCAGCGCGATCTCTGGGGGCGGGCGAGTTCCGGATCATGCTGCGGGAGGTTGCCCCGAACATCCTGCCGGCGATCTTCTCCTACAGTTTTATGCTGGTCGCGGTCCTTATCGTTGCCGAGGCCTCCCTGAGTTACCTCGGCCTCAGTATTCCCAGGCCGGAGCCGACCTGGGGCAACATGATCAGTGCCGGTCAGGCCGACTTCCAGAAGTACCCGTATCTCGTGGGTGTGCCTGCCGTCGTCCTGTTCCTCACGGTGCTGAGCTTCAACCAGATCGGCGAGGCCGCCGGAAGGAAGTGGAGTCCAGGTGCAGCCAAGATCTGATTCGGGTCCCGAGGTGGCCGCTCCCGCGCCGACCGCCCCCGTGGTCCGGGCCCCGGGCTTGAGTGTTTCCGACGAGTCACACACCGACGAGCTCGCGCCCAAGGGGCCCAAGGAGTTGATGATCGAGGTCGCTGACCGGCTCATCGGCGAGCGGGGCCTGGACAACGTGTCGATGCGGGACGTCGCGTCGGTCGCCGGGCAGCGGAACAACTCCGCCGTCCAGTACCACTTCGGCAGCCGTGACGGCCTCGTCACCCAGATCCTGCGGCGCCGGATCGCGGCCATGGACGCCGAGCGCAGGCGCCGGCTGACCGAGGTCGACGCACAGGGACTGGGCACCGATATGAACACCCTGGTGCACGTGCTGTTCGGCCCGATCGTCGACCTGCTGCGAGATTCTCCCGAGGCCACCCATTACGCCCGATTCCTCCACCGGATCGGCCCGGTCACGGGTCCGGAGGTGCCGGAGGTGCACCTGCGGACCAAGTCCGACGACGTGGTGGTGCGACTGATCGACGCCATGTCGCACCTGCCGCGCCGAGTGGCGTTCGAACGGATCGACCTGGCGACCCAGATGTTCACCGGTTCACTGGCCGTGTACGAGGACCGCCGCGACGCCAACAACAAGGTGGTCAACACCGAGTTCGAGGCCGTGGTGTCCCACCTGTACGACATGGTCGCCGCATCGTTTCGTGCCGGAATCGGCACCGGGGCGCCAACGACCGAGGGCGAGGTAACAGCCGAGTCGGAGGGCGCGGAGGCAGCTGGGCCGGAAGGTGCGAGCGAACCCTCCGGCTAGGTCGGGGACGCGTCTGTGGTCAGGTCTGCGGTCAGGCTTGCGGCGAGGAGGCTTCGGCCGCGTCGGCGGTCAGAGGTCGCGGACGCACCGGAAACCGAGGTTCGCGGTCGCGGAGTCAGTGGTGTTGGAGGACCGCGCCGCGACCCGGTACCGGTAGCAGTACGAGTCGTGGCACAGGTAGGACCCGCCGCGCATCACCCGCCAGTCGTCGCTACCGGGAGCCCGGCCGGGGGCCAGCTCGGAGAGCTCGTCCGCAGCGGGCCCCTGGGGATTGTCGGACCCGGACACCGCGTAATAGCCGGGGTCGAAGCGGTCCGCGCACCACTCCCACACGTTGCCGACCATTTGGTACAGACCGAAGTCGTTCGGCCGGAACGTGCGGACCGGCGCGGTGGTCAGGTAGCCGTCCTCGGCCGAATTGTGGGTCGGGAACCGGCCCTGCCAGACGTTGAGATTCCAGCGGCCACGCGGCGTGAGCTCGTCGCCCCAGGGGAACCGCGCCGACTGCAGGCCGCCCCGCGACGCGTACTCCCACTCGGCTTCGGTCGGCAGCCGCGTGCCCGACCACAGGCAATACGCCATCGCGTCGTTCCACGACACGTGCACCACCGGATGGTTCTGCAACTCGGTGATCGACGAGCGGGGCCCGCCCGGGTGACGCCAGTTCGCGCCCTTCACCGCCACCCACCACGGCGTCTCGGCGAGCTGGTGCATCACGTCCGCCTCGGCGGCGTCCACGGCGAGGTGGAACACCGCCGAGGCGCCGATCTGTTCGGCCTCCGTCACGTACCCCGTGTCCTTGCAGAACGTCGCGAACTGCGCGTTGGTCACCGCGGTCTCGTCCATCCGGAACGAGTCGATCCGGACCTCGTGAACAGGGACCTCGCCGTCCGCGGGGTAGCCCTCGTCGTGCTGATCGCCCATCTGGAACGAGCCCGAGGGAATCACCTTCTGACGACGTGAACGCCCCGCACCCGCCCCTGGGACGGCCGAACCCGGCCACGGGACACCGTTCGTGTCCGGCCCGTGAGGGGAATCGGGATCCGGGTTACCCGGACCGAGCGGGCCCGACGGGGCGCAGCAGGAACTCGTCGTCGTCATCGCTCGTCCTTGTCCTCGGTGGCACCTGCCGACGATCCTGTCACGACTTGTGCCAGCAGATCGGCCATGCGCGTATCGATCCCGTCGCGCTGCTCGGGCGTGAACTCCAGGACGTCCATGATCTGCTCGCGCAGCACCGGCCAGGCGTAGATCATGGTGAGCGCCATCGCCAGGCTGAGCTCGTCGGCGGGCGCGGGATCGGTCATGTCGGCGACCGCGCGGGCCGGACGGTTCGACGCCTCCAGCACCGGTCGGCCCACCGCGCCGGGGTCGAGCGAGAGCCACAGCAGGAGGCGGCTGAACTCGGGATTGATGGTGGCGCCGAGCAGCATCGACCGGATCGCGGCGCCGGCGTCCTCGTGGATGTCGATCCGGGCCGATCCGTGCCGCAGTCCCGACTCGAGGACCTCGGCCAGCAGATCGTCCTTGTTGCCGATGTGGCGGTGGATCAGGCCGAGGTTGACGTCCGCGGCGTCGGCGACCTCCCGCAGTGACGCGCGCGGGCCGCGGGCGGCGAACACGCGCCTGGCGGTGCCTAGGACGGCGCGGCGGACGGCCTCGCGGCCAGAGGGTTTGCCGGGATTCGGGGTAACCATGGACACAACTGTAGACGACCGTCTACAGTTGGCGGTAGTGGCCGGGATCAACCGCCCAGCAAATGGGTGACGACCCTCTTCCCCTTCTCCCGGTAGCCCCTCGCCGGCCCGCGACCTGAGGCCGACTGAAAGGAACACATGCAGATCACCGTCGGTGACCATCGGATCGAGTTCGGCCCCAAACGCCTGCGACTGGGCGTGGACGACGGGGTGCCCGCGTCCTACGAGCATCTCCGGCTCGAGCCGGTGACGCCGTACATCGGCGCCGAGATCTCCGGCGTCGACCTCGCGGCCCCGACCCCGGCGCAGATCGATGAACTCCGCCGTGCCCTGCTCGACTGGAAGGTTCTGTTCTTCCGCGATCAGCAGCACCTCACTGCGGAGCAGCACCGGGATTTCGCGGCGCACTGGGGCGAGCTCGAGGTCCACCCGCTGCTCGCGCAGGGGGAGATCCCCGAGGTGGTGCGGTTCGACCGCGGGCAGGAGAATCCGGGTACGGAGAACATCTGGCACGTCGACGTCTCGTGGCAGCAGCGGCCGCCCCTCGGCTCCGTACTGCGCGCGACCGACGTGCCCGCCGCTGGTGGGGACACCCTCTGGTCGGACATGGGAAATGCGTACGAGGCGCTGCCCGAGAAGATCAAGGAGCGGATCGACGGACTGACCGCCACCCACGACTTCACCCCGACCTTCGGGCTCGGCATGGCCCCCGACAAGCTCGCCGAGATGCAGGCGAAGTACCCGCCTCAGCACCATCCCGTCGTGCGCACGCACCCCGACACCGGGCGCAAGATGCTGTTCGTCAACGGACTGTTCACCACGGCCATCGAAGGAGTGGATCCGGAGGAGGGCCGGGAGCTCCTGCGACTTCTCCTCGATCAGGTCGCGATGCCCGATTTCCAGGTGCGCTTGAGGTGGGCGCCGGGCACGGTGGCGTTCTGGGACAACCGGGCGACCCAGCATTACGCCTGTAGTGACTACTTTCCGCACCGTCGCGTGATGGAGCGCGTTGCGATTGAAGGAGATATCCCCGCATGAGTCCCACAGTTCCCGGCATGCCTGCAGTCGACGACCTCGATCGCCACGTCATTCCGCCCCGGCGTCTGGCGGGCCGGGTCCCCGCAGAGATGGACCGTCGAGACCAACAGGACCCGTTCCCCGGCGGCGAGACGGTGAAAGCGCCCGAGGGAGCGCCGAACATCCTGCTCGTGATGCTCGATGACGTGGGCTTCGGCACGTCATCGGCCTTTGGCGGCCCGTGCCGCACACCCACCATCGAGCGGCTGGCCGCCGACGGCGCCGGATACACGCGCTTCCACACCACGGCGCTGTGCTCGCCCACCCGCGCGGCCACCCTGACCGGTCGAAACCACCACAGCGTGGGCATGGGTGTGATCGCCGAGATCGCCACCCGCGCACCCGGATACACCGGGATGCGACCGGATTCTGCAGCGACCGTCGCCCGCGTGCTGCGCGGAAATGGGTACGCCACCGGCGCGTTCGGCAAGATGCACCAAACCCCGCCGTGGGAGACCACGGCTGCAGGCCCGTTCGACCGCTGGCCCACCGAGGAGGGGTTCGACACCTTCTACGGATTCCTCGGGGCCGAGGCCGATCACTTCGCCCCCGTTCTCTACGACGGTCGAAAGCAGGTGGATCCGCCGCGCACTCCGGAGGAGGGCTACCACCTCACTGAGGACCTGGTGGATCGGGCCATCCAGTGGACCGACGAGCTCGGCTCGGTCGCACCTGACCAGCCGTGGTTCTGCTACCTGCCGTTCGGCGCGGTGCACGCGCCGCTGCACGTGCCCGAGGGCTACCGTGACCGCTACACCGGCGAGTTCGATGAGGGCTGGGATGCGCTGCGCGAGCGCACGCTCGCCCGCCAGAAGGAACTCGGTGTGGTGCCGCCGGACACCGAGATGGGCCCGTGGGCGCCGGGCCTGCCGCACTGGGACGAGTTGGACGACGACGAGCGACGTGTGGCCGCTCGCCTCATGGAGCTGTACGCAGGTTTCCTCGAGCACACAGACGACCAGGTGGGACGCCTGATCGACCACCTCGAGGCGAACGGCAAGCTGGAGAACACGCTGGTCCTGTACATGGTGGGGGACAACGGCGCCTCCACCGAGGGCGGCCGGCTCGGCGCGTTCAACTACCTCGCCGGTCTCAACGGCATCCCCTCTACGACCGAGGAGGTCCTGGCGGGCTGGGACGAGCTCGGCGGGCCCGGCTCGTACCCGCACTTCCCCTCCGCCTGGGCCCTGGCGCTCAACACCCCGTACCAGTGGGCCAAGCAGGTCGCCTCCCACTACGGCGGCACCCGTAACGGGCTGGTCGCGCACTGGCCCGGCCGTATCGCCGAGCCTGGCCGCCTGCGCCACCAGTGGCACCACTGCGTGGACATCACGCCCACGATCCTGGAGGCGGCCGGCCTGCCGATGCCGCATACCGTGGACGGGGTGGCGCAGAAGCCACTTGAGGGTGTGGGGATGGCCTACACGTTCACCGATCCCGACGCTGACGAGCGCCACACCACCCAGTACTTCGAGATCTTCGGCAATCGCGGCATCTATGACCACGGCTGGACGGCGGTGACCGTGCAGCGCGCACCGTGGCTCATGGCCACTCGAGGTATCGAGTCGACCCCACTCGCGGAGAGTACGTGGGAGCTGTACGACACCCGCTCCGACTGGTCGCAGTCCCGCGATCTGGCGGCGGAACGCCCGGATATCCTCGAGCGGCTCAAGATCAAGTTCATCGCCGAGGCCGCCCGCTACAACGTCCTACCGCTGGACGACTCCACCGTCGGGCGCCAGTCCGGCCGTGCGAACCGGCCGCCGCACCCCATGTCGGGCCGCTCGTCCATCACGCTGTACCCGCACATGGACGGACTCAACGAGAAGGCCGCCCCCAAGCTGTTCAATCGTGGGTTCCTGCTGTCGGCCTCGCTGGACGTCGCGCCCGCCGAGTCGGGAGCCGAGCCGTGCGAGGGCGTGCTGCTGAGCATGGGCGGCCGGTTCGGCGGTCTGGTGCTGTACCTGCTCGACGGCGTGCCGGTGTTCGAGTACAACTTCTTCGGCCGCGCACACGGCAAGGCCGAGGGCACGTCGCCGCTGGTGCCGGGCGCGCGCCGGGTGGAGCTCGAGTTCGACTACGACGGCGGGATCGCCGCGGGCGCCGACCTGCGCCTGTTCGTCGACGGCGAGCAGGTGGGCGAGGGGCGGATCGGCGTGACCGCTCCCGCGATGTTCAGCATGAACGAGACCCTCGACATCGGTCGAAGCCGCGGCAGCGAGGTGAGTACTGCCTACAAGGGCGCGTTCCCGGTGCGCGGCGCGACGCTCCATCACGTGCGGGTGGACCTGCAGCGCGGCGAAGAGTTGCCGCGCGCGACGCGGGAGCGGATCGAGCTCGCCACGCACTGACGGCGCACGTGCCAGCCCCGCCACGTGGGTTCACGCGGCGGAGCCGGAGCGGGTGGGTGCGCGCCGGTGGGTGCGTGTGTGGGGCGAGGTCAGAAGACCTCGAAGGCGTAGCCGAGGAGCCCGATCACGACGAGAAGGACGACGACGACGATCACACCGATCCACACATACGGACCCTTGCGGCCCGGCTGTGGTGACGGACTCGGCTCCATCGTCTCCGATTCGGATTGCCGTTCGGTCCGGGCGTGCTCCGGGATCTTCGGCTCGTCGGGGTGTGATTGCGAATTGGTCATGTCTGCACCTCTCGGTCGACGGGGTGCACACGGTTAGGGGGTCGCGTTTCCGGCTGCCACCGGTGTGGTGGCCCGGCCGGTGGTGGTAGCGATTGCGGTTGCGGTGGCGGTGGCGAATGCGAAGTCGGGGCGGTGGGTCGCGACGTCGGGTCAGCGGTGCGTCGAACGGTCGAGCACAACTGCTCCCGGCCCCACCCCGTCGCGGATGCCGATGAGCAGTTCCGCGACCGACCAGGCCGTGATCGTGGACGTTCGCCCGCCAGAGGCGGGGTCGAGGGAGTTTTCGAAACTCATCTCGTAGGCGCCCAGCTTGGAGTGCCATTCCACGACGTGACGGGTGCGCGTGACCTGCGGATCCGCGGCAACCACCACCTCGACCCGGTCCAGTCCCAGGGTGGCCAGTGCCAGTGCGACGGACGCGTTCGACGTCCTCGGGTACTCCAGGGCGGCCTCGCGGGCCGAGCCCCGGAACACCTCGTGACGCTCGGTGAGATCGTCGGTGACGCCCAGGGCACGGGGGCTCTTGATGGTGGTGTGCCGCAGGCTCGCGTCTTCGATCCCGGCGCGGGCTGCGGCGGCGAGCACGTCGAGTCCACCGACCGCTCCCGCGGGCACGAGCACCCGGCCCATCCGCGGTGCAGTGGATGCGGCATCGGAAGCGGCATTGCCAGCCTCGGTTGCATCCGTACCGGACGTCCCGCCGAGCAGGTCCCGCGGATTGGAGTGCCGGGCGAACACCCCGCAGGAACACACGATGATGTCCTTGCCCACCGAGGTGACGCGGGGGATCAGCTCCTCCGCGGCGGCGACGGTCGTGGCTTCCACCACCACGTCGGCGGCCTCGATCGCGCGATCGAACTCCTCGGGTGTGCTGTCCGATCTCAGGACCGCCACCAGCTGCGCGGCCGGGACACGCCCCTTCTCCAAGGCCGAGATCACGGCACCACCGATCGAGCCGGAGCCGATCACGGTCACCCGCAGCGCGCGGGTGAATTCGGTGGGGGCGAGGGGAGGGGCCATACCTTGCAACGGTACCGATGCATCCCCGGCCGGACCGCCGATCGGCTGGCGTGAACCTCGGTTGATTCCGCTGTATTCCGGGACCGTCATCCGATCCGAGATAGACACTGACTACATGAGCATCGATCGTGAGAATGCTGACGGCGTCGAACTCGAGTGGGACGTGGTCCTCGGTGGGCTCCGGTTCCCGGAAGGACCGCGGTGGCACGAAGGTTCCCTGTGGTTTTCCGATGTGCACGCCGGGCGGGTCCACCGGTTGGACGTCGAGTCGGGGACCGCACAGGTGGTAGCGGAAACAGACACCGCGCCGGCCGGTCTGGGTTTTCTCCCCGACGGCCGACTGTTGCTGTCCTCGGGAAGCGACTGCCGGATCCTGCGACGGGAACCAGACGGTCGACTGGAGGTGCATGCGGACCTCGGCGAGTTGGCGTCGTGGCAGCTCAACGACCTGTGCGTCGACCCGCGAGGCCGCGCGTTCGTGGGTGATTACGGTGATGGATCGGCCCCGCCGGATCCGGCCTTCCCCGCGGACTTGTTGCGTGTGGATCCGGACGGGTCTGTCCACGTGGCCGCCTTCGACATGCATTTCGCAAACGGGATGGTCGTGACCCCTGACGGTGGCACGCTGGTCGTGGCCGAGACCCGATCGGTGCCCGGACGGCTCACCGCATTCACCATCGCGGACGACGGTGAGCTGACCGGCCGCCGCACACTGTGCGAATTCGAACCGCACGTGCTGCCCGATGGGCTCGCGATCGATGCACTGGGCAACATCTGGGTGGCCTCGCCGTTCAGTGGTGAACTTCTGCGCGTCAGCCCGGATGGCCGGGTGGACCTGCACGTACGAGTGGACAACCCCTACGCTGTTGCCCTGCGTCCGGTGACCGCCGGTGCGAGCGGTGGCGGGGAACTATTTGTCTGCTCGTCGCCCGACTGGCGGCCGGACGCCACCGAGGACAACCCGCAAGGGGTGATTCTGCGGGCGGTGCTGCCGGCGTGAGAGTGCCGTAGCGAGGGTGGGCCCGTGCCGATGCTTCACGCCCGAACCGTCCACGCTGACCGGCGGCTCAGTGCAGATGCACCTCGTCGCCCTCGCTGATCCGGCCGGGCTCGATGACACGCAGGTACACGCCGAAGTCCATGCCGGTCCGGGCGGCCAGCGTCTTGAGGACGGAGCCGTCGTGTGGGAGCTCGGCCTGGGGAAGATTGACCATCACGCACCGGGGTATGCGGACCGTGACCTCGCAGGTGACCTCACCGAGCTGGAGCCGGCGGCCCACCCAGTCGAACTCCGGGAACCCGCCGGATCCCGAGCCGGTGGACACGATGATGTTCTTGCGGAACCGGCGCGGGTCGATCACCGAGTCGGGGACGGCACCCTGCAGCGCGCCCAGCGCGGAAGTGGTGGCCAGTGAGAGCGGCATCGCGTCGAAGTAGGTGCCGCTCAGCTCGGCCTCGGAGAGGCGGCCACGCCGATCATGCGCCTGGCTATCGGGAGACTGCCGCGGCCACAGCGAAACGCATCGACCAGCAGCCGCGGACAGTGCGTCATTGATGTCGTTGTCGTCGTTGCTCCGTACTTTTCTTCCCCCGGGCAGCGTGATCTCGACCGGCGGCGCCCCATCCGCGATGGGCTCGGCGAGATAGCGGGCGTGGAACTGCAGCAACGAACCGAGCTTCTTGGCATTGGTGAGGTGCCCGGTCTGCTCGTCGCGCAGCGCCCACCCGCGGTCGCCCGGGAAACCCCACCGTTCGGTCACCGCGGTGGCGGCCAGCCGATCGCCGCGCATTGACTTGACCGGGAACCGCCACAGCTCCGAAACCTCACCCACGTGCATGGTGACCAATCTGTCATTGCCGCCCATCCCGGCGTGTGACATCTTCGGTCACAGGACCCCGACACGGGGCCTCCGGACGAGGGCGGCCGTACCCGGTGTGCGACAAGACGGCGCGCAGGAGGCCGTCGTGTCGTGGATCGTTCTTGTCTTTTCCGGTGTGCTGGAGGCCGTGTGGGCCACCGCGCTCGGGCGGTCGGAGGGCTTCATCCGGCTCTGGCCGACCGTGGTGTTCGCGGTGACGATGGTCGTGAGCATGGTCGGCCTGGCCTACGCGATGCGCGATCTGCCGGTGGGGACCGCGTATGCGGTGTGGGTGGGCATCGGCGCGACGCTGACCGTCGTCTACGCCATGGCCACCGGGGTCGAGCCGGTGTCGGTGGCCAAGGTTATTTTCCTAGTGATGATCATCGGCGGCGTGGTGGGGCTCAAGGCCGTCAGCTGACCTCAGGCGCCGTCAGGCGACCTCAGGCGACCTAGGAAGACGTCGGGCGCACACGGATGGGGCCCGCGTCCGTACCGTGGGGCCAACCGGCCCGGACCGACGTCCGGGACCGACCACCCCAGAGGAGGCAACGCCCATGGCACCCGTCACCACCGTTGATCAGGGACCCCGCGTGATCGCCCGTCGCGTCACCGTCAACGCCCCCGCCGCCGAGTTGTTCGCGATGCTCAACGACCCCCGCAGGCACGGCGAGGTCGACGGGTCGGGCACCGTCCGCGACAACGTGCGCGGCCCGGAGCAGCTGTCGCAGGGCGCGAAGTTCACCACCGCGATGAAGATGTTCGGCGTCCCGTACCGCCTGACCTGCACCGTGACCGAGCACGAGGACACCGCTGAGCGGAAGGTCATCGAGTGGGAGCACCCGGCCGGCCACCGGTGGCGGTGGGAGTTCGTCCCCGTCGACCAGGGCACGACCGAGGTGACCGAGAGCTTCGACCCCACCAAATCCAAGATCGGCCGCGTCCTGGAGGTCACCGGCCTCGCCGGACGCAACGTCGCCGGCATCGAGCAGACCCTGGCCAAGCTGGCCGCGCGGTACGCCTAGACCCGGCTGAGCAGCAGGGGCGCCGCGGCCACCCTCGACCACGGCCCACCGGCGAACGTCAGCCCGATCAGCCGCCGGTCGTCGAGCGGCCGGAACTCGTCCCGCACCCACCGCCACGGCACCGGACTGTCGGCGCCGTAGGAGCACACGATCGCCGGCCGCCCGTCCAGCCACGACGGCTCCAGCTTCACCTGCATGGGAATGATCTCGCGGTGTGCGCCGTTGTCGTCGTCGACCAGGTTCGTGGCCCCACCCGCGCCGTCGAATCGCTTGCCCCGCCAGCCCGGCATCCCGCCGAGCGCGATCGCCCGCGGCGCCACCACCGTCAGCGGCGCGGGGCCGATGAACGTGACCAGGTAGTCGCCCGCGTGGGGCCGTGCGACGGGCGGCGTGGCCCGCGAGAACAGGGCCCGCAGGGCGCCGGTCGAGGTGGGAAGGCTGCTGGTCACGGGGTGCGGCGTCGGAGGTGAAGAATGTGACGACGACGACAATACGGTGGACGCACCCGCTGCCCTGCGGGCGGCGTAGAGGGCGGCAAAGCGCTCGGCCATCGCGGTGATCGTCAGGGACGGATTCACGCCCACGTTGGCGGGGATCGACGAACCATCGACTATGTACAGACTCGGGTGGCCGAACACCTGATGATCGGTGTCGATCACGCCGTCCGCAGCCGAGTTGCCCATCGCCGCGCCGCCCAGGATGTGGGCGGTGATCGATTTGCCGCCGACCGACTCGAGCAGCAGGTTGAGCGGCCGGCCGCCGATCGACTCGGCGAACCGGCGCGCCACCTCGTTGGCCTGCGGGATGTAGCTCGGGGCCGGCTCGCCGGCTCCCGCCTCCGAGCGCAGCACCTTCGTCCATGGCCGCACCGGCGAGGGCGAGTACGTCAACCGGATCTCGTTTTCCACGTTCTGCATCACGGTGAACACGCTCAGCCGCTCGAGGAAATTCCTCGAGCTCAGCAGACTCAACTGTCGTAGAGGGCGGCGGGCGAGCTCGGCGAGCGCGTTCCGACGCCTGCGCGCGGGATCGGCGCCGTCGACCAGAGGGCCGAGCTGGAACCGCATGTGCCAGCCGCCGACGTACCGGTTCTGGGTGACGTGCGTGGCGGCGTCGGGGTAGAACTCGCTGGAGATGGTGGGTCCGCGCGTGAGGTCGGTGGCGGGATTGTCCGCGAGTACCGCCGTGATCGCCTCCGAGTTGGTGCGCACGCCCTCGCCGAGCCGCTGTGAGACGCGGGGGAGCAGGCCCTGCTCGCGGGAGCGGAAAAGGAGCTCGACGGTGCCGAGCACGCCCGCTGCCAGGACCACCTCCGGCGCGCGGACCGCGCCGCCACCTGCGGTGCGGATCTCGTAGCCGCCGCCCGGCAGTTCGGCGATCGTGTCGACGCGGGTGTCGGGCCGGACCTCCACCCCGAGTCGTTCGGCGAGCCACAGATAGTTCACGTCCAGGGTGTTCTTGCTGCCGTACGGGCAGCCCACCAGGCACGCGCCGCACATCCGGCACCCGGTCCGCTCGGGGCCCGCGCCGCCGAAGAACGGGTCGGGAACGGTCTCGCCCTCCCTGCCGAAGTAGATCGCCATAGGCGTGGGCCGGTACGTGTCGAGGGCGCCCATCGCGTTGGCGGTGGCCTCGAGGTGGCGGTCCATCTGGCCCACGTGCGCGGTGGTCTCGCGGCCGAGCATGCGGGCGGCGGTCCGGTAGTGCTCGGCGAGCTCGGCCCGCCACCCCGCCTCGGACCCGAGCTCGCCCCCGGACCCAGTCCCGTTCCCGTCGCCGTCCCCGGACCCGGACCCTGGCGACGTGGGTTCGGGCCGCACGGGTTCGGGCCACGCGGGGTCGGTGAAGAACTCGTCCTTCGGCTCGAGCAGTACGCCAGCCCACACGATGCTGCCACCACCCACTCCGGCGCCGCCGATGATCCCGACGTGCCGCAGCACCCGCTGCCAGAAGAACCCACGCAGCCCGAGCTCCGGCATCCACAGGTACTTGCGGGGATCGCGCCGCGCGGCGAGAAAGTCCTCGCGGGCATGCCGCCGGCCCTGTTCCAGCACGAGCACCGATCGGCCCTGCTCGGCCAGGCGCAATGCGGCCACGGCGCCCCCGAAACCACTGCCCACGACGACCACGTCGGGAGAGGACACCACGCCAGTTGGACAGTCGTTCATCTCATGGATCCTAGGCGGTCACCTGCGCTGGCGGGGCTGATCCGGCGTCGCCAGCAGTCCGCCCCTCCGGTTGCAAGACATCCACCCGCAGTCGCAAGACATCTGGTGCGAAAATGTGGTCGAGAATCGCACCAGATGTCAGGCAGTCGGGCGAGCATGTCGTGCAACCGGGAGGGGACCGCCGCTTCCGAGCCGCCGCGGCGCCTGCCCTAGGCTGGGCCACGACACGGGGTGCCGCCCGACCGGGGCGGCTGAGAACACACCCGTCGAACCTGATCTGGGTAGTTCCAGCGAAGGAATGTCGACTCGCCGCCCGCTCGCCGGGCCGGCTCTGCGCACTCCTGGCGCCGGTGCTGCCGGAAAGCGAGTGGAATGCGTATCGACGAGCAGGTCGTCCTGGTCACCGGCGGAGCGCGGGGGCTGGGCAAGGAAATCTCGCGGGCGTTCGGGCGGGAGGGAGCGTTCGTCGTCGTCAACTATCGTCGCAGCGCTGACGCCGCCGCCGACCTGGTCCGTGAGCTCGGCGCCGACCGCGCCGTCGCCCTTCAGGGCGATGTGACCAACGACGACGAGGTGCGCAGCCTCGTCGAGAAGGCCCACAGCCACTTCGGTCGACCGATCACCACGATCATCAACAACGCGCTGGCCGATTTCGAGTTCAACGGCGACGGCCGGCCATCACCCGATGCTCTGACCTGGGATGATCTAGACCGGCAGTTTCGCGGCGCGGCCAAGGCGATGCTCTCGACCACCCAGGCTGCGCTGCCCGGAATGCGCGAGGTGGGGTTCGGGCGGGTCGTGAACATCGGCACCAACCTGTTCCAGCACCCTGTGGTCCCGTATCACGACTACACGGCCGCCAAGGCCGCAGCGCTGTCGCTGACGCGCACCCTCGCCGCGGATCTCGGTAAGGACGGGATCACGGTGAACATGGTCTCCGGCGGGCTGCTGCGCACGACCGATGCAAGCGCCGCTACGCCTGAAGAGGTGTTCGACCTCATCGCCTCGGGCACGCCGCTGCGCCGGGTCGTCACTCCCGCTGAGCTGGCCGACGCGGTCCTGTTCTTCGCTTCGCCGTGGTCGCGCGCGGTGACGGGTCAGAACCTCATCGTGGACGGCGGGCTGGTCAACGGCTGAGTCGCGGCGACGCTGTCGGTGCGGGGCTACCGTTCCTGTGGCACGAGAGATCGGTCATTGGGCTACCGTCGAGGTCACGGGCCATGTCGACGATGGGTGTGCCTGAATCCGGGAGGTGAGCGGTGTGACCCTGAATCCACTGGGCCGTGCGCGTACTGCTGAAGCGCGGCGGGTGATTCTCTCGGAGCAAGCGGTTGCCGAGCTGGACCGGCACCTCTCTGTCTGGGACGAGCAGCGGGAGGCGCTCCTCTCGGATGGACTCGGCAGTGATCCGCTGCGTCATGTCCCGCGCACATGGCCGATCCGGGAATCGGCGGATGCGAGTGCGGCGGCCAGGACCGCGGCGCCCCTCACGCCCCCAGCGCTCGCGGCGGAGATCTCGGCGTTGGGCCAGTCAGGGGTGGGCAAGCTGATCGGCGCGGGCGTCTCGGTCACCCTGGTCCTGTCGATCGCCGTCGCCCTGATCCTCAACGCGGTCGGCGGATGATGCCCACTCACGTGTTCCGAAGGGTCTCGTCGTTGTGCCGTTGATCATCGCTCTTGTGCTCGCCGCGGCGATCCTGGCCGTCGTGGCCTGGTTCGCGTCGTCGGGCTGGTTGGTCCGATCGGCGCTCGACGACCTGGCTCGTCGTCGCAGGCTGCGGGCTGGAACCGATCCGCTCCAGCTGACCGCGCAACGAGCCGGCGACTCGGCCTTGCGCTCATACCAGTTGGCGCGGAAGGGACTGTTAGACACGGTCGACGGTTGGTACGAGCTCCGCGAGAAACAAGGGATCGATTCGCCGCTGGCGGACGGGTTCACCGAGTTCAGGGCGACGGCCGACTCGGATCTCAGATTCCAAGACCTACTAGATCGGGCCATCACCGCGTGCACTGACAATGCCAAGACCGCGCCGGACTCGGTAGCCGAACTCATCGCCGAGGCTGCCCGGATGGACACCATGACGCTGGAGATTCGGAAATACCTGCATCGGGACTCGCCATCCGATGAGCGTCCGCCGTCCTCCACGCGGCGTCCGTGGCCCAAGCGGCGGAAATAGCCGGAGCTGGCAGTCAACCCGCGGCGCCCCACCCGACGCCTTTAGGAACGGCTGATCAGTACCAGCAGTTGTCCTCGGGGCCGTCGCCCGGGAGCACGATGAAGCAGCGGGCGGACTCCCACAGCATCGTCGCCGACCCGACCGGGTCGGTCACTGCGTCAGCGGAGAGCGACACACTGGCTGCGGCCCATTCGCCGACGGATCCCGGGCTCACCGACGCGGCATCCACTGCGCCGGGCTCCTCCTGGGCGTGGGCGACCGGAGCGCCGACGCCCGCCAGCGCGAGGGCGGCAAGGGTGCAGGTGGCTCCGCGACGGATGGTCGAGCGGCTCATCGTTCCTCCTCGGTGTGGTGTCCGGATGTCCGGATGTCCGGATGTCCGGACGGGCCGGGAGCAACCCGACCCCGCGACCCGGCACCCTGAACTGGGTGGGCCCAACATACGATTCGGGAAAGACGTCCACGAGGGTCATGCGCCGGATATCAGGACCATTTCACCTGCCGCACTGGAGAGATCAACGAATTCTCTCGCCTGCCTCGCCACTCTTGCCTCTTGCCTCGGCCCCTCACTCGGCGACCGGCATCGGCGGGGCCGGGGCGTGGGTGACGCCGGTATGTCCGGTGCGCAGGTACTCGACCACCGCGTCGTCGACCACCGTGTTGCCCTTGGCCACCTGTCCGTGGTCGCCGCCGTCGACGGTGATGACGTGCGCACCCATCTGCCGGGCGAGTGCGTGCGCACCGGCCAGCGGGGTCTGCGGGTCGCCAACGGAGTTGATGAGTAGCGGCGGGGTGTCGAGCGCATCCCCGTTCAGTCCGATCGGGGTGGTGACCGGGGCGGCGCCGGCGCACGCGGCACCCGAGCTGAACATCAGGCCGACGGCGTCGAAGATGTCCCCGGTGACGAACTGGGTCCACAGGAACCCGGGGTAGTCGAGCGGCCGCGGCGCGATCTTGTTCTCGTTACACAGGACCGCCGACTGCATGTTGAGTGCCACCATGGCCTCTTCGGGCACGTCCGGAAGTTGTGGGTCACCACCTCCCGCGCCCAGTCCCACGGGCTCGCCGTCGCGCAGCGCCTCGGCGACCATCGGCCAGCCCGCCGACTGCGGCGCCAGCCCGCGGGTGGCGGCCAGGGTCG
>NZ_JAALDM010000323.1 GCF_014144865.1 Dietzia aerolata | reverse complement strand
TCGGTGGGAGCCTGCTCCGCGGCGGCTGCCTGGTCCACGCCGCCGCCCTGCTCGGCGTCGGAACCCGCGCCGTCACCGCCGGTGCTGCAGCCCGCCGCGACGAGAACCGCCCCGGCTGCCGCAATTGCCTTGTGCCACTTGCTACTACGCACACGATCTCCTGATCTGTCGGTGGATACGTGGTGTGGTCCGCCGAGGCTACAGATCGGGGTTAAGCAGAGACTGTGCGTGCCGCAAAAGGCCAACTCCGCCCGCGATGTTGACTAGACTCCTAACAGTCCTTTTACGTGTCATTTTCCGTAGACATTCGAGTCGAAGAAATCGGAGTTACTGTGCAGAATCCCGCACGCGCGGCTGGCCTCGGACGGCCCACGCCTGCGGATCGCACACCTGAACCCCAGCGTATTGCGCTGGTCCGCCGCACTCTGCTGGAGTCGCTGTCCGAGCCCGATTCGCTGATCGTGCTCCACGCCGGCTGTTTCGATGACCCGCGCGGCCTGGTCGACACCTGGCTCAAGACCGGGCTCGGGCCCACCCCCGGCGCCGCCGACTCCGACTCCGACTCCAACACCACCGCCGACGCCACGAGGGTCGCCCGCGTTCCCGATCCGCAGCCGGGCATCACGGCGCCGGAGTACTGGTCCGGGCTCCACCAGAGCCTGCACGACCGTCACCCCGGGCACGCCTGTGGGACCGACGAGGAGCCGTTCGACGCTCTCTACAATTGCCTAGCCACGCTGCCGGGACAGTCGCCGGTGCTCCTCATCCTGGACGACCTCCACCTCGTCCCGCAGGCCAGCTCGCGCGTCGAGGAACTGCTCGCCAATCCCCCGTCGGCGGGGCTGCGGATCATCGTCACCACGCACGTGGACGAGGGCTGGTCGGGCCGACTCACCCGCGCCCCGGGTCGACGCTACGTGCCACCCTCGGCGTTTCAGGTGGAGTCCACCGATATCGCCGACCTCCTCCGGAGCATGCGGATCGAGCACGACATCCGCACCCCCGACCTCATCCGCAACTTCTCCGGCGGCCTGTGCACGCTCACCCGCACCGTGTGCGAGGCGCTGCCGGTCGGCGAGTTCGCCGAGCCCCGGCACCTCGCCACCTACATCCCACCGATGATCGACACGGAGGTCGAGCGCGTCATCACCTCCGATCCGGACCTCGCCGCGCGCCGCGTCACCGTCCTCCTGTCGGGGGCCGTGCAACCGCTCACGCGCGAGACCATCGCCCTCGCTGCGGGGGTCGCCGGGGAAGAACAAGATCAGGACGACGACGACAACACCGCGAGCACCAGCCGTTCCGGTTCGTCTGACCCGGTGTCACTCCTGGAGTTTCTCGAACCGGCTGGTCTCGCGCAGGCCACAGAGGACCCGACTGGCAGACAGTGGACCTACCCTGACCTGGTCCGCGACTCGCTGGTACGCATGGCCGGGCGCGACAACCCCGACGAATTGGCTGAGTACCGGAACAGGCTCATCGAATTCTGGCTGAGCACGGACCGCCCCAGCGAAGCGCTCAAGACCGCGGTGGCCGCCGGCGCGTGGAATCAGGCAGTCGACATTCTCAGCGCCCACATCACGACGCTGTTCGCCCGCGACTTCGCCACGGCCGCCCACGACAATTTGTTGCTGGAGATCCCCGAGGAAGTGCTCGCCGATCACCCCGGGTTGACGAAGTTGCGCGCCGTTCAGTCCCGGCTGGAGAAGGCTCGCCTGAACACCGGCGCCTCCCCCGGGCGTCTGGCCGCCCCGGATCCCTCCACACCGTTGAGCGGGGCGAGCCTCCACGAGTACGCACTCGGCATGGCCGGTCGCCGGGCCGATGGGCACTACGCCGAGGCCGCCGACGCCGCGGATCACATCACGGCCGCCATTGAATCCGGGCCCGCGCCCGTGACCGACAAAGACCGTGACGTGGCGGCGTTCCTGTCCATCCACCTGGGGAATTCGTTCCTCCTCGCGGGCCGTTTCGCCGACGCGCTCACGGCATTTCATCGATCCTTCAAGTACGCCGTCGAGCCGTTCATCCAGCGCGACGCGGCGGGGAAACTAGCCCTGACCTATGCCCTGGTGGGCAGGAACGGCGAGGCCACGGAATGGCTGGCAGAGGAGCGTCGCCATCCCGCGCTGCCCACCTCTGCCGAGATGCTCGTCAGGCCCGCCGGGGATGTCGCTGCCGCGCTCCTCGCATCAGACCGGCTCGATCTGGAGAGTGCGCATCACGTTCTCACCGACCTGGGCTCGCCGGAGGACCGCGAGGAGTTCTGGGGCTTCATCCTCTACGCCCGGGCCCGCACCGCGTTGCTGAGCGACAACCCCGGCCACGCACTGCGGTCATTGGTGTCGGAAGCCCTGAGGTTCTCCCGCCAACCTGACGGCGGAGGGGTGACAGAGCCCATGCTCGAGGCCGCGCACGCCGACCTCTTTCTGGCCTGCGACCGCGTCGACGCCGCAGCCGAACTGTGGTCAGGCTCTGCCTTCACACACAGCCCACTCACCGCCGCCTCGCGGGCCCGCACGCTCCTGCTCTCGAATCGACCGGTCGAAGCGATGGAGGTCGTTGCCGCTGCGCTGTCGGACCTGCGCACGATCACCCGCAGCGCCCTTGAGTTGGAGGTCGTGGGCGCAGCCGCAGCCCTGGCGATCGGCGATGTCGACCGTGCCCGCAGGCTTCTCCGCAACTCGCTGGAGGTGTACCGGGCCTCCGGTTCACTGGGCGCGTTCCTGGGTCTTCCCGCGAAGGTAGTGCGCCGCCTCGCGACACTCGCGCCTGAGCTTCCGGCCCCTCTTGTCGATTCGAGGCCGGAGTTCGGGACGCTGACCTTTGCCGCCGTGACGTCGGCAAACGGCACCACCGCCGCCGCACCGGCGCTCACCGAGCGGGAGTTCGCCGTTCTTCGTGACCTGGCCACCAACGCCACGATCCGCGAGATCGCCGAGCAGTCGTACCTGAGCCCGAACACTGTGAAGACGCAGATCAAGAGCCTGTACCGCAAACTCGGCGTCAACTCGCGCGCTGCTGCCGTAACCACCGCGCACAGCTGGAACCTGGTGTAGGCACTGCCCCCGCCGCGAGTCGCGGGCTAGCCCCTTTCTCAGAACCGCAGGATCGCGCCCTCGGCCACATCGCCGGGCAGCTGGTCCACGACGAGCACTGTGCCGGACGTCGCCAGGACGTGACCGACCGCCGCGTCGAGGTCCTCGGGCCCATGGTCGGCGGTGCAGCGGCGTCGGGTGAGCAGCAGGGTGTCGACCCGGCCCTCGCGGGCGGACTGCAGGAGATCGGAACCGCCGCCGGAAGAAGCACGCCCGGCGCCCAGCGCGTCGCCGAACCGTTCGGCCGCCGCCTCGGACCGTGCCCGCAGCGCCGGGTGAACGATCGCCCACGCCCGCTCGTGCAATTCGTCCGGCCGGGCGGTGTCCGGATTGCCGGCGACCACCTCGTCGAGCAGGTGCGGGTAGTTGAGATGGTCGCGTAGCGCGGGCAGGTTCTCGGCCACGGTGGCCACCACCACGGGCCGGCGGTCGTTGGGTTCGAGCGACTCGGCGAGCCCGTGCGCGACCTGGCGCAGGAATTTCTCGACCTGCACGCCCCCGACCTCGGCGCCGGTGCCGTGGCTGTGCATCACGCCCCCGCCGCCGGCGAAGTGTTGCTGCTGGTGCGGCGGTGGCGTGGTCTCGCCTTCGATCTCCTCAAGGGAGGCCGGGATAGTCCCGAGCTCTACCTCACGCATCGTGGAGAAGGTGCCCTCGAACAGGCGGACCTTGTTCTGGCTCAGCGCGAGCAGCAGGAAATCGTCCTGGTGCATCGCGGCCGACACCACCGGCAGCACCGCGAGCCGGTCCCCCACGTGCGTGACCTCCGGGAAGTCGATGGTCAGCCGGAAGGCGCGCCAGAATCCGGGCGCGGCGTACAGCGCCAGTCCGTCGGCGAGGTACTGCCAGTAGTCGTCGTCGGCGAGCAGCGCGACGAGCGGCGCGAGGATCTCCGTGGCCTCGTCGTCGGTCGCGCCGTTTGCCTTGAGTCCGGCCTCCGCGTCCTTGATGAGTGCCTTGGCGCGGATCGCGTTCTCACGGACCTCGGCGCCGGCGCGGGCGGTCGGCATGTAGATCGACACGGCTCGGCCGGTGACGGCCGCCAGTTCGGCCAGATCGGTCGCGGTGATCGAATCAGCTTCAGCAGTGCGGGTGATTTCAGCCATGGCCCGACGCTACGGATCTCCGCCGGGGCGGTGGGCCGGTCGCGAGTGTTCGTTGCGGGGACGTGATCTGCTCGCGCGGCATCGCCCGCCCGATCAGACCGTCCGCCCGATCACGCCGGGCCACCCGCCATCCTGGCTAGCATCACGGACGTGACCGATCAGCCCGTGGCGGGGACCGCCGAGCCGCCGGTGCGCACCGCCCGCATCCTGGCCGCGCTGATGGTGCCGCTGTTCATGGCATTGCTGGCGCTGTCGGTCATCAACGTGGCGCTGCCGGTGATCGGCCGGGACCTGCAGTCCGACACCTCCGGTCTGCAGTGGGTCGTGTCGGGATACGCGCTGGCGTTCGGGCTGCTGCTGGTGCCGTCGGGCCGTCTGGGCGATGCGAGCGGCCGCAAGCGCCTGTTCCTGGCGGGCGTCGCGGTGTTCGTCGTCGGTGCGGTGATCGCGGGGCTGGCGCCGTCGATCGAGATGCTCAACCTCGCGCGACTCCTGCAGGGCGTCGGCTCGGGGATGCTCAACCCGCAGACCTTCGGGCTCATCCAGAAGTATTTCTCGGGCGAGGCCCGGGCGCGTGCGTTCGCGACCATGGCCACCACCGTCTCCGTCGCGACCGCGTCGGGCCCGCTGATCGGCGGCCTGCTCATC
>NZ_JAALDM010000322.1:2406-8910 GCF_014144865.1 Dietzia aerolata | reverse complement strand
CGCGAGGCCGACGGCGACCCATTCGCCCACGCCGAGGTGCTCGCCCTGCGCGAGGCCGCCCGCGCACTGGGCGACGGCTGGCGGCTCGAGGACTGCACGCTCGTGGTGACCCTCGAGCCGTGCACGATGTGCGCCGGCGCAGCCGTGGCGGCGCGGGTCGGGACGATCATCTTCGGTGCCTGGGAACCACGCACCGGGGCGTGCGGATCGCTGTGGGACGTGGTCCGTGACCGTCGGCTCGTGCACCGGCCCGAAGTTCGGGGTGGGGTTCTCGAGGACGACTGCGCCGAGATTCTCGAGGACTTTTTCCGTGCCCGACGGTGAACGAATGCCGCGCCCGATGGTGATCGGGTGGCGTGTTCGACGGTGATGTGATCGTGACCGCAAGCGGTGGGAACGTTCACCCGGCTTCAGTATCGTCGGTGGCGACAGGCGCCGGGCACCGGCGCCGCAATTCGTGAGGAGCGCCGCATGGGAGTTGCAGACAAGTTCTCGAACAAGGCCGAGGAGCTGGGCGGTCGCGCCAAGGAGGCAGCCGGAGCCGCTTCCGGTGACGCCGACCTCAAGGCCGAGGGCCAGGCAGACCAGGGCTCCGCGGGTCTCAAGCAGGGCGCCGAGAAGCTCAAGGACAAGGCCAACGAGGCCGCCAGCAAGATCACCGGCAACAACTGACCCCACCGCGACGCCCATCGCGATGCCAATCGCGACGGTGTGCCCGCAAGGGTGGTCCTTGATGAGTCGCTGAACGCCAGGTAACGGGCCGCTGGCCGCCCGATTTTTATGCGGGGGCCCGTTTCTAGTAACGTACTTCGCGGTGGCGTGTCCGAGCGGCCGAAGGTGAAGCACTCGAAATGCTTTGTTGGGTAACCCCCAACCGTGGGTTCAAATCCCACCGCCACCGCCAAGGGCCGAGCCCCGGATCTCGATCAGAGATCCGGGGCTCGAGTCATTTCGCCGGGTCGGGTGATCGGATCCTCGAAGTCCGGCAACGACGCCACCGCGTACAGGGTCGTGAGTGCTGAGTCGATGATCGCCGGCTGGGGCTGGCCCGACTCCTCGCTCAGCAGCGCGAGCTCCTCGATCCCGGCCAACCAGGCGCGCGTAAGGACCAGCGTCAACGGCGCCGGATCATCCACACCGATGCTGGACAGGATGCGCAGGCTGATCGTCCGGTGCATGTGGTCGACGACCTTCTCCAGCGCCGGATCCACCGACCGTCCGGAGCGGAGGACGGCCACGTAGTTGTCGCGGCGACGCTGGATGAACCTCACGAGCGCGGTGACGATCGCGCGCGTGCCACTCGCCGCCCCCGCAGCCGCGCCCGCGCCGGCCCCAGTGCCCGTGCCCGAGGTCGCGCCCGCGGGAACCTCCGTCAGCGACAGCACGTGATCAGCGGCGGACTGGACGACCGCCGTCAGATAATCCAGCTTGGTGGGGAAGTAGTGGAACATCAGACTGCGCGACACACCGGCTCGCTCCGCGACGTCATCGAGGGACAGTGCGTGGAACGGCGTCGTCTCCAGCAGCCGGACACCGAGCCCGACCAGCTGGGATCGCCTCTCCTGCCGGGAAAGCCTCCGGCCCGCTGGCTCGGTCATGGAAAACCTTGTCGTTGATGAAGTCGTTGTCGTCGTCGTGGTCGTTCTTGTCGTCGTTGTAAAAGGGGCAGCAACCCGGACCGCAGCGGTGGACACGGTTTCGATCCCGGCCACGGCGGCGGCGAGGGTGTCGGTCCCGGCCCCCACCCTCCACTGCGCGGGGGTCGACCGCCACCGCTCATCCTAGGTGGGGCGAACACCGAGGGCCGCGCCTGGCGCGGGCGCGCGACGTGCCACGATGGACGCATGTCGGACCACGCGCCCCCCTCCACCCGCCCCACCACCTTCGACGTGGGGGAGCGGATGGTCCTCGACGGCACCTCCGGCGGTCGCACGGGCGTCATCCACACTCCGCACGGTGACATCGCGACGCCGGCGTTCATCCCCGTCGGCACCAAGGCCACCGTCAAGACGCTGACGCCCGACCAGGTCCGCTCGACCGGGGCGCAGGCGGTGTTGGCCAACGCCTACCACCTCTACCTACAACCCGGGCACGGCGTGCTCGACGACGCCGGCGGGCTGGGCGAGTTCATGCGCTGGCCCGGGCCCACCTACACCGACTCCGGCGGGTTCCAGGTGATGAGCCTCGGGGTGGGGTTCAAGAAGGTCATCGAGATGTCGGCGGGTGCGGCGGCCAAGCCGGATGACTCGGCGACGAACAAGAACCAGGGGCGCCTGGCGAAGGTCGACGAGGACGGCGTCACCTTCACTTCGCACCTCGACGGCTCGCGGCACCGGTTCACGCCCGAGGTGTCGATGCAGATCCAGCATGGGCTCGGCGCGGACATCATTTTTGCGTTTGACGAGCTCACGACGCTGATGAACACGCGTACGTATCAGGAGAGATCGGTCGAGCGGACCCGGCGCTGGGCGCAGCGGTGCCTCGACGAGCACGAGCGGCTCTCGCTGGAGCGGACGCATCGGCCCGGGCAGTCGCTGTGGGGCGTCGTGCAGGGTGCGCAGTTCGAGGACCTGCGGCGACAGGCCGTGCGCGGGCTCGTGGAGATGAGCGACCGCGCCGAAGCCGAGGGGAGGCGCGGGTTCGGCGGCTACGGGATCGGCGGCGCGCTGGAGAAGGAGAACCTCGGCACGATCGTCGGCTGGTGCACCGAGGAACTGCCCGAGGACCGGCCGCGGCATCTGCTGGGGATCAGCGAACCCGACGACATCTTTACAGCCGTAGAGAACGGTGCCGATACGTTTGACTGCGTGGCCCCCACCCGGCTCGCGCGGCACGGCGGCATCTACACCCTCGACGGTCGCGTCAACATGACCCGCGCGCAGTTCCGGCACGACCACTCACCGCTCGACCCGAACGGGTTCTCCGAGGTGTCGCTAGAGTACTCGCGTGCCTACATCCACCACCTGTTCAAGGCCAAGGAGTTCCTCGGGCAGACCCTGCTGACCTTGCACAACCTGGCGTTTGTCGTGCGGCTCGTCGACGACGTGCGGGCCGCGATGGCCGCCGGGCCGGACGCGTATCTGGCGTACAAGACCGAGTTCATGGGGCGGTACTACGCGGGGAAGAAGTAGGGCGGACCCGACTGCGCCGCGCCCTTGATGCAGTGACCGCCTCTGGTGAAAGACTGAGCGCATGACGGATCGTTTGCGACCTGAAACGTGGTGGCATCAGCGCAATAACGAACTCCGTACCACGTCGTGGGCCGACGATTCGTCCCTGTTGACGGTGCAGGCGTGTGAACTCCTGGATGAGGTTGAAGCCGCGTTCGCGGTTACCGGCGTGCAGACGCCACCGTGGCCGGGACGGCCAATTGACCAGTCTCCGGCTAAAAAGGAGTACAGCCGCTGCCTCGACCCGGGCAAGTTCGCCATCATCCAGTCGCGGATTGACGCCTGGGTGGCGGTGCTCGTCGAGCGGGGGTGGGCGCGGCGTGAGACGAACCGGACGACTGAGTGGCGCGGCAGCTACGAGCAATCGCTGACCACCGTGGTCCTCTGGCCGACTGTTGACAGGAGCGCTGACGGTGCGGTGCCGCTGTCTTTCCTCGTGTACGAATCGACGGATCCCACAGCGACGCTGAACGTTGAGATCGCCGCAGGCGAGGAGACGTTCGTGCTCGCGGAACTTCCTGGCTGCGGGTGCGATGCCTGCGATTCGGGTTCCGCCTGGCTGCTCGAGGAGTTGGACCAGTGGACGCTGTCGGTTGTCGATGGTTCGCTCATCGTCGACCCCAGAGCTGACTGGCACGTCCAGTCCTCGTTCGGCGGCCACGGCTCCGGCAGGTCGTCAGTCGGTGATTCACGTTCGGGTGCGGAGTTCACCGCTGCACCGTGGGCGGCGGACTGGGAACCGCTTCGCATCCCGAATCGGGACAGTGCTCTCTTCCCGCCGAGCACAGAACGCGGACCTTGGGCCGCCGTGGGAGAGCGGCTCCACAATCTGATCCGTCGACTACGCGGTCAACCACGGTCGAGCCACGGGTGGACGATTTACGAGCCCGGGCGTCGTCAGAGGCGAAGGCGATGGTAAGGATTCAGCTCTCGAAGTAGAGCGGATAGTGCAGCTCGCAGCCCGGGTTGAAGCCGGCGCCGCAGCCGGGGCAGGCGTCGGTGGCCTGGTAGTCGGTGATCGAGAGCGTGGTCTTGCAGGCGCCGCACAGGATCGCGTGGGTGTCGAACTCGGCCCGCGGCCACACCGACAGCGAATGGTCTGCGGTGTCGGCGTGGCAGCGGAAGCACGGGTAGAACTCTCCGCAGCAATGGAAGCGGATCGCGATGACATCCGTCGGGCCCGCGTAGTGGACGCAGCGGGTCTGGTCGTCGACCACCGGGCCCAGGACCCGAGCGGAGGACCCGTTGACGGAGCCGTCGCTGGGGCTGCTGCTGGGGCCGCCGCTGGAATCGTCAGGCGAGGTCATGCCCCGAGTCTGCCAGCGCGGCCCCGGCCGGTGAGGTGGCGTAAGTCAGCGCGCGGCTTCTACCAGCGCTGCCTGGTAGGTGGGTTCGCGCTTCTTGATGAGGCCGATCACCAGGTACGTGACCGGCATGAAAGCCGCCTCGACCAGCGTCTTCCATACGAAGCCGATCACCACGTAATTCCAGTAGTCGCCCGAGCCGAGCACCATGCCCAGGGCCGGAGCGGCGATCGTGCAGAAGATGATCGTGTCCACGAGCTGGCCCACGATCGTCGAGCTGAGCAGCCGGACCCACAGGCTCTTCTCGCCTGAGCGACGCTTCATCCACACCAGGACGTACGAGTTGAGGAGCTCGCCCACCACGTAGCCGGCCAAGCCGGCGATGAAGAACTGCGGGACCACGCCGGCGACAGCCTCGAACGCGTCCTGGTTCTCGTAGAACGGAGCCGCCGGAAGCTGCACGGTGATGGTGAACGTCAGCGCGGCCAGCGCAAGGACAGCGAAGCCCGAGATCACGACGCGGCGCATCGCCTTGAAGCCGTACACCTCACTGATCACATCGCCGAGCACGTAGGCCAGCGGGAAGAGCAGGAAGGCGCCGTCGGTGACGAATCCGTCGAGTGAGAGGAACCCGAGCTCGAAGCCCAGGTCGGGAAAGAGGAGGACGCCCTTCGTGCCGGCGACGTTGCTGATGAGCATTACGCCGACGAACAGGGCGATCAGGTAGCCGTAGTACGGGCTCGCGACCGCGGCGAACACGGCCCGGCCTCGGGATTCGGCGGTAGGGGCGGCCGCCGGGCTGGCGTCGGTGGAGTTGGGGGTCTGGGTGCTGGACGCCGGCTCGGGAGTGTTCCCGTCCGGCCGCCCAGTCCCGCGGGATCCTGGATTCTGATGCGATGAAGTGGTCACGGGCGTCGATTATTCGTGCCGACGCCGGTGGGAGCCTAATTCTCGGCGCATTCAGCTTCTCAGCGCGACGCATCTGCACACTGCCGCGGGTCCGGTCGCAGTTGCACGACATGCCTCCTCGGTCGCAAGACATGAGGTGCGATTCAGGGCCTTAGATTCGCACCCCGTGTCAGGCAACCGGGCTTCGATGTCGTGCAACCGGGTGGGCGGGGATCGGCCTGCGGGTCAGTCGAACACCCAGGGACCGGAGCGCAGACTCTCGGGAGTGACTACTCCGCGCAGTGACTCGATAGAGTCCGCGCCGTCCGGTCCGCCGAGTGAGGCCACGATCCGGGCGACGGCCGACCTCGTCGTCGTCCCCTCCTCGGCGAGATCCGCGAGGGTGACGGCGCCGTCCCGCTTGGCGAGCCGCTCCCCGGCCGCGTTCACCGCGAGCGGCACGTGCGCGTACTCGGGCCGCGCGACGCCCAGCAGATCGGCGAGGTAGGCCTGGCGCGGCGTGGAGGACAGGAGGTCCTCGCCGCGGACGACCTGGTCGACACCCTGCGCGGCATCGTCGACGACGACGGCGAGGTTGTACGCCCACACGCCGTCGCCCCGGCGCAGGACCACGTCATCGACGACCCCTGTGCAGTCGCCGTGGACCTGGTCGGTGATCGTCAGCTCGGTGACCTCGGCCCGGAGCCGAAGCGCGGGGGTTCGGCCATTCCCGAGGGCGGCGCGGCGCTGCTCGCGTATCGATTCGGGCAGGTCGCGGCAGGTTCCCGGGTACGAGCCCGGCGGGGAGTGCGGGGCGCGCGGGGCCTCGGCGATCTCGCGGCGGGAACAGTAGCACTCGTAGACCAGCCCGCGCTGGGTGAGCTGCGCGGTGGCGGCGGCGTAGGCATCGAAGCGCTGAGACTGCCACAAGATGTCGCCGTCCCAGTCGATGCCGATCGCGGCCAGGTCGGCGAGCTGGCGCTGCGCGACGCCGGGGCGGGCGCGGGCGGTGTCGAGGTCGTCGACGCGCATCCGGAACTGCCGACCTGAGTCGCGCGCGAGCAGCCACGCGATGACCGCCGTGCGCAGGTTGCCCAAATGCAGGTCGCCCGACGGGCTGGGGGCGTAGCGGCCGGCGCCGG
>NZ_JAALDM010000322.1:0-2367 GCF_014144865.1 Dietzia aerolata | reverse complement strand
GGGGAAGTCACGGTTTCAGGGTAGGCGGCGCCAAAACGGGGATGCCGATGTCGGCCGGGTTGCGGGATCGGTGTCTGGCAATCAGCGCTCAAGGACCGGTTGAATCGGAGTGGAGATTCTGCGCCGACTCCCACCAGTGAGCTTCTTCTACATAGCTGGCCCAGTTTTCGTCAGTGGTGGCGGCGATTTCCTCGGCCAGCCGTTCACAGCGTTGCCAGCGTTCCTCAGCTGATGCGATGCCCATATCGAGAGTGTGCAGCATTGCGGCTCGGAGCATGCTCGGCTCGGCTCCAGCGGCGGGCGGCCAGACCTGACAGACTTGGCGGCATGAGCGCTAACGCTGACGACAACACCCGCCTGACCGAAGAGCAGATCGCCGAGGGCCTGGCCGACCTTCCGGGCTGGGCGTTCTCTGAGGGCTCCCTGACCTACACCGCGGTGTGCGAGACGCCGCAGGCCGCGATCGACCTGGTCGCCGCCATCGGGCAGGCCGCTAACGGCCAGAACCACCATCCGGACCTGCTGTGGAGCTACGACGAGGTCACCCTCGACCTGCGCAGCCATGACGTGGACGGCGTGACCCCGCGTGACCTGCGACTGGCGCGAGCCGTGTCGGCGCTGTCCGGCGAGTTCGACGCCACCCCGCTGGGTCTCGGCGAGGACTGAGTCTCAGCCCCTCGCGGGCCCCGCGTCACCCGCGCGGCGTCGGACTCAGATCACCCTGCCAAGTCGCTCATCACTCGGCGTCGCGTTCCGTTCGCACGGATTCGGCAGCGGACTCGCCCCCGTAGCTACGTGGCGGGATAGTGGCAAGCCGGTCGAGAACCGATTGCCGAGTTGGTCGTTGCACGGCTCGAGTGAGCACATCGAGGGCGAACTCCGACAGAGTCTTACCTTCGTGGGCGGCTTGCTCCGTGAGTTTGCGATAGATGTCCTCAGGAACATCGCGAATGTGGATCGATCGCATGCTGTAAATCTCTATCCCGTTGTCGCGCATGTCAACGCTCGGTGAGCTCAACCCGCAGCCGCGAATGTCGAGGCCGCCTCCGCCAGATCGAGTAGCGGTTGCGGGAGGATGCCCAACACCAGCGTGACCGCCACCGCGACGCCGACCACCACCAGCGTGGCTGGCCGCCGGGCGAACGCCACCTCGGAGGAACCGGCCCCTGCCACAGCTCGAGCCCCGACTCCGTCCCCCGTCTCGGCCCCGGCCCCGACCTCCACCGGGCCCTCCCGGAAGAACATCACCACGATCACCCGCACGTAGAACGACGCCGCGATCGCGCTTGCCAGCACGCCGATCACGACCAGCCACACCGCGCCGCCCTCGACGGCCGAGGAGAACACGGCGAACTTGGCAATGAAACCGCTGGTCAACGGAATTCCGGCCAGCGCCAGCAGGAGCAGCGCGAAGCACGCGGCGATCGCCGGCTGCCGCCGCCCGAGCCCCGACCACGAGCGCAGGTCGGTGATCTCGGCGCCGTCGGGGCCCCGCACCAGCCCGGCCACCGCAAAGACGCCGACGGTGCTCACGGCATACGCGGCGAGGTAGAACAGCACCGACGACACCCCCACCTCCGCCGGCCCGAGCACGCCGGTCAGCAGGAACCCGGCGTGCGCGACCGAGGAATACGCGAGCAGCCGCCGCACGTCGTTCTGCGTCACGCCCACCACGGTGCCCACGACCATCGTCAGCGCGGCCACGGCCCACAGCACGGGCGTCCACAGGTGCTCGAGCCCCGGCACCGCGACGTAGAAAAACCGCAGGATCGCGCCGAACGCCGCCAGCTTGGTGCCGGCCGCCATGAATGCGGTGATCGAACTCGGCGCGCCCTGGTACACGTCGGGCGTCCAGTTGTGGAACGGCACGGCGCCGACCTTGAACAGCAGCCCGACCGACATCAGCGCCACCCCGACCAGCGCCAGGGTGCTGCCGCCGGCCAGCCCACCGCCGGCATCTACGCCGCCCCCCTCGGCCCGCACGGCCTCGGCGATCCCGGCGAAATCGACGGTCCCCGCGAACCCGTACATCATTGCGATGCCGTACGCGAAGATCGCCGACGAGAACGCCCCGAGCAGGAAATATTTGAGCGCCGCCTCCTGCGAGAGAAGTCGTCGTCGTCGCGCCATTCCGCACAGCACATACAGCGGCAGTGACAGGACCTCCAACGCGATAAACAGGGTGATCAGGTCGTTCGCGGCGGGGAACAGCATGAGGCCGCCGGTCGCGAACAGCACCAGCGGGAACACCTCGGTCTGGGTGACGCCGGCGCGTTCGGCGGCGCGCTCGTTGTCGCCGCCCGGCGCCAGCGCGGCCTGGGGCGCGAAGCCCGCCAGGACGGGGCCGCGGGACGACCGGGGAGGGGA
>NZ_JAALDM010000321.1:2130-7841 GCF_014144865.1 Dietzia aerolata | reverse complement strand
GTCGTGATCATTTTTGTGGGGGTGGTCGCCGAGGTCGTCGTCGCCCCGAACATCCACGTCGACCACCATCAACCCCGCGCCCTGCGCGGCGATCTCCTCACGCACCGTCCCGTCGGGCCCGGCGAGCAGGGAGTGACCGACGCCGGTCGGGGCGCCCTTCTTGACCTCGACGCCCTCGACCGCCGGATCGGCCTGGTCGACGGCGAGCAGGAACGTCGTGGCGTCCAGCGCGCGGGCGCGGGCCAACAGTTGCCACTGCTCGACCTTGCCCGGCCCCGCGCCCCACGACGCGCTGCACAGGGTTAGCCGCGCGCCGTCCGCCGCGAGCTGCCGGTACTGGCCGGGGAAGCGGATGTCGTAGCAGACGCTCAGCCCGATCCCGACGCCGTCGACGGTCACCACGTGCGTGGTGTCGCCGGGCTCGACGTTGTCGGATTCGGCGAACCCGAACGCGTCGAACAGGTGGATCTTGTCGTAGCCCAGGTGCAGGTCGGTGCCGTCGGAACTGTCGGATCCGCTGGAGCCGCTGGAGGTGGCGCCGGGGCGCGCCTCGCCGGGGCCGGTGACGAGCAGTGTGTTGCGGACCCTGCCGCCCTCGCCGGGCGTGAACATGCCGACGACGACGACGATTCCATTCTCCCGGGCAACCTCGGCCACGGCGCCCGCCCAGGGGCCGTCGAGGGGTTCGGCGATCTCGTCCAGTCGGCCGGCGCCGAAGGCGCGCATGGTGGCTTCGGGGAACACCACGATCCGGGCGCCCTGCTGCGCGGCCTCGACGACCCGTTCGCGGACCTGGCGCAAGTTGTCCTGGGGGTCGCGTCCGGACAGGATCTGGGCTGCGGCGATGCGCACGGCGGGCCTCCTCGACGGCTGCGATGTGACTCCTCGACCGTACCCCGACGGGCGCTGGAGGTTATGCGTCGTCGGAGTCGACCGCATCACGCTTATGCGGCGTCTCGTCGACGTCGAGAGTTCACAGGTGATCGGTCGTGCATCCTTGCGGGGGTACGGCGGGTCAGACCCCGTCTTCGCGGTTGTCGCGCTCGTGGCGGGGGCGCCACACAACCACGGAGGTGGAGCGCGGGACGTGCACCAGTTCGCCGGAGCGTCCGCCGAGGCCCTGCCTGCGCCGCAGGTCGGCAACCTCGTCGATGAGGTCGGCGACGCGATTGCGCAGGGCGTCGACCTGGTTGGTCAGTTCGATGATCCGCTTGATGCCGGCCAGGTTGACGCCCTCCTCCTGGCTGAGCCGCTGCACCTCGCGCAGCATGGCGACGTCGCGCAGGGAGTAGCGTCGGCCGCCGCCACGGGTGCGTTCGGGCGTGACGATGCCGAGGCGGTCATAGGTGCGCAGTGTCTGGGCGTGCAGCCCCGACAGCTCCGCGGCCATGGAGATCACGAGCACGCTGTCGTCGGGACCGAGGTCCTCGACGTCCAGCCGGGGGCTCATGCCGACCCGGCCCAGCCCGACCGCGGATCGAAGCCGGCCGCACGCAGTGCCTCGTCGTAGGCGGCGAGTTCGGCTTCGGCCATCCCGGCGGGGGGCGTGGCCACCCGGAGCGTGACCTTGAGGTCCCCGGTTCCGGACTTGCGGGCGATTCCCCGGCCCCGGACGCGCAGGATCTGGCCGTCGCGGGAGCCGGCGGGCACCTTGACGGTCACCCGGCCGGTCAGAGTCGGCACGGACACCTGCGAACCCTGGACGAGTTCGGGGTAGGACACCGGCAGGTCGACCAGGAGGTCGCCGCCGTCGCGGCTGAAGACCGCGTCCTTCTGCACGGTGACGGTGACGTACAAGTCGCCGGAGGGGGCGCCACGGAATCCGGCCTCGCCCTGCCCGGCGAGCCGGATGCGCTGGCCATCGGAGACTCCGGCGGGCACCTTGACGTTGATGGTGCGGGTGCGGTTGGTGACGCCACTGCCACCACAGTCGCTGCAGGGATCGTCGATCTTCGAGCCGGTGCCGCCGCAGTCACTGCAGGGCTCGGCGAAGCCGAAGGCGCCCTGGCTGCGCTGGGTGACGCCTGCACCGTGGCAGGTGCCGCACACCTTGGGGCTGGTTCCCGGCTTGGCGCCGCTGCCGTGGCAGGTCAGGCACGGCGACGCCGAGGACAGCTTGATCTGGACGGTCTCGCCGAGGGCCGCCTCGCGGAACGACAGCGTGAGCGCGGTTTCCATGTCCTGGCCGCCGCTCGGCCGCTGTGCGCGGGCCCGTCCGGCCCCACCGCCACCGGCGCGTCCCTGGTTGAACAGGCCGCCGAAGATGTCGGAGAAGCCGCCGGCTCCACCGGCCGGGCCGGCGCCGCCACCGAAGAGGTCCCCGAGGTCGAAGTCGCTCTGCGAGGTGAATCCGCCGCCGCGTCCGCCCGGGGAGAAACCGCCGAATCCGCCCGAGCTGACCTGGGCGCGGAACTCGTCGTACTCCTTGCGTTTGGCCGGATCGCCGACGACGTCGTTGGCTTCGCTGACCCGCTTGAACTTCTCTTCCGCCGCCTCGTTGCCCGGGTTGGAGTCCGGGTGGTTCTCGCGTGCGAGCTTGCGGTAGGCCTTGCGGATCTCGTCCTGCGTGGCGGTCTTGGAGACGCCCAGCTCGGCGTAGTAGTCCTTCTCGACCCATTCGCGCTGGCTCACCAGACGCCTCCTTTCCTGTTCTTCTCGGGTGTGCCTCTCGCGGGCCGGGCGGGGCCCGCGTCGGGCGACTGCGTCAACTCCACTCAAGTTTCGCAGGTATTACGCGAAGTGCGGGCGCGGTCCGCGCGATGCGGTCCGCACCCGCACTTCGATTCTCACCGTCAGCGCCGCTCGGCAGTGGTGCCGCTCGGCGACGGTGCCGCTCGGAAGCGGTGACGCGCGTCAGCGAACGATGACCATCGCCGTTCGCAGGGTGCGCTCGCCCATCCGGTAGCCCTTGCGCAGCACGGTGCCGAGCACGGGCTCGCCGCCCTCGGACTCGTCCTGGACGGCCTCGTGCACGTTCGGGTCGAAGGCATCGCCCTCGTCACCGAACTGCTCGACGCCCTGGGACGCCAGGAGCGCGACCATCTTGTCGGCGAAGGCCTTCAGGGGGCCTTCGGCGAGGTCACCGTGGTCGCGAGCCCGGTCGAGATCGTCCACCACGGGCAGGAGTTCGGCGAGAACCTTCGCCTTGGCCTGCTCGATGCTGGCCGTGCGCTCACGGTCCATGCGGCGGCGGTAGTTGGCGAACTCCGCCGACACGCGCTGCAGGTCCGCGGTGCGCTCGTCGAGCTGCGCCTGCAGCCCGCCGTCGGCCGCCGTGTCGCCACCGACGCCACCGGCGCCAGCGGAGTCCGCGGCATCGTCGACGAGCTCTCCCTCGACATCGATCTCGTCGGCGGTGAGGCCAGCGCCCTCGGCGACGGCGTCGGCCTCGGGGGCCACCGGGGACTCCTCGGCGAACTCGGCCTCGTAGGCCTCCTCGTCGGTTGCCCCCGGGGCACCCGGGTCGGGCGTGCCGTCGGGCCGGGTCACTTGGACTCGTCCTTGGGCTCGTCCTCGTCCACGACCTCGGCGTCGACGACATCGTCATCGGCACCCTCGGCCGCACCCTCGCCGGCCTCGGCCCCCTCGGCCGCGGAGGCCTCGTAGATGGCCTGGCCGACGGCCTGCGCCTCGGTGTTGACCTTCTCGACCGCGGCCTTGATCGCGTCGACATCGGTGCCCTCGAGCGCCGTCTTGGCCTCGGCGATCGCCGACTCGAGCGACTCCTTCTTGTCGGCCGGGATCTTGTCCTCGTTCTCCGAGACGAACTTCTCCGTCTGGTAGACCGTGGACTCGGCCTGGTTGCGGGCGTCCGCCTCCTCACGACGCTTGGCATCCTCGGCGGCGTGCTCCTCGGCGTCCTTGATCATCTGGTCGATCTCTTCCTTGGACAGACCGGAGCCGTCCTGGATGACGATCGTGTTCTCCTTGCCGGTGCCCTTGTCCTTGGCGGTGACGTGGACGATGCCGTTGGCGTCGATGTCGAACGTCACCTCGACCTGGGGCACACCGCGCGGAGCGGGGGCGATACCGGCGAGCTCGAAGGAACCGAGCAGCTTGTTCTGCTGCGCCATCTCGCGCTCACCCTGGAACACCTGGATCTGCACCGACGGCTGATTGTCGTCAGCAGTGGTGAAGGTCTCCGAGCGCTTGGTCGGGATGGTGGTGTTGCGCTCGATGAGCTTGGTCATGACGCCACCCTTGGTCTCGATGCCCAGCGACAGCGGGGTCACGTCGAGCAGGAGAACGTCCTTGACCTCGCCACGGAGCACACCGGCCTGCAGCGCGGCACCGACGGCCACGACCTCGTCCGGGTTGACGCCCTTGTTGGGCTCCTTACCACCGGTGAGCTCCTTGACCAGGTCGGTCACGGCCGGCATACGGGTCGAACCACCGACGAGCACGACGTGGTCGATCGAGGAGACCGAGATGCCGGCGTCCTTAATGACGGCCTGGAACGGGTTGCGGCAGCGGTCCAGCAGATCCTGGGTGATCTTCTGGAACTCCGAGCGGGACAGGGTCTCGTCGAGGAAGAGCGGGTTCTTATCCGCGTCGACCGTGATGTAGGGCAGGTTGATCGAGGTGGACTGTCCGCTGGACAGCTCGATCTTGGCCTTCTCCGCGGCCTCACGCAGACGCTGGAGCGCCATCTTGTCCTTGGTGAGGTCGATCCCGTTCTGGGCCTTGAACTTCTCGACGAGCCAGTCGACGATCCGCTGATCCCAGTCGTCGCCACCGAGGTGGTTGTCACCCGAGGTGGCACGCACCTCCACGACACCGTCGCCGATGTCGAGCAGCGAGACGTCGAAGGTGCCGCCACCGAGGTCGAAGACCAGGATGGTCTGCTCCTTGTCGCCCTTGTCGAGGCCGTAGGCCAGGGCGGCCGCGGTGGGCTCGTTGACGATGCGCAGGACGTTGAGGCCGGCGATCTGGCCGGCGTCCTTGGTGGCCTGACGCTGGGCGTCGTTGAAGTAGGCGGGGACGGTGATCACGGCGTCCGTGACGTCCTCACCGAGGTAGGCCTCGGCGTCCCTCTTGAGCTTCTGCAGCGTACGGGCGCTGATCTCCTGAGGGGTGTAGGTCTTGTCGTCGATCGAATCCGACTTCCAGTCCGTGCCGATGTGGCGCTTGACCGAGCGGATGGTGCGGTCGACGTTCGTGACCGCCTGGTTCTTGGCCGGCTGGCCGACGAGCACCTCGCCGTTCTTGGCGAATGCGACCACCGACGGGGTCGTGCGCGACCCCTCGGCGTTGGCGATGACCTGGGCCTCGCCGCCCTCCAGGACAGCGACCGCCGAGTTGGTGGTGCCGAGGTCGATACCGACTGCACGTCCCATGGTGAACTCCTTACTGTTACCGCGAATGAACTGTTACCGCGAATGATGACTGTTTCTTCAGCGACCCTGACTCAAGTCGGGGCCCGTCGTTCTCCAGTGCGGTTCCCACACTGCCCGCCGATCCGTGGCGAGTCAACCCGAGTTGAGCCTGGGTCGCTGAAGTTTGACACCCCGTACAACTCAAGGACGCAGGACTCCATTCCCGGAGTGACATAACTCACAGCAATAGTTGCGCCCGCGCCGCTCAACAATGGCGGCCCGCGCACGCCCGACGGCGGCGCACATGCCGGCTCAGACGCTGGCCCACGCCGTCCGAAGACAGTTCACACGCTCAAATACGATTCACCTGCTCGATTGCGATACGCCTGCACGATC
>NZ_JAALDM010000321.1:0-1944 GCF_014144865.1 Dietzia aerolata | reverse complement strand
ACGGGGCAGGGCGAACGGGCGCGGGGCGGGGTGAACCGGCGCGGGGCAGGGCGCTGGTCCCCACCCGGCACGATTGCGGACGATGGCGGGAGAGAGCGAAAAACGAACCCCGAAATGACGACGACGACAACGCCGGTGAAGGCGTTGTCGTCGTCATGCTGGTGGCCCGGTGGGGCACCGGGACTCGCGCGGTCAGCCGGACCTCCAGAGACCGGCCCGGCAGGTCAGGCGGGCGGCCTGCAGATCAGATGACGCCCTGGGCCAGCATCGCGTCGGCGACCCGGCGGAACGCGGCGATGTTGGCGCCGGCGATGAGGTCACCGGGGACGCCGTACTCGTCGGCGGTCGCGGCGGCGGTGGCGTGGATGTTGGTCATGATGCGGTCGAGCTCGGAGTCGACGCGCTCGAAATCCCACTGCAGACGGCCGGCGTTCTGGCGCATCTCCAGGCCACTGGTGGCCACGCCGCCCGCGTTGGCGGCCTTCGCGGGGCCGAAGAGGATGCCCTTGGCGTGGATGACCTCGATGGCCTCCTCGGTGCAGGGCATGTTGGCGCCCTCGGCGATGAGGCGGCAGCCGTTCTCGGCGAGCGTGCGGGCGTCGTTGCCGTCGAGCTCGTTCTGGGTGGCACACGGCAGCGCGATGTCGCACTCGACCTCCCAGACGTTCTTGCCCGGAAAGTAGGTGCAGTTGCCGCGCTCGTCGGCGTAGGCCGAGAGGCGCTCGCGGCGCACGTCCTTGATCTCCGAGAGCAGGTCCAGGTCGAGGCCGTCCTCGTCCAGCACGTAGCCCTGGCTGTCCGAGCAGGCCACGACGGTGGCGCCGAGCTGCGAGGCCTTCTTGGCGGCGTACAGCGCCACGTTGCCGGAGCCGGAGACCACGACGCGCGAGCCCTCAAGGGTCAGGCCGGGGCAGTCGCGCAGCATCTCGCGCACGAAGTAGACGAGGCCGTAGCCGGTGGCCTCCGTGCGGGCCCAGGAACCGCCGTAGCCGACGCCCTTGCCGGTGATGACGCCCGCCTCGTTGCGGCCGGTGATCTTTCGGTACTGGCCGTACAGGTAGCCGATCTCGCGGCCGCCCACGCCGATGTCGCCGGCCGGCACGTCGAGATCCGCGCCGATGTGGTGGGCCAGCTCGGCCATGAAGGACTGGCAGAAGCGCATGACTTCGCCGTTGGACTTGCCGTGCGGGTCAAAATCCGAGCCGCCCTTGCCGCCGCCGAGGCCGAGGCCGGTCAGCGCGTTCTTGAAGACCTGCTCGAATCCGAGGAACTTCAGGGTGTCCTCGGTGACGGACTTGTGGAAGCGCAGGCCGCCCTTGTACGGGCCGAGGTCCGAGCTGAACTGGACGCGGAAGCCGCGCTGGACCTGCACCACGCCGTTGTCATCCACCCACGGCACGCGGAAGGAGACCACGCGCTCGGGCTCGATGATGCGCTTGAGGATGCCGCCCTCGACGTACTCCGGGTGCTGGCGCACGACGGGCGCGAGGGACTCGAGGACTTCGTGGACCGCTTGCCGGTAGAGGACCTGTCCGGGATTGCGTCGCACCACGGTGTCGAGAGCGTCGTGGAGTACGGCGTCGGCGTCGGACATGGGACCTCCGGTCAATACGTAACTGGTGATGACGAGTGCGACGAAAAAGGATGCCGGCGCGTACGTCGTTGCCGAAGAGGCAGCCTAGCGCCCAAAGACCAAATTCTCCGACTCAGCCTCTTCTGAGAATTTCCCTCACGAATCCCACTAATCACACGTGTCACACTGGACTCACTAATCACAGCGCCGTAATCTTGCTCGCGACCGGTCGACCTCCCAGTCGCTCACCCGTGCATCACGGAAGGCCACCATGCGTATCTCCTCCAAGCTCGCCGCCCTCGGCGCGGCCGCGGCTCTCGTCGTCAGCGCGACGCCCGCCGGCGCCCAGCCCGCCCCTGCCCCCGCTGCAG